>JAURFH010000155.1 GCA_030834415.1 Verrucomicrobiota bacterium | reverse complement strand
CCCATCAGGCCTACATTGTTTCCCTCAATGTAGGGCTTTGTTTTATCAATTAACGCTCTCCGCCCGGTTCGCGGTAGTAGTCTGTGCAGGAATCACAACCGGCACAGACATGCAAACACATCACAACGAACCTCGGGGCAAGGCGGCGGCCGTAGCCAACCACATCCCGCTTTGGCTTAAACTCGCCTACACGACGTTCATGGGGGTGTTGATACCCGTGTATCTGCACAACTATGGCCCCACCAACTTTCTCTACTTCTGCGACGTCGCTCTCATCCTGACGCTCATCGGCATATGGAGGGAGAATAAGCTGCTCATCTCCATGGCCGCGGTGGGCATCCTCATTCCACAAGCGCTCTGGGTGATCGATTTCGCCGGGCAACTGCTGGGAGTGAAACTCACCGGCATGACGGCATATATGTTCGATGAAAACCGTTCCCTGTTCTTGCGCGGGCTTTCCTTGTTCCACGGCTGGTTGCCGTTCCTCCTCGTCTATCTAGTGGCCAAGCTGGGCTATGATCGAAGGGCATTCGGTTCGTGGACCATCCTCGGTTGGTCACTTTGCTTGATCGCCTTCTTCTTTCTGCCGCCTGCGGGAGCTCAACTGCCCGATCCGAAGATACCGGTGAACGTGAATTATGTATTCGGTCTGGATGACGCCAAGCCGCAGGAATGGCTGGCTACAACGACATATCTCATCGTATGGATGGGTGCTTTGTTTACGGTGGTCTATACCCCCACGCATCTCGCACTGAAAAAACTGTTCACCAAGAACAACCACTTGCTGTCCGCCTAAGCAACCAACCGTCCTTCTACCATGAATCGAAACGAGAATAATTCTACCGGTTGGCAAAAGGGGTTCTGGAGTCTGATCGCGACGCAGTTCCAAGGTGCCTTCTCGGATAACACCCTGAAGAACCTCGTCATCTTTCTCATTCTCGGGATGGGGCTGCCTCCAGAGAAGCGTGACACCTTGGTGCCGATCGTCGGCGCTTTGTTCGCCCTGCCCTTCATTGTCTTCTCGATGCTGGGCGGCTGGCTGGCCGATCATTACAGCAAACGCACCGTGACGAGGGCCATCAAACTGTTCGAGCTCGGCATCATGGGACTGGCTTCCATCGGATTGGCGATGGAAAACCTCCCCATCCAACTGACCTCAGTATTTCTCATGGGCGTGCACAGCGCGCTGTTCGGCCCTTCGAAGTATGGCTTGCTCCCCGAGCTGGTGCCGGATGAAAAACTCTCGTGGGGTAATGGCATCCTCGAACTCACCACGTTCGTGGCCATTATCACGGGCACGATGACCGGAGCGATCCTTTCGGAACATCTGCAAGGGGCACATGCGTGGTCGGGCCTGATCCTGGCCGGGTTGGCGATCGTGGGTTACTTCCTGAGCGGTGGCATCACGCATGTGCCAGCAGCGGCCCCGCATAAAAAGTTTCACCCGAACTTCGTCGGTGAACTTGGCAAACAGCTACAGACCATGCGCAAGGATAAGGGACTCTGGCTCGCGAACTGGGGCAATATGTGGTTCTTTTTTCTCGCCGCTGTGCTGCAGATGAATCTGCTGGTACACGCCAAAACGGTGCTCATGTTGAGTGACACGCAGAACGGTTATCTCCAAACGGCGCTGGCCATCGGTATCGGCATCGGCAGTTTCGCTGCTGGATTCCTCTCGCACAACCACATCGAGTATCGACTGATTCCGGCGGGCATCCTTGGCATGACCGTTGCCGGCACGATTCTGGCGTGGCCAGGATTACCCGCGATCCCGTTCGGTATCGCGTTGAGCTTCCTCGGGTTCTTTGGAGGCTTCTTCATCGTCCCGGTGTCTGCGATGTTGCAGCATCGTCCTAAGAAATCCGAGAAGGGCAGCATCCTCGCAGCCGCCAACTTGCTTTCGTTTGTCGGCGTCTTTCTGGCCTCGGGAGTGGATTATGTGGCGGCCGGAAAATTCCATTTTCATCCCACCAAAATCTTTATGGCCTGCGCCGTCTTCATGGCAGTCACGTTGCTGTGTGTGCTGCGGGTTTACTGGCAGGTGAAGTGCAGCCGGCCTGAGGGAAAGACACTTTTGGCGGCTACGGTGAAAGCACAATAAACCGGACGCCAAGGAGGTGAAGTGCCGGGCATGTTCATGTCCGGCACTTTCTGTTTCCAATTAGAAGCGTTGCCAGAAGCGGAACCAGACCCGCAATGGCGTTTGGCCGAGAATGTCTTTCAACAAATCTTCCATACTCGCAGCCGTCGGCTCTTGCAGCCGATGGCATTGGGTCAGTGAAATCAGGAAAGCAATGAACACGGCTAGGAAAAACCAGGCGTAGCGGTTTAGGTCCAGTCCGTGCCAGACAATCTCGGCATTCTGCATCACATCAATCATCACGCCCCAAGCGACCGGAGCAATGCCCAGTGCCAAGCTACCCGCCACTGAGTAAAGCGCGAAGAAATGAGAACGCCCCATCTCCGGCACCACCCCCATAGCCAGGCGCGTGGTCGCCATGCCGATAACAGACGCACTCAAGCCCGTTAGGAACATCAACACCAGCACACTCGGAACGGAGACCACCACTACCTTAGTAGCCAAAAGGAACCAGCCAGCAGCGATCCCCAGAAAGAGCACATGACCCAAGGCCAAAGCGGGTTTGCTGCCCAAGCGGTCTAATCGCGCCCCCAATAACCACAAGCTGCACAGGCCACCGATAAACATGGCAGCAGTAAGGAAAAGGATTTTTCCTTCCGGAATCCCAGCACTGACTTTCAGATACGCTATCGGGAAAGCACCCATGCCGCCATAGGCAAAAGACCACGCCATGCTCGCAATGATCAACTTCAAGAACGGCGGATAGAACAGGATTTCCTTCCATGGCACAGGCGTATTCGAACTGGCCACTTGCGCAGGCGCAGCCACTTCCGGGATGCGTTTCATGAAGAACAGACTTACTGCCCCAGCACACGCACTAAAAGCGATGATGACGGAGAATTGCCAGGCCTGAGGATTTTGCCCGAGCGAGATAGCCGCGATGATGATGGTCAGAAAGCTGGCGATATTGACCATAGCCGCCTCGCGAGTGAGATAAGTGCCCCGGATCTCTGCCGGAATGAGTGAAGTGATCCAAGGCAACCAGCCACAACTGGAGATGCCACGTGACAAGTTGAAAAAGAAAAGCAGGAAGAGCATCAGCGACAGACGCGACTCCTTACTCAGGAAAACTTCTCCCAAAGGCACCAGCGCCATCAAGAAGATGAAGACGACCCGAATGGTCCAGCCACCCAGCACGAAGTTCTTGTAGCCCACGCGCGCGACGTGTTTCGCCGCTGGTATCTGGAAGATGACCAAGAGCGGCATCATGCCCGCGATGATCCCTAGGACGGTAGCGCTGGCATCCAGCGCCTTCGCATAAAGGATCATAGGACTGCCGAGGACTATCTGGAAGGACAGCGCATTACAGGCCGCAAATGCAAAGACATTCCGGATGCCCGGCGGAAATGCGGGGGCAGTTGGTTCGGTCACAGTGCGTTCCACAGTGGAAATGCCGGTAACGGGTTGCAAAGCCACCAGCAAAGAGAAGTGTGGGAAACTTACCCGCAGTGTCGAGCGGGATTTATCCATCAAACCTACCCGACAATGTAACACCACAACGCTGATTGCCTAAACTCGGGGATTCTGCTAAGAACAATTACAGCAGGTCTTTGAGTCTGCTTGGCCTCTCAGGGGCTTGGCTAAACTAGTTTTCGAAATATGAAAATCGTCAAACTAATCCTCTGCGTCTTTTTCCTCCGGTGGCGGTGGCCCTGCAAGTAGGTGCTACGACACATCTTTGGATCAACATTGCCCTCTCCATCTGCTTCTTCATACCCGGCATTGTTCATGCCTTTTATGTGGTGCTGACGGATAAGAAAGGCGCCTAAGCTGCTTCAATCGATAAAACAAAACCCCGACTACGTCGATACGCAGTCGGGGAAAGTCTGTTGCGTTGCTGAAATTCAGCTGAACATCTCGTTGATCACTTTGCCGTAACGCACAATCATGACCGGGCGACCGCTCGGCGTGTGGTATTCCTTCGTCGGATCAATACCCAACGAGCGATAGAACGTCGCCGCCACATCATCCGGCGTGATGGCCTTGTCTTTCGGACCTTCACCCTTGGCATCCGAAGCACCGATGACCTGACCACCTTGCATACCACCACCGGCGAGCAGACAGAACATCGCCCGCGGATAGTGATCGCGACCGCCGCGCGCATTGATTTTCGGAGTGCGCCCGAATTCACCCGTCACGAACACCGAGGTGGTGTCCAACATCCCCTTCGCCGCCAAAGAAGTGAACAATCCCGCGAGCCCTGCATCCAGCGTCGGCAGGTTCTTATTCTTCAATGTCTCCCAGTTGTTCTGGTGCGTATCCCAGCCGCCGAGCGTCACCGTGACGAACCGCACACCTGACTCCACGAGCCGCGTCGCCAAGAGACAGCTCTGGGAAAACTGGTCCGTGCCGAACATCTTTGTGATGTTCTCCGATTCCTTGCGCAGATCGAACGCCTCACGCGATTTCTCCGAGCGCATCATCTCGTAAGCCTTCTGGCCGAACTGATCCATGCCCGCGAGCAGTTTGTCTTCTTTCGCGTATTCGCCGAAGGCCGTGTCATAACGCTTTACCAAGTTCTGACGGCGATCCACATCTTCGAGCGTCACGCCATTGCGCAAGGCCAGCCCGCGCACTTCCATCGCCCGACCCGCTTGCGGCGCTGAGCCTGTCTCAAACGGCCCGTACTCTGGTCCCATGAAACCGGTGGCGTAATTGCCGTAGTTCGGGATGGCCACAAAAGGAGGCAGATATTCCGGTGCGTTCATCTCGCGCGACACCACCGAGCCGTAACTCGGATACCGCAGCGAGGCGATGGGGCGGTTTCCGGTCATCATGTAAGCAGTGCCCAATTCATGAGCGGCGAGCGTATGGCTCACGCCGCGCAAGATGGTGAACTTGTCCGCGCACTGCGCCAGCTTGGGGAGATGCTCGCTGATACGCACGCCCGGCACGTTTGTCGCGATCTCTTTGAACTCGCCGCGATGCGTATCGGGTGCGTCCGGTTTGAGATCGAACGTATCCATATGGCTCGGTCCGCCCGAGAGCCGTACAAAGATAGCTGCCTTGCCCTTGGCAGGCGTCACGCCGCCCTGCGCTTGCAGTTGCAGGAAGTTCGGCAAGCTCAGGCCGATGCCGGCCAGCGCCCCGACACGCAGGAAGTCACGACGGTTTACGCCATCACAATAAGAGTGGGTTGCCATAGTATTGTTCGATTAGTGGTTCACCAAAAATTCACGGGCATTCAACATCGCCCAAAGGACATCACGCACGCCATCTACCGGGTCTTTCGCGCTGGCCAAGTCCTCCTTGGCCTTCGCCATCTCGTCGGCTGTCGGGAAACGGCTCACGGTCCGCAGATAGATTTCCTGGATGACCTCTTCCTGATTGAAAGCCGGTGCCTTCGGTGTGCCGGTCAGTTCTTTTTCCTTCGCCTCCGTCGCCGCGATGAGTTCATCCACCTTTTTCAGTTCCTCTGGCTTGGCGTTACCCTTGGCCAAAGCCATTTCCTTGCGCTTCTTCAAGTTCTGACGGGTAGCCCGCGCCTTGCGCAATTCACCATCCGCCTTTTTCTCCTCGGCACTGAAGCTGCCGTTCATGCGGCGAAGTTCGGTGATCCAAGCATTGTCTTTCGAGCTGCCCTCCAGCTTGGTGAGCAACTCCGGATCATTCCGGGTGAACAGCGTCTGGAGCAGCGTCGGATCAGACGTGCGCTCGCAATCGCAATTCGTCAACCGCGCCGGTTTGCCAAAGGTCGTCAGCGCATAGCCGCTCTGCCCTTTCCGGCCTGAACCCACATTGGGACCGATAGCCCGTTTCTCGATGTCACCCGCGAAAATGGATTGTTGCTGGGATGAAGTTGTCGCTAAAGCGATGGCGTCCATCGCCACCTCTGCTGGCAATCGCCGCAGCACCATGTGGCTGAAATTCTTTTCATCCAGCCGGTTCGTGTCATTCGGCTTCCACGTGCGCTGATACGTATCGCTGTTGAGGATCTCGCGATGCAGCCACTTCATATCGAAACCTTTCGCGACGAACCCTTCCGCCAGATAATCCATCAGCTCCTTGTTCACCGGCGGGTTCGCCAGGTTCATGTCATCTGCGGGTTCCACGATGCCGCGCCCGAAATAGTTCGCCCACACCCGGTTCACATAAGAGCGGGCGAAATAAGCGTTCTGCGGATCACGCATCCAGTCCATCAACGGTGCCCGCGGATCAGGATAATCCGTCAGGGAAACTTCCTCACCACCGAGAATCTTCGGTGTGGCCACACGGCTGTTGTAGTTCGGGTTCTTCTGCTTCAGCTTGGCGATCTCCTTATCGGACAGCTTGCGGGTCGAGATACGCTTCACGAACAATTCCTGCCACGGCGCTGGTTCACCGGCACGTACCAATTTCTCAAAAGCCGCTTCCACCGCCTTCTTCTGCTTCTTCTTGTCCGTCTCGCCCGTTTCCTCCCTCAGTTTTTCGGCCATCGACTTGTAGCTGACTGTCTCCTTCACGTTGGAGTTCGCTCCGTAGCTGATCGGCTCGAAGAACGCCTGGAACTGCTGAAAGTCATTCTTCGTCCATTGATCAAAAGGGTGCTTGTGGCACTCAGCACACTCGATGCGTACCCCCAGGAAACTGTGAGCAAACGCCAACGCCTTCTCCTGTGGCTTCCTCACGTTCTGTCGCAGCCAGAAGAACGGCATGTTCGGCCGGTCCGCGATATCCGCCGGATGATTCTTCGTGAGGTAGGACGACATCTCCTTGGCATAATCCAAGTAGGACTGATCCGGACTCGTGCGCCCCGTCGCGAGCACGATACCCGCCACCAGCTTGTCGTAAGGTTCGTTCTTCGCGATGCGCGCCTCGATCCAGTCATACCAGAGCCGGGATAGTTCCGTGTTAAAGTCTTTCTCGCCCGCACCCCGGAGCTGCGCGGCATTATTTCCGGTCCAATCACACATCTGCGTAGCCCACCAGGCAGCATACGCCGGACGGTTCAGCAGCTCGTCGATTTTCTTTGCGCGCTTGTCCGCCGATTTGTCTGCGACAAACTCACGGACCTCGCTCGGCGTCGGCAATGTGCCCGTCACATCCAAGCTCACGCGGCGGAGGAATTCCGTGTCAGACGCCTTATCAGATGGCACGATGCCCACCTTGCGCAGCTTATCGAGCACCAGTTCATCCACCTTGGTGTTCGTCACGATCTTCGGATACTTCGGCCCCACCTTGTCACTCACCGGCAACATCACCGGGATGGGATGCACCCCGTTGTCATAGAAAGCCACGATGTGTGTGTCGCCGGGACCGGTGCACTTCACTTCACCCGTATCCGACACATTGGAGACCGTGTCATCATTCGTACGGAAGCGCGTGATCTGCGTCACATCTTCCACTGTGCCGTCTTTCCAATGCGCCAGCACCCGGAGTTGCACCGTCTCGTCCGTCTTCTTGAAAACGATTTCCTTCGGCAAAACTTCCAACCGCTCAAACTCACCCGTCTCGGCAACATCGATCTTCGCCCCCTCGCTGATCCATTTCAGGATCAGATTATATTCCCATGAACCTTTCTTGATGCGTTCCTTGCCCTTGTGATGCTCCTCATTCGTCGCCTTCAGGAGGATGAGGCTCTGCGTCGGATCCTTCTTGTCCACCCGCACGCCGTCTTCCTGGTCATCCGTAATCTCCTTGTGATCCTTCTCAAAATCATAACCGAACAGGGAAAGTTGAAATCCGCCCTGACCGGAGAACGATCCATGACACTCACGGCCGCTGCAACCCGACCGGCTCATCAACGGCACCACATGGCGGCGGAAGCTCGGTGAGTCCGCCTTTTCCAAGTTCGTCCAGCGCTCACTCGCGCTCGGTTGCTTGACCGACGGAGCAGCAGTCAGCGGCGCGATGAGGGAAATGGAGGCAAGGCAAGTCAGTAACCACAGCGAGAGTCGGTTGGCCTTTTGCATAGCGTATCGGTTTAAGCCGCCCCATAGTGAGACTAAGGCAGCACTGGATGATATTCCGTGCGACCGGTGGGTAAGGCTGTGCCTGAATGACACTCTATCCGCCCAAACCGCGCAAGGGATATGTTCCCTATTTAGACGTAGCCATGCCAAGGGAAGGTTACGGCTATTTACCGCCCTTTCCGCCCCGCCCTCCTTTCCAAAACTTACCTTCATGCCACCTATCTTAAAGAGGGACCTAGGACAACGGCTGTCCATGGTCCCCTTTTCTGAAAAATATTTAAAAGCAACGCAACAATCTGGAAATCAACAGCTTAACCTATTCTTAAACACTTAAATCGCGATTCCAGGGAAATATTATTGCACCCACCTCGCCATTTACGCCGTAAGCGGAACACAACTCCGCCCCTCCCCGTTAAGAAATGCCTTTGAGCCTCAACACTCCGATTGGCCCAAAGGGCCAATAGAGCATAGCCCAAGGCAGCTTGACTGCCTTGGGTACCGGCCGGAAACAAAGTCTGCGGCCTGTAGGGCCGCCAGAGAACACCCGGCTAAAACGAATTTCACGGCATCTCCTTCAACTATTAACTACTTCAATTAGACTTCAGCAACCAAGTAACCACAGCAATCGCAGCCGATGGTAAGGACGACTTCCACGTCGTCCCAACCTAGACCTCATCGCGTTCTACAACCAGTAGCAGAAACACGGAAACACCGAAAAATCTCCAAACCTAACAACCCGTCTCGATCCACTCAGAGAGCGCTTTCAACCACAGTCTTACTCCGCCATGCTTTTCATAGGGCAAATTTTCCCCTCTGAATTTTTTGCTCAAAACTGCCAAAACAGCCTCATCCGTCATTTCGCTTTTGATGATTTCACCGATCTCTTCCACGCATCCTGAAACCATCTCGGCTGGATTAGTCTTAGCAAAATGACTGATCAATTTCGATTCAGAGCCCCACTCATCCAGCCAATCTTGGTGGTAATAACACGACAGTAGGTAAGCCAAATTCGGGAATTCCTTCTCGTATTTCATGGTTCGGAACACGTTTTCATCATCCTAGAAACCATTGGTCATTGCTCATTCCTTCGTCATTCGGATTTCGTTATTCGTCATTCCCCTAAACCAACCCATGCCCTGCCACCACCTGTCGTGTCTCCTGCGGTTGCTGGTGAAACACCGCGTGCCATCCCCTCGCCGCTCCCGCCTCGATATTCTCCGGCCGGTCATCGATATAGAGAATCTCCGTGCCCTGCTTGCCGGTCATCGCCTCCACCGCCTCGTAGATCCTCGCTGTTGGCTTCATCGCGCCGACTTCATGGGAAAACACGTAGCCATCAAAATTCGCGAAGAACGGGAACTGCCGCCGGATATGTCCCACCGCCAGTTCATTGGTATTTGAGAAGATGAACACCGGCACCCCGCGCGCGCGCAGCCGCGCATGCAGTTCCAACATGGTCTCGATGGGGGAAAAGATGTCTGCGAACGCCGCACTGAAATCTCCCAATGTGCCACTGAACCCCGTGACGCTCACGAATGCCTCAAACAACTGCGGCGTTGAGATCTGCCCCGTCTCATACTGATGCAGCAAGGGGGATTGATCGATGACCTGTTTGAGTTCCACTCCCTTCAACCGGCTCAACGGCTCCAACTGCCGCGCCATGATGCCGTAATCAAAATCCAGCAACACCTTCCCCAGATCAAAGACAACAACTGATGGTTTGCTCATATTTAAACTCATTTGGCAGACAACACCTTCACCGCACCCGATTCGACTGCTTGTGACCAATACTTCGCCTTTTCCGCCTTATCCTGACCGTGCGGATCAAGACCACCGAAGTTTAATATTAGGACTGCTCCCGAAGGCACGTTCTGGATTTCACTTTTTGAAATCCTAAGCTTGCCCGAGATCGCATTGGTGCTTTTTGCAGGCAATCGTATGATATCTTTGCCTTCAGGAAACTCAAAAATCCTAAATCTGTCCTGCATGTGATTTCCCATTTGCAGCACAAGCCAGCTCAATGGTGGCACTTTCAAAGCAGGATACCCGTTTGCGGCTGCCTGATCGACAAAGCATAAAACTCGTAACTCCTCGTCGCTTAGATTTCGGACCTCCGCAGTTAAGAGATACTCAGTGTATTCCCCATCAC
>JAURFH010000154.1:4683-10206 GCA_030834415.1 Verrucomicrobiota bacterium | reverse complement strand
CTGGTGATAGAGTGCCGCAGCACAGGAGTTCACCAGAAGCAACTCATGAACGCATCGAACGGGAAGGCTGACTTCGGGGAACGTTGATTGCATCAAGGGCAATTATTTGCACTACGGGCCTATTATAAACCGCGAAATACGCGGAATACACGAACGGGGGTATGGGATGGATAGGTCTGACGGGGGAACATCGAACATCGAGGGATGGGGACAAGGTTAGAGCCTCGGCACCTCGATGGCTGCGGTTTTGGCAGGTCGGCTGGTGAATCGAGCGTTGCAAGTTTTGGCGGAGTGCGTTTGGCTGTGGGTGTGATTCACACTCTGCGAAACCTTATGGCGGGGTGTGATGCGTTGATAACTTGAACTGGAGCGGATGGGAGGTTGCGGATGGCTTTCCTATTTGAATCGATCGGAATCTTTGGGTTGGGGGGTGCCTTGTTCGGCATCTTCTGGCTGGTGATGCTGGTGGATGCAGTGGAGCGCCGGGAGTGGATGTGGGTGGCGTTTCTGATCATCTTTCCGCCGCTCAATACCATCTTGTATTTCTTCATGGTGTATCGGGATGGGAACAGCAGTTTGAGCCGGGGCTTCGAGTTTCCGGGTTCGTTTGACCGGAAGCGGATCAAGGAGTTGCAGGCGCAGATACATAATCTGGATAACGCGCATCATCATTCGCAACTGGGGGACATCTATTTCCAGCAGGGCAAGCTGGACAAGGCGGAGGCGTGCTATAAAGCGGCGATGGAGCGGGATGCGACGGATGTGGAGACGCGGGCGCATTACGGCCAGTGTCTCTTGAGGTTGAAGCGTCCGCAGGAAGCCTTGCCGTTGCTGGAAGGGGTTTGTGCTGAGGTGCCGAAGCATGATTATGGGCACACGCGGATGGCGCTGGCCGAGACGTATGCGGTGCTGGGACGTCCAGCGGAAGCGATCCGGGAGTTTGAGCAAGTGTTGCAGAGCAACAGTTACGCGCGTGCCCGGGTACAGTTGGCAGAGTTGTATGTGGCAGCGAACCGGTTACCAGAAGCGCGCGGGTTATTGGTGGAGGTGCTGGAGGATAGCGCGCATGTGCCGGGCTTCCAGCGGAAGCGGGATCGGGTATGGGTGCGGCGGGCGAAGAAATTGGTGGGCAAAGTTTGAAAGTGGCGGGGAATACGGGCAGAGTGTGGAGGAAGCCATTTTTGCATGAGGACGATGAACTTGCTTAAGCTCGCCAGTCTGACGGCCGCCATCGTGGTGGCGCAAACCTTTCTGCTTTCCGCACAAACGGTATTGGAATCTGCGGGAGGCCGTTATTTCATCTCGCCCGCGGGCAATGACCAGTGGACCGGGAAGCTCCTGGGCCCGAACGCGACGCGGACGGATGGTCCCTTTGCCACCTTGGGAAAAGCACTGGAGGAGATGCGCAAGCAGCCCTTCAAGTGCACGACGTATGTGCGCGGCGGGTATTATCACCTGTCGGAACCATTGGAGGTCAAACCGGAGGATTCAGGGCACACGCTGACAGCGTATCCCGGTGAGAAGCCAATCGTGAGCGGCGCGATGACGGTAAAGGGTTGGAACCGTGCCACGAATGACATCTGGGTGGTGAACATCCCGGAGGTGCGGACGAAGCGCCTGTTCTTCGGGCAGTTCTGGCTGGATACGGCATTGCAGACGCGGGCGCGTTTCCCGAACTTTGATCCGGCGCAACCTTACACGGGTGGTTGGAACTATGTGGTGAGCGATGGTCCGGGAGCCGGTGCGTTCGGGGCGTTCATCTCGCGGATCAATAATGCGGGTGACTGGGTGGAGTGGAGCGTGGATGTGCCGGTGGCGGGGACGTACCGGGTGGCGCTGTTGTATGCGGCACAGAATGCGCAGGCGGGTTTCAATAACATGGCGGGGCGTTGCTCTATGCAAACGGCTTCAGAGCAGCCGGTGATGTTGCAGAATTTGCCAGATACACAAGGGCGTTATCGTTGGTCCGTGGTGGCGACGATGAATCTGTTGCAAGGGCCGCAGATCATCCGGTGGAACAATCTGCAGGGAGGTTATATCAATCTGGACGCCATCGCGCTGAGTGATGATCCGGCGTGGAACGCGGCGATGGGTGCCGTGGGCAGTGCCTTGGCGAGACCTGCCGGAGGGCGGCAGTTACTGGTGGTGCAGGCGGAGGCTATGGTTGGTGCGAACGCCAAGGATATGGTGAAGCCCAGCCTGGCGGCGACCTCCACGCGCGGCCGGTTCCAGTTCCGCTCGGGTGATATGAAGGATTATTCCAAGTCGCCCGAAGTGGAGATCGTGATGTTCCCGGGGACTGGTCAGGCGAATACGATCATGCAATTGCGTGGCATCGATCAGGACAAGCTGGTCGCCACATTGCAGCCAAACAGCAGTTCCAGCGTGGATATCCTGCCAGGCAATCGCTACTTCGTGGCGAACGCCTTCGAGGAGTTGGATGCTCCGGGTGAGTGGTATCTAGATCGGGCCTCGGGGAATCTTTACTTCTGGCCGCCGGTGCCGACCTTCCAAGATCAGATGGCATTCGTGCCGGTGTTGGATCATCTGGTCGAGTTCAAGGGCGACCTCGCGCGGAACAAGTGGGTGGAAAGTTTCACCTTATCCGGTTTCGAATTCCGGCATACGACGTATTCTCGCAATGCCCCGATCGCCGCACCAAGTGATGCTGCGATCTGGCTCGGAGGCGCTCGCAAGTGCGTGTTGGAAACGAACCGGTTCTTGAATCTGGGTGGTCACGCCGTGCGACTGGAGAATCGTTCCACCGAGAATCTGATCGTGGGCAATGAGATGGCTGGCTTAGGTCAGGGCGCGGTGCTTTTCCACGGGCCTGCCTCCACGCAAGCGACCAGTAATCTGGTGGCGGGAAATTGGATCCATAACATCGGCGAGGTTTACAAGCACGTGTCCGGTGTGACGGCGGCAAGCGGTAGTGGGAATCGCATCGCTCATAACCTCTTCGATCACCTGCCGCGCTCGGCGGTGTTGCTGCGGAGTCCCGACAATAGCAATTACTCCCACACGAACGTGGTGGAGTATAACGACATCCAGTTCACCAATCTTGAGACCGTGAATAGCGGTGCGATCGAGACCACCGGTCGGCATCGCAAAGACACCAGCAATGTCATCCAGTATAACCGTATCCGCGACACCGGCGGTTTGGGCACGGATACCGAAGGCAAGTTCCGCTCGCCTTATTATACTTGGGGCATTCTGCTGGATGATTACACCAGCGGAGCCACGGTGCGGGGCAATGTGGTGGCCCGGAGTGTTTTGGGTGGTGTGGGAGTGTTGGGCGGGCGTAACAATGTGATCGAGAATAACGTTTTCGTGGATGGCACGGATGGTCAGGTCTTTTTCCAGGCGGCCGATGCCTCCAGTGTGAACAACCGGTTCTCACGAAACATCATTTCGTTTAAGAGTACAGAGGCTAGCCTCTTCCAACATGCCGGCACATGGGCCAATTCTATGTTGGCCGAGTCCGGCCGAAATCTCTTCTGGCACACTCAAGGAGCGTCCTTTTTCAACGGCACCAAGATAACGCCGCGTGGTCCGTTGAAGACCTGGCAGGCGTCGGGTTTCGACAAAAACTCGATGCTGGCCGACCCGATGTTCACCAACCCGGGATTGGATATCTATCAACCGGCCAACGCCTCGCCCGCCAAGCAGCTTGGTTTCGAGAGTCTGCCCTTGGACAAGATCGGCTTGCAGGGCTTTGAGCGAGCTTGGAAGAAGTGAACATGCCTGTCTTTCTCCGCTCCGCCTGCTGGTTGGCGCTTGTTTGCCTGATGACTTTGGGTGATTGGGCAAGTCATGGAGCTGAGTACGTCGCTGCAAACCCTGTTGATTTCTCTCGCGTTCAGAAAGCCGCTAAACCGGGCGATGTGATCGTGTTGAAGAATGGCGGTTGGGCTGATGCTAATTTATTGTTCACCGCCCAAGGCACGGCTGATAAGCCCATCAAGCTTCGTGCCGAGACTCCCGGACAGGTCATCCTTACTGGAAACTCGCGTCTCCGCATTGGCGGCCAGCATTTGATTGTCGAGGGGCTATGGTTCAAGGGGGCGGGTGAGTGCAAGGAGGATGTCATCGAGTTTCGTGCCAGCTCCAAGCAGCTCGCGACGAATTGTCGTGTCACGTCGTGCGCCATCAAGGATTATAATCCGCCGGCGAAGAAGCAGGATTACAAGTGGGTGTCCCTCTATGGCGTGAGCAATCGTGTGGACCATTGCTACTTTTCAGGCAAACAGCATGCGGGTACCACGCTGGTAGTGTGGGTGGATGATGAACCGAATTATCACCAGATCGATCATAACCATTTCGGCCCGCGTCCGCGCCTTGGTGCAAATGGCGGCGAGACCATCCGCGTGGGCACTAGCGAGGTTTCGATGAACAACTCGCGCACCACGGTTGAGTTCAATCTGTTCGAGAAATGCAACGGTGAGGTGGAGATCGTCTCCAACAAATCATGCGAGAACACGTATCGGCATAATACCTTTTTAAGCTGTGAAGGTGCGATGACTTTGCGTCACGGGAATCGTTGTCTGGTGGAGGCAAATTACTTCCTCGGCAATCGCCAGAAATACACCGGCGGTGTGCGCGTGATCGGTGAAGATCATCGCGTCATCAACAACTACTTCGCCGAACTGGGCGGCGAGGAGACGCGTTCCGCCTTGACGCTGATGAACGGTCTCCCTGATTCACCTCTGCACGGATACTTCCAGGTGAAGCGCGCGGTGATCGCGTTCAATACTTTTGTGGATTGCAAATCCACCGTCCTGATCGGCTACGTGAGTGACAATCCCAAAGGGGCGAATCTGCCGCCGCTCGATTGTGTCTTCGCCAACAATCTGCTCATCGCGGGTAAGACGCTCTTGGTGAAAATACAGACGCCTCCGGTGAACTGGCAGTGGCAGGGGAATATCGCCCAGGGCGCGACCGGTCTGCCGGATACCAAAGGCTTGTTGGTACAAACTGTGAATGTGGTCAAAGACAAGGAAGGCATCTATCGTCCGTCGGTCAACAGTCCCGTGTTGGATGCGGCAGTTGGCAAGTTCCCTGATGTTGATGGAGATATTGATGGTCAACCGAGAGGCAGCTCACCGGATGTCGGCTGCGATGAAGTCTCCTCAGCGGTGAGTCTTATCGGTCCGGCTAAAAAGGCGAGCGTTGGCCCGCAGTGGTTGAAGGAGCGTTGATCCAGCTTAGCTCCGAGTGACATCCGTGAATCCTGAACAAGGGAGAGTGAAACCATTTCCGAACGGCGCCTGATTGATGGATTTCAAAGAGATGCGTCCGCCTCTGATAGTCAAGCTTGGCCAGCCTCTCGTGGTTGAATGATATAAGTCAGGATGTGCTGCGAGCACCAGTTGTTGCAGCACCACCGGATACGCTGAAAGACCGGCTACGTAATGATGACCGTTGCGCTCCACACTCTCAATTCCCAAGGCACCGGTGACCGCCAGATCTTGTAGCAGCGCGATAGGGCCTTGATTGCAGAGATCCTCACCGCTCATGAGCCAA
>JAURFH010000154.1:0-4673 GCA_030834415.1 Verrucomicrobiota bacterium | reverse complement strand
ATGTCGGCTGCGATGAAGTCTCCTCAGCGGTGAGTCTTATCGGTCCGGCTAAAAAGGCGAGCGTTGGCCCGCAGTGGCTGCAAGAGCGCTGATTCAGATCAGCTCCGAGTGGCATCCGTAAATCCGGAGCAGGTGAGGATAAAACCATTTCCGAACGGGGCTTGATTGATGGATTTCAAAGAGATGCGTCCATCTTCGATCGTTAGGCTGGGCCAGCCTTTGGTAGTCTTATGATACAGATCAGGGTGTGCTGCGAGCACCAGTTGTTGCACCCCCTCCGGATACGCTGAAAGACCGGCCACGTAGTGATGACCGTTGCGCTCCACACTCTCAATTCCCAAGGCTCCAGTGACTGCCAGATCTTGTAGCAGCGCGATAGGGCCTTGATTGCACAGATCCTCACCGCTCATGAGCCAACCTCCATTCGGTTGTTCATGCTCGCGATGACGCAGCAGGCAGCGGTTCGCGATGCCCTTGAAAACGCCTTTGCAGTTCTTATGGCTCGTTCCCGCATAACCCAAGGACAAGGCACGTGGGAGACAGGTGATATCGCCATCAGATTCATCGATGATCATCGGCGGACGATCCGGCCAATTACTCAAAGCCACACCGACGGCATCCGTGAGGGCGTAATCGCGATGCAGCGGTTGCTCGATGAAATAGAGGTGTTTCAGGAAGTCGGTCAGCGAGGGCTCGTTCTGCAATGACTCCCAGAAGGCGCGAAAACTCTCGATAGATTTAAATTGTTCATTCCCATCCAGACTGAAGGCGTAATTTGACGGAGCGGTGCGCTCCAGAATGGCGGCGATAGCCTGTAAGCGCGCGAGGTCGCTGGCAGGTTGGCCGTTCACCTTGAGTTTGAAATGACGCAGGCCGTAGGTGCGGATGCAATCCTCCAGCGATTGGGGCAAACCATCGCTCAGACGATTTGCCTCGGGAATATCTCCATCAGTGAGTGGGTCGGTCAGTCCGACCGTGTGACGCGCAATGACCGAGGGCAGGGGATTGCCGGGCAGCAGATCGCTTGGTTGCCGACCGGTCAAAACGGCATGCACATCACCCAAACGGATGCCGAAGAAATTCTCATGTAGCGCCGCGGCGAAGGGTTTTCCTGTCCCCCGGCAAACAGCATCGATCAGTGCCCGTTCGACCAACGAGGTGCCGAAGTGCGCCAGCAAGGGCGGGAAGGCTTGAGTGGTCGCCCACTTGCTCTGCGCGTGATACAGCTCGAGCCACAGGTCAAACGCGCTTGGCCCCATCTTGCCTTGAGCGAGGGTGAGTGCGTTCCGGATGACGAGCAGCATCTCTTCGATCTCCTGCAGCGGGTCTTTCTCGGGGATCTTGGTAAACCACTTCGGCGGCAGCAGGTCGGAAGACATGCCTTCAACCGTTCGGCCATCGATCTCGCAACGCAGGCTGACGAAGACTTGCGGCATATGCGTCATCGTCGCGATGCCGTATTTGAACGGCATGCGGGTATGCAAGTCGATGCGCCGGATGCTGCCTTCGAGGATACGGATGTTCATGCTGCTGGAGGGAGGTTAATGAAAGTGCCGCCTAACCGGAAGCCTGTTTTACCTATGCTCCGCTTTTGACAATTCGCCGCGCCTTGTTAGGTTGCTGCCGTGGAAGCGTTGCACGCCCCTTGGCGGATTGAGTATATCCTTGGCCCGAAAGGCCCGAAGGACGGGCGCTCCATTTTTACACAGATCGCCGAGTCCAGCGACGATGTGGGCAACTATGTCATCGCCCGGGGCAAGACCTGTTACGCGGTCCTGAACCGGTATCCCTACAACGGCGGGCACATCATGACCGTGCCTTACAAGCAGGTGCCGGACTTCAACGATCTCACGGACGACGAGATGCTGGAGCTGATGCAGCTTACGCGGCGTTGTCAGGCGGCGTTGACGCAGGTAATGAGTCCTCATGGTTTCAACATCGGCGTGAACCTCGGGCAGGTCGCGGGTGCGGGCATCGTCGAGCATCTGCACATCCACATCGTGCCGCGTTGGAATGGTGACGTGAACTTCATGCCGGTCACCGGCAGCACCGCCATCATCCCTGAGGCCCTCGCGGATACGGCGGCGAAGCTGCGGGCGGCCATGGCCAACCACTGATATTTCCTATGGGCGAAGAAACCATCCATTTTGAGAACCCCCGTCTCGTGCAGCAGCTCTTCGGGAACGATACGAAGAACCTGAAGGCGCTGGAGGAGCAATTGCAGGTGAAGGCCACCACGCGTGATGGTTGGGTGAAGCTTGAGGGCGATTCAGACAAGATCGCCTTGGCCAAACAGATGTTCGAGATCCTCGACGAGTCGATGAAGGCTGGTTCGCAAGTTCGGAACCGTGAATTCAATTCTGCCCTCGGCGTAGTGAAGGCCGAAGGCGTCGCCGCCTTGCGCAGCCTGATGAGCGAGCGCATCCACACCTCACCGGCGAAGCCTTCCATCACGCCCAAGACCGTCGGGCAGAAACTTTACGTGGAAGCAATCCGCAATCACGACGTCACCTTTGGCGTCGGTCCGGCCGGTACGGGCAAAACATATCTGGCCATGGCCATGGCGACTGCGGCCCTGCGGACGGGCAAGGTCAGCCGCATTATTCTCACCCGGCCCGCCGTGGAAGCTGGCGAAGCCCTGGGCTTCCTGCCCGGTGACTTGCATGAAAAGCTCACGCCTTATCTGCGCCCGCTCTATGACGCGCTCCACGATATGCTGCCGCCCGAGGAGCTGGACAAGCATCGCGAGCGAGGTGTCATCGAGATCGCCCCACTGGCCTACATGCGCGGTCGTACCTTGAACCATGCGTTCATCGTTTTGGATGAAGCGCAGAATGCGACTACCGAGCAGATGTTCATGTTCCTCACGCGTTTGGGACACAATTCCAAGGCGGTCATCACCGGTGACCCCACGCAGATTGATTTGCCGAATCAGAAGAAGTCCGGCTTGGTGGAAGCCGTCCATGCCTTGAAGAAAGTGCCGGGTATCGGTTTCCAGGAATTCACCAAACAAGATGTGGTGCGGCATCCGTTGGTGCAGCGCATCATCGCCGCATACGAGAAACACCGGGGCAGGGCGGGCACGGAATGAGCAATGAACTCCAATTGCGGAACCGGCAGAAAACGAAAGCAGTCGATACCAAGCTGCTGCGGTCGGTGACCCGTGCCTTGCTCACAGAAGATCTGGCACTGAAATCTTATCAACTGGGCATCCACCTGGTGGAGCCGGAAGAAATGGCCCAAGTGAACTGGGACTATCTTCAGCACGAAGGCTCCACCGATGTCATCACCTTCGATTACCGTTCGGAAGTGCCTTCTGGCGAGCCTGTCCCGGAGGTCTATGGCGAGTTATACATCTGCGTGGATGATGCCTTGAAGCAGGGTAAACAGTTCAAGGCACACTGGACCGATGAACTGGCGCGCTACGTCGTTCATGGGGTGCTGCACCTGCAGGGTTACGATGATCTGGAGCCGGCCAAACGACGCATCATGAAGCGGGAGGAGAATCGCCTCGTGAAGGCTTTGGCCGAGCGGTTTGCTTTGCGAAAACTCGGGACAAAGACTAGATTGCGCGCGTGAATAGTCATATTAGCCGTTGGCAGGCCAACTTCTTCGCCGGACTCGCTGTGGTCCTGCCTGCGGTTCTTTCCATCGCGGTGGTTCTTTGGCTTTTTGGCACCATCGCCAACCTGACCGATACCCTCCTGATCTTCATCCCGGCGGACATCACCCATAAGGATGGTGGCAAAGGAGAGATGTATTGGTACTGGAGTCTGATGGCTTTGGTTCTGGCGGTCTCGATTATCACGCTCATCGGCAGTCTGGCCCGGGTTTACTTGGGGCGTCAGATCATCCAGATGGTGGATCAGGTGATGCTCAAGGTGCCGCTCCTGAACAAAGTTTACGGCGCCATCAAGCAAGTGAATGACGCCTTTGCCACGAACAAGAATTCCTCTTTCAAACAGGTGGTGATGGTGGAATTTCCGCGTGAAGGCATCTACTCCATCGGCTTCATCACGGGAGATCAGCATCAGGAGGTGCAGACCAAGACGAAGGAAAAAATCGTCAGTATCTTTGTGCCTACGACACCGAACCCGACGACTGGCTTCCTGATCTTGGTGCCGGAGAGCAAGGTCACTAAGCTGGAGATGGAAGTTGCTGATGGCATCAAGTTCATCATCAGCCTCGGTTCGGTTGCGCCCGATTATCAGGGCAAGCCGCCGGGTGTTCCGGATGTGTCGATCGCCCAACCGACGGGTAACTTGCCGCCTGTCTAGATCAATCCGATGAGCACGACTGCATGTAGCGCAGACTGGCAGTCTGCTGTGTCGCAGATTGGTAATCTGCGTTTCGTGCCAAGTTCGTATGCGCTGCCGACTGCCAGTCGGCGATGCAGCAGGTTGCCAACCTGCGCTACGATTTGTCATCATGGATGAACGTGGTTCAGGCATCATCTTGCGGACTCGGCCGCTGACGGAGACGAGTCTCATCGTGCATTGGCTCACGCCGGAATTCGGCCGCATCGCCGTGGTGGCCAAAGGAGCCCGCCGCCCCAAATCCAGCTTTCGCGGCAAGCTCGACATTTTCTATCAGGCGGATTTTTCCTTCCAGCGCAGTCGCCGTTCTGACCTCCACAATCTGCGTGAGGTGAGCCTGCACGCGACCCATGAGGC
>JAURFH010000153.1 GCA_030834415.1 Verrucomicrobiota bacterium | reverse complement strand
TGGCTGGATGTGGCGCGTTACTCGGATACGAAGGGTGAAGTGAACCGGCAGCGGGAGGATTTCCATTATTCGTATGCTTACACATATCGCGATTATGTCATCAAGGCCTTCAATGAAGACAAGCCGTATGACCAGTTCATCATGGAGCAGATCGCGGCGGACAAGATGGATCTGAAAGACAAGACGGACCTCGCCGCTTTGGGCTTCATCACGTTGGGCAACCGTTTCGATAACCAGCCGAACGAGATCATCAATGACCGTATCGATACCGTGGCCAAAGGATTCCAAGCGGTGACGGTGGCTTGCTCACGCTGCCATGATCACATGTTCGATCCGATCCCGACGGAGGATTACTATGCGCTGCATGGCATCTTCGCCAGTTCGGTCGAACCGAAGGAAAAGCCGCTCATCGAGAAGGTGAACGAGAAGGATCCGGAGTATCGTTCCTACATGGTGGAGCGGGCCAAGCTGGAAGAGAACCTGCAGAACTTTTACCGCGAAGATGTGGGGAACTTCATCAGTGATTTGCGCAAGAATGCGGGTCTCTATTTGGCCATCAACGAAGCGATCAAAGGCAAAGACCGCAGTGAGATGGGCAAGCTGGTGCGGCAATATAAGCTGAACCAGGAAGCGGCCCGGCTCTGGCAGACTATTGTGACCCGCACCCGTCGCGGATATGATCCGGTGATGGGACCTTATCACGAATTCGCCAGCTTATCCGACAAGGATTTCGCCGCTGGCAAAGCAAAGGATTTGGTGACCCGCGTAACGAACAATTCTGACCGGAAGAAGCCGGTTAATCCCTACATATCCAGCCAGTTCCGGGGACGGGTTGTGAAGTCGATGTCGGATGTGGTGACCATTTACGGACGGGCCTTTGCCATGGTCGAATCCAACTGGCAGCAGGTCAGCTCCCGGAACCCTAATGCCTCAGCCTTGCCGGATGCCTCCCAAGAGGCCGTGCGACTGGCAGTTCTACCCGGCGTGAGAGCGGGGGATGATCCGATCGATGCGATTCGCCGCGCTTTGCCGCGTAACTTGCAAGGTCGTGAGACGCGTCTGCGCTCAGCCATCTCAGAACTCGAGGGCAGTCATCCCGGCGCACCGGCGCGTGCGATGGTGATCAATGATTCCGATCGACCGCGTGATTCTTACGTGTTCATCCGTGGTGAAGCTGGCAGCCGTGGTCCGGTGGTGCCCCGGCGTTACCTGGAGATTTTCAGCGAAGGCAAAGAGCCGTTCAAAGAAGGCAGTGGCCGCCTCGAACTCGCGAAGGCAATCGCTTCGAAGGACAATCCTCTGACCGCGCGTGTGGCGGTGAACCGCATCTGGATGCATCACTTCGGTGACGGCATCGTGCTGACGCCGGACGATTTTGGCACGCAGAGCACGCCGCCAAGCCATCCGGAGTTGCTGGATTATCTGGCGAACGATTTCATGGCGAGCGGCTGGTCCATGAAGGCCATGCACAAGAAGATCATGATGACCTATGCGTATCAGCAAAGCAGCGAGAACAATCCGCAGTTCGCGCAGATTGATCCGTTCAACCGCTTGCTCTGGCGCGCGAATATCCGCCGTCTGGAGTTTGAGGCGTTGAGGGATTCCTTGCTCGCGATGGGTGGCAAGCTGGATACGACGATGGGTGGCAAGCCGGTGGACCTGATGTCTGAGCCGTATCCTACGCGTCGCACAGTGTATGGTTATATCGATCGCGCAAAACTGCCGGAAGTGATGACGAGTTTCGATTTCGCGAACCCGGACATCGCCACAGGCAAGCGCTATGAGACCATCGTGCCGCAGCAATCGTTGTTCATGATGAACAGTCCGCTGGTGCTGGAACAGGCGCGGAATATCACAGAACGCAAAGACTTCAAGGCGCTCACTGATGATGAGAGCCGCATCAAGCTGCTGTATGAGGTGATCTTCCAGCGGTTGCCGTCAGAGACGGAAATCCGCCTAGGCATGGCCTTCCTGAACAGCACGCCGGATAAAGATCTGGTACCAGTAGTGGCCAATCCGCAGCAGATGGCCCAGAACAAGGGCAAGAACAGGACACCCGCTGCCGCCCCGAAACCCGCGCAGAAGACGCTGGGTGCTTGGGACAAGTATGCGCACGCGTTGTTGCAGACGAATGAAGCGACGTTCGTGAACTGACGCAGCAGGCTTTATCGATTCACAAAAAAGACCGGCCTAAGCCGGTCTTTTTTTATTTGAGAAAATCAATACGCGTGAAGAAATCAGGTCGGTAGCGGTCCACCTACATTGATGTTGTGCTGGAGGCAGTAAGCAGAATTCCGCACGTATTTTTCCGCCCATTTTTTCAATCCCGCCCGTTCTTCCAGTGTGAGTGCGCGTTTCACTTTTGCTGGTGACCCCATGACCATGGAGCCGGGAGGGATGACGGTGCCCTGAGTTACCAGGGCGTTTGCGCCGATGACGCTTTGCGCGCCGATCACGGCACCATCCAAAATCGTTGCTCCCATGCCGATGAGACATTCATCGCCGACGGTGCAGGCATGGACGATGGCAGAATGCCCGACCGTCACCCAATTGCCGATGAGACATGGAAAATCATCTGCGAGATGGAGGACGGCGTTATCCTGAATGTTCGAGTGATGACCGATTTCGATGCGGTTGATGTCCCCGCGCACGGTGGCGTTATACCACACACTGGCGTTGTCGCCGAGCGTGACGTCCCCTAACACAACGGCGGTCTTGGCGATATAAACATCTTTGCCCAGTCGCGGTTGCTTGCGCAGGAAGGTATCCAGCTGCCCCAAAAGTTTTTCCATGTATGCTGAAATTATGGACTGCCGGTTTTCCGCGCCAATAAAAAACCTGTCCGGTTTGTTGCCGGACAGGCGGCTGTATTTTTCTCGGTTCCTCCCGGGAACAGAAATTACCAGCAAACGCGATGCCGTGGGTGATGACCGAAGCTGTATTGACGGGTCACCACCGGGACCGGTGAATAGTAAATTGGGGCCGGGCGATAGACCACTACCGGTGCGGGTTGCAAAATGACCGGAGCCGGTTGATAGACCACGGGCTGGGTGTAGACGACTTGCGGTTGCTGCACCACTACCGGTGCGGATTGATACACCACCGTGGGTGCCGGTTGGTAAACCACGGGCGCTGGTTCAAAAGATTTGGCGATGACGGCACCTGCGATGATTCCGGTCAGAACTTTTCCGGCGGTGGCCCACTCGCGGTCACCGGCGTGAGACTGTTGCGTGCCGGCGATGAGCAGGCCACATACTGCAAGGGCGGTTACGACTTTTTTCATACAATTGCCTTTTTAGACTTCTTGTCAGCTATTTCAGCCAACATCTATTCCGACGACGAAGATTTCTTTTTATTCGAGCGACTTTGCGTTACCTTGTAGCGGATAAATGGAATGAGTGAAGGAAACGGCCAACCCGACCACCACGAGCATTATCGCCCCAAGCGGCGTATCCCCCGCTCGTTGAAGGAGTTGACCCCGGGTAATCACTTCAACCCGCGCACGTTCTTTCATGAGATGGTTTGGAAGGCGCTGATTACCAAGCGCACGGGCATGCATCGCAAACCGGAGTTCCCTGCTTTGCAAAAAGGTGAGGTTGCTCTGACCTGGATCGGACACGCTTCCTTCCTTGTGCAGTTCACCGATCTGAACGCCTTGGTGGATCCCAATTTTGCGAACTGGATTTTTCTGCTGAAGCGTCTCAAACATGCGGGCATCAAGATCGATGATCTGCCACCCATCGATCTCGTGTTGCTTACGCACGCGCACTTCGATCATTTTCACAAACCCACTCTGCGCAAACTCCCGCATCCCAAACTCGGCGTTATGCCATGGGGTATGGCGCCGCTCGCGAAGGGGCTCGGCTTCGAACGCATCATCGAGCTGAAATGGTGGGAGAGTTTTCACACGGGTGATTGGAAGGTGACGCTTGTGCCCAGCAAGCATTGGGGTGCACGCACGCTGCACGATCATCATCGTGGCTACGGCGGATTTATTTTGGAGCATCAAGGTCGCAAAGTTTATCACGCCGGGGACAGCGCTTACTTCGAGGGCTTTCGCGAGATCGGTGAGCGTTGCCAGCCGGAGATCGCTTTGCTTCCCATCGGCGCGTACTACCCGGATTCATTCCGTCGCACACACATGGGGCCGGATGATGCCGTGCAAGTCTTCCTCGACCTCAAAGCAAAATGGCTCGTGCCCATGCACTACGGCACCTTCAAACTTTCCTTCGAGGATATGAACGAGCCGCCGCGCTGGATGCAGGAGCTCGCGCATGAAAAAGGGCTGACGCACCATCTGCGTTTTCTGGAAGAAGGCTGCCCGACGGTGTTCTAGTTCACGCCAGGGGCTTGCAGTCCCCGCCATTGTGTGGAAGATACTGCCCATGAAATCGTTTGCCCTAGCTCTCACTTTGATGCTCAGCATCGTGCTGACAATCCCTGCCATGGCTGCTGATAAACCCAAATCCGCCAAGAAACTCCAACACGTCGTTTGCTTTAAATTCAAGGAGACGGCCACCAAGGCGCAGATCGAGCATCTCAATAAAGAGTTCGCTTTGTTGAAGGACAAGATTCCCGGCATCGTTGGGTATCAAGCGGGCGTCAACAACAGTCCGGAAGGTTTGAACAAAGATTTCACCCACTGCTACATCGTGACCTTCAAGACGGAGAAAGACCGCGAAGGCTACCTGCCGCATCCTGAACATCAGAAGTTCGTCACCATCGTCAAAGAGATCGTGGATGATGTGTTCGTGATCGATTTCTGGACGGAGTAATTTTTACTGCATGAACACCGTTGCCGCCTCTGCATTTCCGCTTCTACGTCCGCGCCGGTTGCGCCAGTCTCCGGCCCTGCGTCGTCTTGTCCGGGAGACGCGTCTCAGCGTGGACCAATTGATTCTGCCACTTTTTGCCCGCTCTGGTCGCAAGGTGCGGCAGCCCATCAGCTCCATGCCTGGCGTGTTCCAGTTGTCGGTGGATGAGTTGGTGAAGGAAGCGTCTGCGGCTTATGCCGATGGCATCCCGGCGGTTCTGCTATTTGGTATTCCTGATCAGAAAGATGCCAAAGCCTCTGGCGCCTATGCCAAGAACGGCATTGTGCAGCAAGCAGTGCGCGCGTTGAAGAAAGCTTTGCCGGAACTGCTGGTGGTGACGGATGTCTGCTTGTGCGAGTACATGAGTCATGGTCACTGCGGCATCGTGCACCAACATGCAAATGGAGCCAGTATCCTGAATGATCCCTCGCTCAAGCTGCTGGCCCGTGCGGCAGTGAGTCACGCCGAGGCGGGGGCGGATATCATCGCTCCGAGCGACATGATGGATGGCCGAGTGGCTGCCATCCGGGCGGCTTTGGACAAAGGCGGCTTCCTCGATACCCCCATCATGTCCTACGCCGCCAAATTCTCTTCTGCTTACTATGGTCCCTTCCGGGAAGCGGCTGAGTCCACGCCCAAGTTTGGTGATCGCCGCAGCTACCAGATGGATGCCGCGAATGGTGATGAAGCCCTACGTGAAGTGGCTTTGGACATCGCGGAGGGCGCAGACATCGTGATGGTGAAGCCCGCCTTGGCCTACATGGATATCATCCACCGCGTGAAGACCACCTTCGGCTATCCCACCGCTGCTTACAATGTCAGCGCTGAGTATTCGATGATCAAAGCTGCCGCGGCCAATGGTTGGGTGGATGAAAAAGCGGTGACGATGGAAACGCTGCTGGGGATGAAACGCGCCGGGGCGGATATCATCATCACCTACGCCGCGCGGGATGTGGCCAAGTGGTTGAAAACGGACCGCTAAAGCTTAGCGGCGGCCACCAAGGAAGGCGACAGCCAAGGCGCCGATGATCACGAGGAACAAGATGACGCCGATGATGATGAACACCTTGGCGACCTTGTTCGACTTCTTCTTGAAGTGAGCGGAAGTGTCCGCTTGGAAACCACCGGCCTTTTTCTCCAGATCGCCTGCTTTAATGCCTTGCTTGATGACCTGCGTGCGGTCGTCGGCTTGGGCGGCGGCTGGGCTGAACCATCTTCCAGACGCATCTCTATCTGACCGAGACGCAACACTTGGCCGGGCTTCAGCGGGGATTCCGTGATCTGCTCACCACCGATGAAAGTTCCATTGGTGGAATCCAAATCGCGCACTACGACATCATTACCCGTCAGGAGGATTTCGCAGTGGTGGCTCGACATCGAGCCGTCGGGGATGGAAAAAGAATTATCGTCCACGCGACCGACTGTGGCTTTCTCCACGGTCAGTTCGTATGTCCGGCCTGCGTAACCTTCGCTAAGAACGACAAGTCTGGGCATAAGTGGAACGTTGTGACTGCATTATTGACATTGATTCTCTCAAGTCAACCCGTTTCCCCATCCGTATTTTCACGTATCTTGGTCCGGCTCATAAAGTTGCGTTGGATTTACAGATACGGTAAACAAGGGAGGCTACTATTTATTAACCACGGGACAAGACAAGTTGCCGGAATTCGTTAAAAAGTGGGGCAGAATCATGTGGTCCCGGTGATGCTTCCGGATGGTATTGCACGCAAAACACTGGTTTGGACTTGTGCCGCATACCCTCCACCGTCTGGTCATTTAGGTTGATCCGGTTCACTGCCACATCACTGGGCAGGGAAGCGGGATCAACAGCAAAACCGTGATTTTGCGAGGTAATCTCGACTTTTCCAGTCTCCAAATCCTTCACCGGCTGGTTGCCACCGCGATGGCCGAACTTCAACTTGAAGGTCTTGCCGCCAAAGGCCTGTCCCAAAATTTGATGACCCAAGCAGATGCCAAATACCGGGATGCCTGTTTTTAGCACATCAGCGGCTGCCTGCACGGCGTAGCTCAATGCTGATGGATCTCCCGGACCATTGGAGAGGAACACACCGGCCGGCTTGTGCTTTAATGCTTCAGCTGCGGGAGTCGTGGCCGGAACCACCTGCACCTTGAAACCGCTCTGGCGGAGCTGGCGCAGGATGTTGTACTTCATGCCGAAATCATACGCCACGATCGGGATATCCGCCGGGGGCAGGGGATTGCGCATCGTGCGGGGATTACCCGTCTCCAGTCCGCGTAAGATGCGAAATTCCGCACTCTCCTGATCATCCTTGTCCCAGAGGAAAGCTTCCTTGTGGCTGACTTCCTTCACGTAGTCCACCCCGGCCAATCCCGGCCAGCTCTTGGCTTTCGCCACGGCTTCCTCCGGAGTCAGACCTTCGGTGGAGATGACGCCGTTCATCGCGCCCCGCACACGCAGCTTTTTGGTCAATGCCCGAGTATCCACACCTTGGATGCCGGGAATGCCGTTCTGCTCCAGATAGTCGGCGAGTGAAGAGTCTGCGCGCCAGTTGCTGACGATAGGGGAAAGCTCACGGATGACAAAGCCCGCCACATGGGGCTTCCAAGACTCCACGTCCTGAGTATTTACCCCGTAGTTACCGATGAGCGGATAGGTCATCGTGACGATCTGGCCCTTGTAGGACGGATCGGTCAGGATCTCCTGATAGCCGGTCATCGAGGTGTTGAAGCACACCTCTCCACAATAGGTCGCCCGGGCCCCAAAACCCTGGCCCTCAAATACACTTCCGTCTTCTAAGGCGAGAATCGCTTTCATACTCACATCCGCAAACGTTGCGAGATGCTAGGTCGCGAGCCGGGAGGGTCAAGATTTTACCCAAGAAAAAAGCGCGGTTTGGGCCGCGCTTGAGAGAATCCAGTAGTATTCCGGACTATTTGCCCAAGGCCTTGGCCAGCTTGCCGACATACTCCTTGGCCGAACTGCCGTCATAACCCTCTTCGCGGAACAGTTCCTTTCCGTTCGCATCCACCACGACTATGGTCGGGTAACCTTCCACCTTGAACTTCTTTTCCAGCTCCGCATTGGCCTTTTTCAGCGCCTCGGACTGTTTCTTGTTCTCCGGGAAGTCCACTTCCACCAGCACGAGCTTTTGTTCAGCCAGCTTCTTGAACTCACTGCTGCTCAATACCGTTTTGTGCAATTGCTTGCAGGGTGGGCACCAGTCCGAACCGGTGAAGTCCATCAGGATGGCTTTCTTCTGTTCCTTGGCCTGTGCCTGGGCTTTGGCGTAATCCGTCAACCAAGCGTCCTTGGCCTCAGCCGCGACCGTGGTTTGGGTATATTGACCCAAGGCCAGCCCTAATACGGCCAGCGCGATGGCAAACGATAGTTTTTTCATGGCGTTAGTATGGTGCCGATTTCGGTCGGGTGCCACTGGCAGCCGACCTTTGTTTCACTCTTTGGACGCCTCAGCCCCCGGATTTATTCCCGCCAAACGATTTTCCCACCTACGATGGTCATCGCCTGCTTGCCCTTCATGGCCCAGCCGTAGAAAGGATTGTTCACCGATTTGCTTTGAGTCATCTCCTTCGTGAACATCCATTCCTTGTCCAGGTCGATGACCGTCACATCGGCATCGGCTCCCACGGAAAGGGTACCTTTTTTGAGGCGCAACAAATTCGCCGGAGCCGTGGTGTATTTGATGATCAAGTCGTTGATGGATAGGAGCTTAGTGTGATAGAGCTGCGTCAGGCACAGGCCCAGTTCATTCTCCAATCCCGTGATGCCGAACGGCGCGTAATCGAACTCCACTTCCTTCTCGTAATCGCAATGCGGCGCGTGGTCACTGCCCAGAATCTCGATGGTCCCATCGGCGATACCCTCCAAGATGGCCGCGCGATCTTTGGCCGTGCGCAGCGGCGGGTTCATCTTGCAATGCGTGTCATAGGCGGGCCGTGACGGCATCACGCCTTGTTGGGCGGTATAGAGATCTTTGCCGTCTTCCTTCCAGAAGACTTCGCTGCCGGCAATGGATGAGTCCGTCAGGATGAAATGATGCGGGCAAGCCTCGCCGATGATCGGCACGCCCCGCTTCTTCGCCTCGCGGATCAGCCGGATGCTCTCCGCCGAACTCATGTGTTGGCAATGGATGGGCGTTCCGGTCATCTCCGCCAGCACGATATTCCGCGCCACGATCAATTCCTCCCCCGCCGCCGGCCAACCGCGCAATCCCAAGGCCGTGCTCCAGTAACCCTCATTCATCACGCCATCCGTCACGATGGAGTAATCCTGGCAATGATCCAGCAACGGCAGGTCGAACATCTTGCAATACTCCAACGCGCGCCGCATCACCTCGTTGTTCTGGATGCAATGCCCGTCATCGGTGATCGCCACCACGCCCGCCGCCTTCAAAGCGCCGATGGGGGCCAGCTCTTCACCCGCGATTCCCTTGGTGATCGCCCCCGTCACGAACACATTCACCAACGCCGCCTTTTCCGCCTTGTCCTGGATGAGCGCCACCGTCCCGGCGGTATCGATGGAAGGATTCGTATTCGGCATGCACAGCACGGAGGTGAAACCACCTGCGGCCGCCGCTCGTGAACCCGTCTCGATTGTTTCCTTCGCCGTTTGACCCGGCTCGCGCAGATGCACGTGCATGTCGATCAGGCCGGGGCAGACCACTTTGCCCGCCACATCGATGCGCTCCACATTTGCGGGCGCCTTGCTGGCGGCATCAGCGCCGACGGCAGCGATTTTGCCGTCCACGAGCAATACATCAGCGGTCTGGTCTATCTTATTGGCGGGGTCGATCACCCGGCCGCGGGTCAAAAGCAACGCGTTCATCTGTCCGAACAGACTACACGGACGCGAATTGACAACGCAAGCGCGGTGGCTAACATGCCCGCCACCTGAGACGCGGGTGTAGCTCAATGGTAGAGCCCCAGTTTTCCAAACTGGTCACGAGGGTTCGATTCCCTTCACCCGCTCCAATTTCCCCCAATTCGTAGCCGCCGAGGTAACGAGGCTCTAACCAATCTGGTAAGGATGAGTTCCACCTCGTCCCAAACTAAACCTTGAGGCTTACGCCAATCAGTAGCAGGAACATGGAACCACCAAAGCCCACGCCCCTTTCCCCCCACTCAACGCTCAACCCAAACTCCCCTCAACATATAGGCCCGTAGTGCAACTACCGTTTCCCGAAGTGACCTTCCTGTCTGATCCGTTCTGCACACCCTCATCGAATGCATCCTGTTCTGCGGCACTCTAGCAAACAGTCCATGCCTCCCGAACCAAACCCTCGCCAGCCACTCCAATCGCCGAATCGTCGTCGTCCTCGTTCTCGTCGTCGTCCTCAACAACTTTGGAGTGCTGCGGCTTGACGCAGCTTTCCGTCCTAGGCGGCTTGACGCCTCGTCTCCCCATATTGGGAAGGTCGAACCCAGACCCAACTTCCGGCGTTTCCTTAGGAAACTATATCAAA
>JAURFH010000152.1 GCA_030834415.1 Verrucomicrobiota bacterium | reverse complement strand
CCCGGTCACACCCGACAAAGACATCGCCGGACAAAGCGCCGCCGGTCTTTACGGCGATTGGATCCACGAACTGGACCGCAGCGTGGGGCGGATTCTTGATGCCTTGGACAAGCAAGGCATCGCCAAGGACACGCTCGTCCTCTTCACCAGTGACAACGGCGGGGTGAAGGTCTTGCAACGCGAAGACATGCCGCAGACCATCGCCGCCAAAGCTGGCTTGGCCGTGAACGGCATCTATCGCGGCGGCAAGCACAGCGTCTGGGAAGGTGGCTTCCGCGTGCCATTCATCGTTCGTTGGCCGGGCAAGGCCGCCCCCGGCTCCGTCTCCCGCGAGATGGTCAGCGTGGCGGATATCTTGGCGACCACTGCGGCGATTGTCGGCGAGCAGTTGCCGCCCGCCGCCAAGGCCGCTGAGGACAGCTATAATTTTCTCCCCGCCATCCTGGGCGATCCCCAGAAACCCATCCGCGGCGACATGATCACGCACAGTGCCGATGGTGTCTTTGCCATCCGGCAAGGCCCGTGGAAATGGGTCGAGGGCGTGCCTGTGGATGAGATCAAGCCTGGCGCGCGCAAAGCCCGCGCCGCCGAACACAAACCACAGCTCTACAATGTCGCCGAAGACCCGGCGGAGACGAAAGAGGTCAGTGCCGAACATCCGGAAGTCGTGCAGCAATTGCGCGCCTTGTTGAACCGCTACCGTGATGGCGGCTACAGCCGTGAACTGCCGCCAGTCGGGGTGAAACCCAAGCTCAATGTCGTGGAGCTAGCCCCGTTGGCCGGAACGACTGTCCTCACCGAGCCACTCAATCAAGTTCCTGCGAAACCGTGGACGGCCTCCACCGGCGAGTGGCTGGCCAAGGACGGTGGCGTTTGGGGTGGCCAGACCGGCAAGGAAGACAAAGGAGCTGTCATGCGCGCACCACTGGCCATCACCGATGGCACCATCGAATATGAGATCAACTTCAACGGCGCGAACCGTCATTCCTTGCGCGTCGAGTGGGGCGCTCGCCAAGGCAGTTTCCGCATCGAGATATCCCGCACCAATCTGGCCTTGACCAAGAATCCATCCACCGGCGAGGGGAAGGATGCGCTCGAACCATTGGCCCGCAAGGTCATGAAATTGGAATCTGATCAATGGTATCCCGTCCGCATCACCTTCAAAGGCAATGAAGCCACCGTGCAAGTGAACGACACCGTCATCAAAGGCTCCCACGCCGTCCTCGGCGAGCAAAAGACCGGGATGAACTTCCTTGTCTTTGGCGAGACCGCTGGCTTCCGCAACGTGAAAGTCATCAAGTGATGTTCAACGCTTTCTGAACCACGTGAAAAATTCCCTGCGAACCATACGTTGTCTCATCCCGCTACTGAGCGTCCTATTGTTTGCCTGCCCGGGGTTCACTTCGGCCGCCAGCCGTTCAGGCAAGCCCAATATCCTGTTCATCATCTCGGATGACCTGACCTCCACCGCGCTCTCCTGCTATGGGAACAAAGTCAGTCACACGCCGAATATCGATCGCTTGGCCGCCCAAGGCACGCGCTTTACCAGCGCCTTTTGCAATGCCACTTACTGCGGACCGTCCCGCGCTTCCTTCATGTCTGGTTATTACCCGCACGCTACGGGCGTGTTGGGCTACACCAGTCCGCGCCCCGCCATCGGTGAGCGCGCTACGTGGGCGCAGCATTTCAAGAATGCGGGCTATTACACGGCGCGAGTTAGCAAGATCTATCACATGGGCGTCCCCGGTGGCATCGAGGATGGCGGCGATGGCGCTGATGACCCGGCCTCGTGGACGGAGAAGTTCAACAGCCCCGGACCCGAATGGAAAGCGCCCGGGGTGGGGGAGACCTTGGAGGGCAATCCCGATGGCAAGAAGCCGGTAGTCGGCGGCAACACCTTCGTGGTAGTGGAAGCCGACGGCGACGACCTGGTCCACTCGGATGGCCGCACTGCCGCCAAGGCCGTGGAGTTGCTGGGCCAGCACGCGGACAAACCTTTCTTCCTCGCCGTCGGTTTCGTCCGCCCGCATGTGCCCTTTGTCGCACCCAAGCAGTATTACGAACCCTATCTGCCTTACGACAAGATGCCGTTGCCTCCGAAAATCTCCGGCGATTGGGATGATATCCCCAAGGCCGGTATCAATTACAAAACCAGCGTGAACATGAAGATGGATGAGCGCCGCCAACGCAAGGCCGTGGGCGGTTACTATGCTTCAGTGGCTTACATGGATGCCCAAGTCGGCAAGGTTCTCGCTGCCTTGGAGAAGACCGGTCAGGCGGATAACACCATCGTCATCTTCACCAGCGATCACGGGTATCATCTCGGCGAGCACGACTTCTGGGCCAAGGTGAGCTTGCGCGATGAATCCGCCAAGGTGCCGCTCATCATCAAGGTGCCGGGCAAGAAACCGGCCGTGTGTCATTCCTTCGCGGAACTCATCGACCTCTACCCGACCATCTCCAAACTCTGCGGCTTGGAAGTGCCCGCACGACTGCAAGGCAAGGATATCTCACGCATGTTTGATGATCCCAATCATCAAGTGCGTGAAGCTGCCTTTTGCGTGGCCCCGATGCGGAACGGCTTTCTGCTGCGCGAAGATCAATGGGCTTACATCCAATACGGCGAAGACGCCTCCAAGGGCATCGAGCTTTTCGATATGAAGAAAGATCCGCAGCAATACACCAACCTCTCGGAAAAGCCTGAATTCGCCGCAGTTGTCGCCAATTTCAAAACCAAGTTTGCCACCCGGATGCAGGCTATCCGCGCCAACGATCTGGGCCGAAATTAAGCTCGAATCGGACCGGACCTGTTCCTATCATCTGCGCGAATAACCCATGCGACTATTTTGGCTTCGCCACTTTCGTAAGTGGAGCCATTCGGAGAACCAAATCAGGCTACGCCGTGAAATCAATTTGCGCCCCAAAATCCACCAGTCGTTTTGATCTGCCCCGCCTCCTCATGCTTGGCCTCGTGCTGGTCATGTCAGGGCAGGCTGTCATTGCCCAAGAAGCCAAGTCGTCCAAAGCTACTAAGAAAGCGGCTCCATTCAATTGGGTGTCGCCCATGGAGAACGCTGAGTATGCCAAGAAAATCCTCCCAGCGACCGTCAAACACGCGACCTTTAAAAGTCCTTCGATGAAAATTGAGGTCGGCTATTACATCTACTTGCCGCCCGGTTATGATGAAGGCAAGGAGCGTTACCCGGTGGTCTATCATCTCCATGGTGGCCGTCCTGGCGCGGAGAACAAGGCCGTGCGCCTCGCCACCTATGTCGATGCTGCGATCAAGAAGGGAACGATCAAGCCCACCATCTACGTGTTCCCCAATGGTGGCCCGGTAAGCTGGTATGATATGCCTGAGATGAAGAACGGCATGGGCGAAACGGTCTTCGTGAAAGAAGTCGTTCCCTATATCGACGCCAAGTATCGCACCTGGGGCACCCGTGAAGGTCGCGCCTTGGAGGGTTACTCGCAAGGCGGTCGCGGCACCACACGCATCATGTTCAAGCATCCGGAACTCTTCCTCTCTGTCGCTCCCGGCGGCTCTGGCTATGGACCTGAGGAACACATCCGCGATAACAACGGTTACGAATCCGATAACCTCCGCTTCCTGCCGCTCGGTTACAATACTTGGGATCTCGCCAAGGCCTTCGCCGCCCGCAAGGATCGTCCCGAGCTCAGCATCCTCGTCTTCGATGGCACCAAGTGCTTCAACTACGAATACAACCTGAAGTTCTCCGCCCACCTCAAGGAGCTGGGCATCAAGCACGAGTTTCTCTCCATCCCGGATGTCGCGCATACCGCCACCGGCAGTTATGACGTGAAGGGTGACGAGATCATGCGTCACCATCAGAAAACTTTCGACGCGCATCGCCCTAAATAGAATTTCACATGAAACGATTTCTCCTGCTCGCCTCTCTCATCGCGCTCATCACGCAGAGTGTGTCCGCTACCAGCAAGCCCAACATCATTTTCGTGATGGCGGATGACATGGGCTGGGGCCAGACCGGTTATCGCAATCATCCAGTGCTCAAGACGCCGAACCTGGATGCGATGGCTGCCAACGGCCTGCGCTTCGAACGCTTCTACGCCGGTGGACCGGTCTGCTCGCCCACACGCGCCAGCGTGCTCACGGGTCGCACGCATGATCGCACGGGAGTGCTCAGTCACGGCTACGCCTTGCGCCACCAGGAGAAGACCTTGCCGCAGGCCTTGCACGATACGGGCTATACCACCGGCCACTTTGGTAAATGGCATCTGAACGGACACAAAGGCCCCGGTGCCCCGATCCTATCTGAGGACACTCGCAATCCCGGCACCTTCGGTTTTGACGAATGGGTATCCGTCTCGAACTTCTACGACGTCAACCCGCTCATGAGCCGTCAGGGCAAGATCGAAGAGTTCAAGGGCGACTCCTCGGATATCGTCGTAGCGGAAGCATCGAAATTTCTCGAAAAAAATTGCCGCGATGGCAAACCGTTGTTCGCCATCATCTGGTATGGCACGCCGCACAGCCCGTTCAAAGCGCTGGAGGAAGACAAGGCCGCCTTCGCCTCGTTGAATGATTCATCAGCGAATCATTACGGCGAACTCGCTGCGATGGACCGCAGCATCGGCGCCCTGCGTAAAAAACTGCGCGATCTCAAGATCGAGAAAGACACGATGCTGGTATTCTGTAGCGACAACGGTGGCCTCCCCGGCATCATTCCAGAGACAGTAGGGGGATTGCGCGGCAACAAAGGTGCCGTCTATGAAGGCGGCATCCGTGTACCAGGCATTATCGAATGGCCCGGCACGATCAAGCCCCGCATTACGCAGTTCCCGGCGTGTGTAGTAGATTTCTTCCCCACTGTGGCGGATGTCGTTGGCTTGGCAAAGAGCACGATGTTGAAGCCCATCGATGGCATCAGCCTGAAACCTTTGTTTAACAAGGAACTCGCCTCACGACCTCAACCGCTGGGATTCCACTATCAGGGCAAAGCCGCGTTGATCGACAACAACATCAAGATCATCGCGACGAGCATTCAGAAGGAAACCTACGAACTCTACGACTTGGAGAAAGACACCAAGGAGGCCAAAGACCTCAGCAGCACTCAGCCAGAGTTGTTCGCCAAGATGAAGGAAAAGCTGACAGCTTGGAATGCTTCCGTTGATGCGAGTTTTGCGGGTAAAGATTATCCCGAAGGCAAAGTGTCTCCGCCCGATCCGGAACCGGTTTTCTGGTTTGAGACGCCTGCTTATCAGCCTTATCTGGCGACGTGGAAAGAGCGCTGGGAATATCGCTCTTACATCGATCGCCAGGAGAAAGCAGGTAAAAACAAGAAGAAGAAAAAGGGCGCAGACGAGTAAACGAAGCGTTTTTGCCTTATGCCCAAATCACTCTACAGTTCGTCTGTAAGAATAATTTGGGCTGCTATACTAGGTTCTCACCTCCTGTTCGCTGCTGCTTCAAACAGTGCTGAGCTCACGCCGTCAGAGCTGAAGCTCAAACAAGGTCTTGGAGAAGGTACACCAGATCCTATCCCACTCTGGCCGGGCAAGCCGCCGCGCTTCAATGAGAAGGCGGCGCCTGAGGTCGTGGATGACAAGCCCTCCATCAAGTCCGTCTCGGTTCCATCCATCAGCGTGTATCTGCCGCCTAAGGAAAAGGCGAACGGTCAGGCCATCATCATCTGTCCCGGCGGTGGCTATGGCTCACTTGATTGGCGCACACATGTCGTGTATGCCGCGCAGGTGTTCACGAATAAAGGCGTAGCTGTGATCGGCCTCAAGTATCGCTTGCGCCCTCCGAACGGCTCCTCCAACGCGGACATCCAGGCCATCGCTCTGCTCGATGCCAAACGCGCCGTCCGTCTCGTGCGTCAACGTGCCGCTGAGTGGCATATCGATCCGCATCGTATCGGTGTGGCGGGTTATTCGGCGGGAGCCAATCTTACGATGAATCTCGCCGCGAACTTCGATGCTGGTGATGCAAAAGCCGACGACCCCATCGAGCGCCAGAGCAGCCGGCCAGATTTCGTCGTGGGTATGGCGACGTGGCACTGGCGGCAAAAGGAGTCGCCCTTCATATTCCGCAAAGACACACCACCGACATTCCTGCTGCATGCGACCAATGACGGCCTCAAAGGAGGCGCGCCCATCGAGTTACCCAAGGCCATCAAGGTCGATCTGGAAAAGCTCGGCGTGCCGGTGCATATGGCGATCTTTGATGAAGGGGCGCATGGCGTCGGGAATCTCATTCCGCAACGCGTAGCGCATGGCTTTCCACCGGCCAGGTGGCCTGACCTTTTGCTGGAGTGGTTGAACACGTTGCCCAAAGCGGAAACCCGCTGACCTAAGTGTATCATGAAGTATCTCTTGTTGTTTCTTCTCCCGATGTTTGCCGGAGCAGCGAGCACATCCCATGTGTGGCCACTCGATGCGGTGGATCAAACCGTTACCATCCGCGGGAAAGCCACCATCGCTCCGGGCGCGGAATCCAAGAGCCTCGTGCTGGATGGACAATCGCTGGTCGAGTTACGTGACAGCTCTGGACTCAATAGCGGCAGTGAAGGGTTTACTTTTTCCGTGTGGTTTAATCCCTACTTTCCGCACCAAGGCCAGCAGGTCATCGCGGCCAAAAACCGTTATGCCTTGGGTGAACGCCAATGGAGCCTGACCGTCGAACCGGACGGCACCTTGCGCGCGTATCTGCAGCAGGGCGGATGGAAGACCATTGCGACAAAAAACGAGCTGAAATCCGGACACTGGTATCTCGCTACGCTGTCGGTGAGTCCAGCGAAGGCTGTTCTCTATCTGGATGGCAAGTCCGTCGGGGAAGTCTCACTCACCAAGCCACTACCTTCGACTGCGGCTCCTATCACGCTCGGTGGTGTGAATGACGATGGCCAGCGTCGCCAATTGCTTCATGGGGCAGTGGATGATGCCCGGTTCGATCCACGCCCATTGCCCAGTGCGGAAATCGCTTCCCGTTATCATCCCGTCAACGCGACGCATGATATCCCCAAGCCATTGGCGAATGGCTTGCCGATTTGGGATTCCAAGCAGACCGTCCTGAAGACTGCGGAACTTCCTGTTCTCGCCGATGTCCGTTTCTCCGTTATCAAACCCTATGAGTTCGACAAAGACGGCTATCGTTTTCTACACGGTCTGGGGCTCGTCTTTCACAAGGGGAAACTCTACGCCTCGTTCGGTCACAACAAAGGCAGTGAGAATACGGCTGGCGAGCAGGCGCGTTATTGCACTAGCGATGATCTGGGCAAGACATGGAGTTCTGTCTCTACTATCGCTTCTGCTGAGCCCGGAACCGGGGTGAGTCATGGTGTTTTCCTTTCACATGAGGGAAAGCTTTGGGCTTTTCAGGGATCATACAAGGGCACCTTGAAAGAGGTGCAGACCCGCGCCTACGTGCTGGATGAGCAGACGCAACAATGGCAGGCCAAAGGCGTCATCATCCAAGATGGTTTCTGGCCCATGCAGGAGCCGTTGAAAATGGCCGATGGGAATTGGATCATGTCTGGCATCAGTGCTGGCGAATACAATCACACGAATAAGAACCCGGCCGCTGTGGCCATCAGTCATGGGGATGATTTTCTGCATTGGGATTTGGTCATCATCCCGGCACCGGCCGGTATCAATATGTGGGGCGAATCCACCGTCTTCATCGAGGGTCGCCGCATCACCAATGTTTCCCGTTACGGCGGTCAGGCCAAGGCGCTGGTGGCGACCAGTGAAGACTATGGCCGCACCTGGACGACCTCTTTACCCACGAATCTGCCGATGGCTGGCAGCAAACCATACACGGGCACGCTTAGTAACGGGCAGCATTATCTCATTGGCACGACCACGGCGGATAGCGGTCATCGTCGCTCGCCGCTCACGCTCGCCGTCACGCGTCCGGGCGAAACGGTGTTCAGCAAAATCTTTGTCATCCGCCATGCAGTGTTCCCGGAAGGTCCGGGTGAGTCCCATCAGAAGGCCTCGCTGTCCTATCCGTATGCCATCGAGCATGAGGGCTATCTTTACGTCGGTTATTCCAACAACGGCGGTGGCGTAGGGCGCGTCGGTAAGGGGCGTGAACTGGCGAATAACAACAGTGCGGAACTGGCGGTGATTCCCCTTAAGTCACTGCAGGAGAAGTGAAGCGCCCGCAGGCTTGTAACCAGTTCGTCTGGTCTTAAAATCGCTTCGAATCACGACATCAGAATGAACCGAACACTTACGCTCCTTTCTCTCCTTGCCCTCCTGCTCGCCCCATTGGCCTTTGTTTCTGCGGCGGACAACACCTTCGCAAATCGCACCTGGCAAGGCATCCCGGGCTTGGAGAAAACCGCGAAGGGCCGGGTGTTCGTCTCCTGGTTCACCGGTGGTCCCAAGGAGCCTTCACCTGATAACACGGTCTATCTCTGCTACAGCGATGACCAGGGAAAGACCTTCACCACGCCTCAGGCTATGGCATTGCCGAAGGATGGCACGCGCTGCTTTGACCCCACGGTGTGGATCGATCCCAAAGGCCGGCTCTGGTATATCTTCAATCGCGGCAACAAGGACACCGCCGTGCATGATATCCATGCTCGTATCTGCGACAAGCCCGATGCGAAGAAACTGAAGTGGTCCGCCGAATTCCGGGTGGGCTATGAGGCGCCATATGCCTTCCGCATGAACAAACCCACCGTGCTGAGCACCGGTGAATGGCTCATGCCGGTCACGCATGCATCGGAAACCATACGCGATTGGTTCGCCGGCCCGAAGCAGTTGCAGGGCGTAGGCATCTCCACTGATCAGGGGAAGACTTGGAAACTGCACGGTTCACTGGTCGCGCCCTCGTGGGCGCTGGAGTGCATGGTCACGGAGTTGCGCGATGGCCGGGTTTGGCTGCTCACCCGCACGGGTGGCGGTTTTCTCTGGGAAAGCTTTTCATCGGATAAAGGCCGCACATGGAGCGAGCCTAAGGCCAGTAACATCGCCAGTCCCGGTTCCCGTTTTTTTATTCGTCGTCTCAGCTCGGGCAATCTGCTCTTGGTGAACCACTACAAATACAAAGGACGCAACAATCTCACGGCGCAAATCTCGACGGATGACGGCGCGACTTGGAACAAGGGGTTGTTGCTTGATGAGCGCAACAGCGTCTCCTATCCCGATGGCGTGCAGGATAAGGATGGCCTCATCTGGATCGTCTATGACCGCGACCGGCAGGGCGAAGGCAACATCCTGCTGGCGAAGTTCCGCGAGGAAGATGTCGCCGCTGGCAAGGATATGTCCGGCACGGTGAGCTTGAAGCAAGTGGTCAGTAAACTCGACAAGCCGAAACCCGCTGCCTCCAAATAGCAAAAGGCATCCATGAAAGCCAATCACCCTCAGACACGCCGCCGTTTCATGCAAACCGCCGCTACGGTTACGGCGGCATCAGCTATCGGCTCTCTCCCCGCTGCGGAAGTGGCTGGCAAAAGCATCTCCGCCAAGGTCATGAAGACGGATGTGCTTGTCTGCGGCAGTGGTTGTGCGGGCACGGCAGCGGCGCTAGCGGCAGCTCGCTCAGGCGTGAAGGTGCTGGTGGTAGAGAAAGCTCCATTCGCTGGCGGCATCATTACGAGCGTGGGGTTGCCCTACTTTGATGGCATCGCGCACATCTCCACCAATCGCGTCGTAGTGAGGGGTATCGCGTTGGAGCTACTCGCCAAATCGGGTGTCTGCGCGCCAGATGCCAAGACGGTGGCGAAGCATAACCCCACCATCCCGAACACCTTTGAGTTCAAGCTGCTGCTGGACCGGATGTTTCAGGAGCAGAAGGGCAACCTTAGCGTGCTGTTCAACACGCTCGTTTGTGATGTGCACAGCAGTCGTGGGCGCGTGGAATCGGTCACGCTGGCGAACAAGGACGGCCTGGTGACGGTGAAACCCAAGGTGGTGATCGATTGCACGGGCGATGCCGATGTCGCCGCGTGGGCGGGTGCGCCGTTCGAGCAGAATGCCGAAGTGCAGCCGCTCACCTTGCATTTCCGTATCGGTAATGTGAAGAGCATGCCGGGTATCAGTGCGGCCTGTCGCGCGGCACTGGCAGCCGCCCAACAACGCGGCGAGCTGCCTTACTATTATGGCCCGGGTGTGATGTTCTTGTTTGGTAAGAATGAGATCTATGTGCATGGCGTGCGCGTGCCAGCCGATCCGACCAATGCTGCCGATCTTACGCGCGCTGAGATGCAAGGCCGCGCCGATGCCCATGCGATGTTCCGCGCATGGAAGAAAGATATCCCTGCGTTTGCTGATTCCTATTTTCTGGAAGCGTATCCGTGGATCGGTGTGCGCGAATCGCGACGCATCATTGGTCAGTACATGCTGAAGGAGGACGATCTGATGCAGAGCCGCCGCTTTGATGACGCCATCGCCACGGGCTGCTGGTATCTGGATCTGCACCCGAACAAGACGGTCGTCGGTAGCGCGAATGATTTTGATCCGAAGAAGGT
>JAURFH010000151.1 GCA_030834415.1 Verrucomicrobiota bacterium | reverse complement strand
GGGTGAAGCCATCGGTGTTAAGCGTGATGGTGGCGTGCTGGAGCACGTGCTGTTCAAGGTCAAGGTGAAGGCGCTCCCGAAAGATTTGCCGGAGATCATCGAAATTGATGTGACCGAGCTGGCTGTGGGTCAGACGATTCACTTGGGTGACCTGCCGAAGATCGAGGGTGTGGAATACCTCGGTGACTCGAAGATTTCGGTCATCTCGGTAGCTGCTCCCCGTGCGGAGAAGGCGGAAGAAGCTGCTGCAGCAGCCGCGCCAACGGAAGTGGTGGCCACCAAGGAGAAGAAGCCTGATGCTGCCGCTGCAGCACCGGCAGCCGGAGCCAAGAAAGACGGCAAGAAGTAAGTTTGCCGGGGTTGAGGCGGCCAGATGGAGTCGCTCTATCTCATTGTCGGGCTGGGCAACCCGGGTGTGCGTTACGCCAATACGCGACACAACGCGGGGGTTCTTTTGGTGGAAGAATTGGCGGCCAGATGGGGTGGCAACTGGGCGGACAATGCCAGTTTGCAAAGCCGGCTGGCACTGGGGCAGGCTGGTGGTAAGAAAGTCTGGTTAAGCCAGCCGCAGACTTTTATGAACGCCAGCGGGGTGGCGGTGCAGGCGGTGATGAAGTATTACCGGGTGCCGTTGGAGAATGTGATGGTGGTGGTGGATGACGCGGACCTGCCGCTCGGAGAGATCCGGTTGCGGGGCAGCGGGGGCACCGGAGGCCATCACGGGCTGGAATCGGTGGAAAAGCATTTGGGCAGCCGGCAATATGCGCGGTTGCGGGTGGGCATCGGTCGACAAGACGAGAGTGTTCGCCAGATAGTGGGCCATGTGTTGGGCCAGTTCACCGCGGATGAGCGGGTGCTGTTCGACAAAGTCGCCAAACGGGCGGCCGACCAGATAAACTGCTGGTTGGAGCGCGGATTGGGTGTGGCCATGAGCCAGTTTAACGGAATAGTGACGGGATAATTAAAAGAAAGATTACAAAGCTGTGAAACGTTACGAAGGTCTGTTCATTTTAGATACCGCAGGTAAGGAAGAAGGCATCAACGACGTGGTCAACAAGATCACGGAAGAGATCACGACGGCGGGTGGCAAAATCGAGACCATCCAAAAGATGGACAAGAAAGCCTTCGCTCGTATCTCGAACCGCAAGGTTCCGGCCGGTTTCTACGTGAACATCATCTTCACTGCCGCTCCGGGTAATCTGGCGGCTTTGAGCACGAAGATTTCGCTGAGCCCGGATGTCTACCGCGTGATGATCAATCACGCCCCGGCAGTGATCGCCAAGGTGGATGCCGCGGCATAAGCAGTTTTTGGGATTGAGACATGGCCAGCTTTAACAAAGTCATCCTGATCGGGAACCTGACCCGTGACCCGGAGTTGAAATACACTCCGAAGGGCACGGCAGTGGCTCGTCTAGGTTTGGCGGTGAGCCGGTCTTGGAAGACCGACACCGGTGAAACTCGCGAGGAAGTGGCTTTCATTGATGTCGATGCGTTTGGCCGTCAGGCCGAGGTCATCGGGCAGTATATGAAAAAAGGCCGCCCGATGATGATCGAGGGCCGCTTGAAGCTGGATCAGTGGGATGACAAGACCACCGGGCAAAAGCGCAGCAAGCTCGGAGTGGTGCTGGAAAGCTTCCAGTTTTTAGGTACAGGTCGGAGTGATGATGGTGGGGCTGGCGGTGAGGGTGGTGGCGATTATGCCCCGCGGCCGCAGCAACAGCGCCCCAGCCGTCCGGCCAGTCCGGCGGCTCCAGCGAGCGATCCCGACCTGCCGCCGGTGGAAGATGATGATGTGCCGTTCTGATGCGGCGAAGATTTTTAGACGTTAACCTTTAGATTGAACTGATATATGGCGAAGACCGAAGTTATCCTGACGCAGCCCGTGTTCGGCCTGGGCGCGGAATCCGACCAGGTGAAAGTGGCCGCTGGCTATGCCCGCAATTTCCTCCTGCCGCAAGGCTTGGCAATCCCGTTGACGGGTGCCAACAAGCGCCGTCTGGAGAGCTTGAGCGCCAAGCGCGCCGAGCGTGAGGCGCAGGAACTGAACAACATGCTGGAGCTCTCCAAGGGCTTCACCAAGCTCATCTTGGTCATCAAGGTCAAGACGGGTGATGATGGCAAGATGTTCGGTGCCGTGACCTCCGGGACCATCTCCGATGAGCTGAAGACCCAGTTCGAGATCGCGCTGGAACGCAAGAAGATCAACCTCGCGGAGCCGATCAAGACTTTGGGCGACCACGAAGTGGACCTGAAGCTCCATACGGAAGTGCACGCTACGTTGAAGGTGCGCATCGAGAGCCAGAACCCGCCGCCGGCCCCGGTGGTGGAGGCAGCTCCGGCGGGCGAGAAGACCGAAAAGCGCGGTCGTGGTCGCGCGTAAGCGGACGGATTGGATTTTTTCAAGAAAGCGGCAGACTTCATGTCTGCCGTTTTTTGTTTTTGACGATATGTCTTATGAGTCAAATAGGACTAATGGGGTGGTTATTGTGAACAACGTGAGGATAAATTTTCGCAAGTGAAGCTTTAACAACGCTTGTGAATCGCGCATCCTTCCTCTTCCTATGATTGACTCACTTGAAGATGGTTCTTCCCACTCCTCGCAAGAGGCGGGTGACTTCAAGAAATCTCGCCGGCGCAAGCAAGCGGCGACGGTCGATTTGAGTAAGTTGGATCGTTTGCCGCCGCATTCTCTCGAGGCAGAGCAGGGTGTGCTGGGGTGTATGCTGCTGGCACCCAATGACACCATCGGCACGTGCCTGGAGAAGCTTAAGAAGGGAGCAGAATCGTTCTATGATCTGCGCCATCAGATGCTCTACGAGTTGCTGGTCACCGCGTACGATAAAAAGGAGCCGATCGATCTCATTACTATCACGCAGACCTTGCGTGACAACAAGCAGCTCGAAGCGGTGGGTGGCGTGGCGTATCTGTCGTCTTTGATGGACGCGGTTCCCTCGGCGGCGAACCTGCCTTACTACGCGGACATCGTTAAGGAAAAACACCTGCTGCGCCGGGTGATCTCCACGTTCACGCAGACGGTCGCGAACGTTTATGAGTTCGAGGGTGAGATCGACAAGTTCCTGGATGAAGTCGAACGCGAGGTCCTTAAGATCAATGAGGACCGGGCCGTGGTGGATCAGGCCAGCATCAAGGACCTCGTCCACAAGGCGATCAATAGGATCGAAGAATTCCATGCCCGGCAAGGCATGCTCACGGGTGTCTCCACCGGTTTCCCGCAGTTTGACAAGATGACAACCGGGATGCATCCGGGGGAAATGCTGGTCATCGCGGCCCGTCCCTCCATGGGTAAGACATCACTGGCCATGAACATCGCCGAGAGTGTGGCGCTGGATCAAAAGCTGCCGGTGGGAGTGTTCAGTCTGGAAATGACCGCAGAGTCGCTGGTGCTGCGTATGCTGTGCTCCCGCGCCCGGGTGAATCTGCGGAACTTGCGGGAAGGCTTTCTGGCAGAACGGGATTTTGCCCCCTTAACCTCGGCGGCCGGGCAATTGGCGGGCTCCAAGCTGGTGATCGACGATACTTCAGGTCTTTCCATCTTGCAATTGCGTGCCCGGGCGCGCCGGATGCACCAGCAGCATGGCATCAAGCTCTTTGTCATTGACTACCTCCAGTTGCTAAATTCTACTGCGCGCCGGGCCGACCAGAACCGACAGCAGGAAATCGCTGATATCTCCAGTGGTATCAAGGCTTTGGCTAAGGAACTGGAAGTGCCGGTGATCGTGCTGGCCCAGCTCAACCGTGAACTGGAGAAAGACCGCAGCCGTAAGCCGCGCCTCTCTGACTTGCGCGAATCTGGTTCCATTGAGCAGGATGCGGATTTGGTCTGTCTGCTATACGATCCAAATCGTGGCGACGAAGAGGACGCCGCCCAGTTGCGGGAAGAACAGTCGGAAGGCAAGCCGGTGAACCTGTTGATCGCGAAGCAGCGCAACGGTCCTACCGGTGATGTGCCATTAGTATTTTTGAAAGGGTTCACGCGCTTTGAGAGCGCCGCCCGCATCAGTGATAACGACGTGCCGGAATAACATGCGAATCAAACCTTTGCTGCGCCGCTACAGTGTCCTGCTAGCGTTGCTCGTTTACTGGGTGCCAAACGCCCAGACCCAGAACCTGCCCATCGTCAAGCAGATCGAGATCCGCCATGCGGGTCCGCCGGCGACGAGTGATGAACTCATCAAGTCGAACATCCGGGTGAAGGTGGGCGATCCACTGACCCGCACGGCCGTGGATGACGATGTGCGCAATCTTTACGCCACCGGTTTCTTCTACAACATCCGGGTGGCCGAGGAACCCATACCCGAGGGGCTCAAGCTGGTCTATGTGGTGATGGGCAAGCTGACGCTGACGGATATCCGCTTCGAAGGCAACGAGGAGATGCGCCTCAGCAAGCTGAAGAAGAAGGTCACCTCCAAAGTGGGTGAACCGTTGGACGAGCAGAAGCTCTTCTCAGATGCTCAAGAACTCAAGAAACTTTACCAGAAGCAGGGCTTCCAGAAGACGGAAGTGACCTATGAGGTGATCCCTAACGAAGCCACGGGCCGTGGCACGGTGACTTTCAAAATCACGGAAGCACCCAAGACCCGGGTGGGTGAAGTGGTATTCAACGGAGCCGAGGCGTTCAGCCAGAAGAAGCTCCGCAAGACGATCAAGACCCGTGAGCGCTGGTTCATGTCCTGGCTGACCGGCAGCGGCACGCTGAAGGATGAGCAGTTCGAGGATGACAAAGAGAAGCTGGCCGAGTTCTACCGTGAGAACGGCTACATCGATTTCCGTATCAATGACATCAAGTTCGATCAGGTGACCGACCGCAAGGTGGCCATCACGTTTGATGTGTTTGAAGGCCGGCTCTACAAGACGGGCAATGTGTCCTTGAAGGGCAACAGCCTGTTCCCGTCAGAAGATATCATGGCCCGGCTGAAGATGGTCTCGGGCGAGAATTTCACGCCCGGTGGCTTGAACAAGGATACCGAAGCCGTCCGCGACTTTTACGGGGAAAAAGGCTACATCGACACCGAGGTCTACGTCCGCAAGACGCCAAACGTCGAGACGGGCAACATGGACCTGGTCTATCAGATCGAGGAGAAGGACAAGTCCTTCATCGAGAAGATCGAAATCAAGGGCAACGTCAAGACCAAGGACAAGGTCATCCGCCGTGAGTTGGCGGTGTCGCCTGGTGAGGTGTTTGACATGGTGGGTGTGAAGCTGAGCCAAAAGCGTCTGGAAGGTCTGGACTACTTCAGCAAGGTGGATGCCCGCCCGGAGCCGACCGACGTGCCGAACCGCAAGAATTTGGTGGTCGGTGTCGAGGAAAAGAGCACGGGTAATTTCACCATCGGTGCCGGTTTTAGCTCGGTTGATGCAGTGGTCGGTTTTGCGGAAGTCACGCAAGGCAACTTTGACCTCTTCAACCCGCCGTATTTCACCGGTGGCGGTCAGAAATTCCGTCTGCGCACCCAGATCGGTACGCAACGTCAGGATTACCAGATCTCCTTCGAAGAACCTTGGTTCTTGGATCGCAAGTTGCGGTTCGGTGTGGATCTGTATCACCGGGATCTCGGTTTCTTGAGCGATCTTTATGACCAGCAGCAAACCGGTGCCAAGCTCAGCTTGAGCCGGGCTTTGGGCAGTGATTTCTTGATCGGAACGGTGAGCTACACGATCGAGAACATCGGTATCGACATCACAGACCGGACGAGAGCTTCACAAACGATCATCAATGAGGAGGGTGGCCGGACGGTATCTAAAGTGGGTGCTTCCCTTGCTTATGATACACGTAACAGCTCGTTCTTGCCCGATGGAGGTCAGCGCACGGAACTGTTCACTGAACTGGCTGGTGGACCGTTCGGTTTGGATACGGATTATTTCCGCGTAGAGTTGCGTTCAGCCTGGTATTTCAAAGGCTTCGGAGAAGGACACGTGCTGGAAGTGTCCGGGCGCTCGGGTGTGGTGCAGAACTACGGATCTTCGGACCGGGTGCCGCTGTTTGATCGTTGGTATCTCGGTGGCATGTATTCCCTGCGTGGCTTTGATTATCGTGAGGTGGGGCCGAAGGATATCAATGGCGAGCCCATCGGTGGTGAGACTTACTGGTTCGGCACGGCGGAGTATAGCCTCCCGATCATTGAACGTCTGCGTCTGGCCTTCTTCTATGATGCCGGTATGGTATACTCCAGTGCCTTCCGATTCGCCCAAGGCGGCTACAACACTGGCATGTATAATGACAACGTGGGTATCGGTTTCCGCCTGAACCTGCCGATTGGCCCGTTGCGGCTGGATTACGGTATCCCCATCACGTCTGACCCACAGAATGACAGTTCTGGTAAGTTCCAGTTCGGCGTGGGTTATACCCGTGACTTCTAAGAGAGACTGGTTTGTTGAAGCATAAGATCATGAAAAAGTTGTTCGCAGTATTATTGGTGGCATTGACGGTGGCTGTTTCCACCACGGCTATGGCTCAAACCGCCCCGAAGGTGGGCGTCATCGACCTGAAGAAGGTGTTCGATGGTTATTGGAAGACCAAGCAGGCAGATGTGAATCTGAAGGCGCAAGCCAGCGAGCTGGACAAGCAGCGCAAGACGATGCTGGATGCCTACGAGCGCCTGAACGGAGAGTACAAGAAGGCGCTGGATACGGCCAATGATCAGGCGGTGTCTGCTGATGAGCGCGAGAAGCGCAAAAAGACGGCGGAAGCCAAACTGATGGAGATGCGTGAAGTGGAACAGAGTGTTCAGCAGTTCGACCGTACAGCCCGCACGCAGTTGATGGAGAAGCAGCGCCAGATGCGAGACAATATCTTGAAAGAGATCAAGGACGCCATCGCAGCGAAAACGAAGGCGGCGGGTTACGACCTGATCGTTGACAGTGCTGCAGAGTCCAGCAATGGCACGCCAGTGGTGATGTTTTGGAATGGCACAGGTGACATCACGGAGGTCATTTTGTCTCACATCAACGCCAATGCCCCGCCGGTGACCCCGGCGCCGGCTACGCCTGATCCGGCTGATAAGGGCAAGTCCAAGTAGTTTATCTTTAAATAGTTACGTAACGCCGTCCGGTCCGCCGGACGGCGTTTTTGTTTGGTTGAACAAGCTTGGCCTGATTCCTGCCAAATAAGGTAAAGTAGCAGAGTGAAAGTGTGACACGCAGATTAAAGGTGTAGATTGGTGGATAATCTGGCTGCGGTCTTAGGAAAGGAAAACAGACGTATGCAAATGGATCGGTTCACAGTCAAAGCACAGGAGGCCTTGCAGGCGGCCCAGAAACTGGCGCATGAGCGCTCACATCAGGAGATCGATGGCGAGCATCTTTTGGCTGCCTTGATCGAGCAGCCTGATGGGCTTATCCAGCCGCTGATGCAAAAACTTGGGGTGTCCTTGCCGCAATTGTCAGCCGATATCGCTACTGAATTGGGCCGCCGGGTGAAAGTGCAGGGGAGCAGTTCCGTGGATACATTTCTGAGCCAGGACTTGAAGCGGGCACTGGATGCCGCGGAGAAACAGGCGGGCAAACTCAAGGATGATTATGTCAGCACGGAGCATCTGTTGTTGGGGCTGATGGATTCCGCCAGTTCGGGTTTGAAGCGCATCTTCCAGAAGTATTCGCTCAAGCCGGACTCCGTGTTGAAAGTGCTGGCTGAACTGCGTGGCAATCAGCGGGTCACGGACCAGAATCCTGAGGGCAAGTTCCAAGCGTTGGAGAAATATGGGCGCGACCTGACGGCTTTGGCCCGGGCAGGAAAGATTGATCCAGTGATCGGCCGTGATGAAGAGATCCGGCGCGTCATGCAGATCCTGACGCGGCGCACGAAGAACAATCCGGTGCTCATCGGCGAGCCGGGTGTGGGCAAGACCGCCATCGTGGAAGGACTGGCGCGGCGTATCGTGAGCGGAGATGTGCCGGAGTCTTTGAAGGACAAACAGCTCATCGCGATGGATCTGGGGGCGATGATCGCCGGGGCGAAGTATCGGGGTGAATTCGAGGATCGACTGAAGGCTTTCTTGAAAGAGGTCACATCGAGTGAGGGTCGGGTGATCTTGTTCATCGATGAATTGCACACTTTGGTGGGTGCAGGGGCGGCGGAGGGTGCGGCGGATGCGGCTAATATGCTCAAGCCCCAACTGGCGCGTGGCGAATTACGCTGCATTGGTGCGACGACGCTGGATGAGTATCGCAAGCACATCGAGAAGGATGCGGCTCTGGAGCGGCGTTTCCAGCCGACCATGGTCGCCGAGCCCAGTGTGGAGGCGACCATCGCGATCTTGCGGGGATTGAAAGAACGCTATGAGGTGCATCATGGCATTCGTATTCAGGATTCTGCACTGGTGGCGGCAGCGACCTTGTCCAATCGTTACATCACCGACCGTTTCCTGCCGGATAAGGCGGTGGATTTGATGGATGAATCGGCCTCGCGTTTGCGGATGGAGCTTGACTCTATGCCCATCGGGATCGACCAGATCGACCGGCAGATCATGCAGTTGGAGATCGAGCAGACGGCATTGAAGAAGGAGAAAGATGCCGCCTCAAAAGAACGTTTGCAGAAGCTGGAGAAGGAACTCGCGAACTTGAAGGAGAAAGCCACGCAGTTGAAGGCGCAATGGCAGAACGAGAAGGCAGCCATCAATGCGGTGAGCATCGTGAACAGTCAGCTCGAAGAGGCCAAAGGTGAACTGGAGAAAGCGCAACGGCAGGGCAATCTGCAGCTCGCCGGTGAATTGCAATACGGGCGCATCCCCGAGCTGCAGCGCAAACTGGCTGATACCGAGAAAGCGGTGCAGGAGTCATCCCAAGGCAAGCGTTTGCTCAATGAGGAAGTGACAGATGAAGACATCGCGCGGGTGGTGGCATCGTGGACCGGTATCCCGGTGACCAAGATGCTCGAAGGCGAGAAGCAGAAACTCATCCAGATGGAAGGGCGCTTGGGCAAACGGGTGATCGGACAGAGGGAAGCGATCGAAGCTGTGGCCAATGCCGTGAGGCGTTCCCGGAGCGGTTTGCAAGATCCGGATCGTCCGGTGGGCTCGTTCATCTTCCTGGGCCCGACCGGTGTGGGCAAGACGGAGCTGGCCCGGGCGTTGGCCGAGTTCTTATTCGATGATGAGAGCGCGACGGTGCGCATCGACATGAGCGAGTACATGGAGAAACACGCGGTGGCGCGGCTTATCGGAGCACCTCCGGGCTATGTGGGCTACGAGGAAGGCGGGCAATTGAGTGAAGCTGTCCGTCGCCGGCCCTATTCCGTGGTGCTCTTTGATGAGATCGAGAAGGCGCATCCGGATGTGTTCAACATCCTGCTGCAAGTGCTGGACGATGGCCGTCTCACCGACGGGCAGGGACGCACGGTGGATTTCCGCAACACCATCATCATCATGACGAGCAATATCGGCTCGCCCATCATCCAGGAGTTCTTCGCCAGCGGCAAATCGACACCGGCGGATAACGAGGAACTGGAACGTGTGGTGAAGATGGAATTACGCGGTCATTTCCGCCCGGAATTCCTCAACCGCGTGGATGACATCATCATCTTCCACAGCCTGAAGGCGGACCAGATCCTGGCGATCGTGGATATCCAGCTGGAGCGGTTGCACAAGCGGCTCGCACAGCAGCAGTTGACGCTTACGGTGGACAAGGCAGCAAAGGAGCTGCTGGGCCGCGAGGGCTTCGATCCGCAGTTCGGGGCGCGTCCGTTGAAACGCGCCATCCAAGACCAGTTGCTGGATCCGCTGGCCATGCGCTTGCTGGACGGCGTTTTCAAGCCCGGCAGCCGGATCGTGGTGAGTGCGGATGAGAAAGGGCTGACGTTTGCCCATAAGTGATCCCGCTTGCATGCTGGACGTTGGCCGTTCGCGGTTTTAACGTGCGGCTCTCATGCAGGATGATGCGACGCTGCCGAAGCGGTTTTTCAAAGGCTGGGCCATTCCCGGACCGGATATCCCGCGTACGGATCTGCCCGCTGTGGAAGCGGGTGAATCGCTAGATGCCATCAGCGGGCAGTTCAAATTGTTCCAACTGGCCAAGGGGCATCGCTTCAGCACGGATGACGTGCTGACGGCGTGGTATGGCACGAGTTGGTGTCCTACGGCGCATCGCGTGCTGGACTTGGGCAGCGGTATCGGTTCGGTGGGAATGATCGCGGCGTGGCGTTTGCCGGGGGCAAAGTTTGTGACGGTTGAGGCGCAGGAGGAGAGTGTGCGGCTGGCGCGCAAGTCGGCCCAGTTCAATGGGCTTACCGGTCGCTATGAAATCCGGCAGGGCGATTTTCGTGAGGCGGGGATTTTGCGAGAGGATGAATTGTTCGATCTCGTGTTGGGAAGTCCGCCGTATTTTCCTTTGGAGGCAGGCGTGTTGGGCGATCATCCGCATAAAATCGCGTGTCGTTTTGAGACGCGGGGTGACATCCAAAGCTACTGCGAAGCGGCCGCCCCGCATCTGGCTTTGGGCGGATTATTCGCCTGCGTATTTCCAGT
>JAURFH010000150.1 GCA_030834415.1 Verrucomicrobiota bacterium | reverse complement strand
CGGTCTTTGATGACCAGCTGCGCTAAAGCAGCGCCCGCGGAAGCGTCTTTCCATTCGCCCAAGCTCGAAGCCAGTTGCAATCGGACTTTCGCATCGCTGTGTGTCACCAGCTTCGTAGCCACTTGGATGACTGGAGGTGAACTCTGTGTCTCCGCCAGACGCAATGCATGGATTAGCACACCCGGGTGAGCATCCGCCAGGGCTTGCACGACCAGTTCCGGTTTTAATGACTGCAAACCATCAAGCGTAGCCAGTGCGTGCAATCGTCCTTGCGGGCTAGTCCCCTTCCGCACCATCTGCTCCAGCAGCGGCACCACGGACTTGTCCGCCTGCCACACCAGTGCTTGCTGCGCCTTATCTCGCAACCAGCCATTCGAATCATCGAGCAACGTAACCAGTTGCCCTCCACTTAAAACCTTCAAGTTCCCTTTGAACTTTGCGCTTCGAACTTTGAGCTTATCCGGGACCACCCGATAGATGCGGCCCATGTCGTCGCCCAAGCGATAATGGGGCAGTAGTTCTGATTTGCCGTTCGCCGGCAGCCACTGGGGATGCTCGATCATGTAGCGATACATGTCCACCACCCAGAGCGCGCCATCCGGGCCTGTGCGAGTCATCACCGGGCGGCACCAACGGTCCTCACTCGCGAAGAAATCATGCTTCGCCTCCTCGGGCGCGCGATGAAAGCCGAAGCTAGTGCCTTCATCCGTCAGGATGTTGTGCTGCACCAGATTGTGGAATGGCTCACAGGTGAAGGCATGCCGATAACCATCACTGAACAGCCATTCGTCTTGATAGATCATCCCTGCACAGGCTGAAGTAAACCGCCCCGCTTGATCGAAGCTGTGAAAACGTTTCTCCTGCGAGCTGACCGGATACACCTTGGGATTACCCGGCGTCACTACCTGTTTCACCGGGCTCGGCGAGGCCACGTACGGATTGCGGCGCAGATAGCGGTCCGAGAGCACATAGTGCCAGAGCGGCCATGAGTTCTGCGTCCCGAACCAATTGCCCCAGTCATCCCGGTTGCGGCCAAACTGCGTCGGCCCCGATTCCGGCTCCAGCTCGCCTGTGTCTGGTCGGAAACGGAAATCACGACTGCCCAGCTCGATTCCCTTGCCTGTCAGCTTGGAAGTGATCACCACCTTGCTGCCATAGCTCGGCGTATGGCCGCCATTCGCGCAATACACCCAATTATCCAGCCCCCAGCGCAATCCGTTCACACGCAATTGCTGGTTGCCTTCAAAAAAACCGGTGAAGAGCACTTTCTTCTCATCCGCCTTGCCATCGCCATTCGTATCCCGCAGGAACAGGATGTCAGGCGCCGCCGTTACGATCACACCGTCGCGCCATGTCAGTACTCCGGTGGGGAAATTTAGCCCGTCCGCGAATAGAGTGGATTTGTCATAGCGCCCATCCCCGTTGGCATCCTCCAGCACCCGCACACGACCGCCCGACTTGCCATTGCCATCCATGCCCAGCGGATAATCCGCCATCTCCACCACCCACAGGCGCCCAGCCAAGTCCCAATCGATCGCCACGGGGTCCATCGTCAACGGTTCCGCTGCGACCAGTTCTACACGGTAACCTTCACGCACCTTGATGCTCTTGAGCGCCGCCGTTGGAGCAAGTGGCGGCGAAGCCGGCGGTGGTGTGACGGCGGCGGGTGGCGATTGCTTGGCCGTGCCGGTGACTTGGCCGGATGCCTTGTGAAGTAGTGTTGCTTCCGTCGCCGTCAAAGCCCGCTCGAACAAGGCGAACTCCGCCAAGTAGCCATTCAATGGCGTAAAGTTATCACTGCGAGCACCCAGAAAGAACTCCTTCGCCCCTGCCGTGGTCACTTCCGCTTCACCGTTGATTTCCGGTTCAGCCACACCATTCAACCAGGCCGTCACCCGCTTGCCCGCTCGCACGAGCACCACATGGTTCCAAGTGTTCGGCGGAAGGATGGTGTTCCCGGATAACACTTGGTTCTTGGCGTTGCCGTTGAAGAACATCAAACGGCCGGGCAAGTTGTTGCGGTAGGTACCACCGATGCCCAGATGGTCTCCCGGCGCTTGGTTATGACCATTCGGCCCGCGCGAGAACAGATACGCCGTCACCGCCTGCGCATCGTTCGGTAAGTTATTGCGGAACCAGAACGAGACGCTGTAATCACCCGCCCCCTCGCGGAACTCGCCCCGGATACGCCCGCCATTCACCGCGGCATAAGTCAGCGGTTGCACGGTGACATTCCCTTCCGTCCGCCCTGCCCGCTTGTTAGCGGATACGTCTGGCACTGCACCGTCCTTCGCCTCATTCAGGGACCAAACCAACGATGGTTTCAGGCCAGCCACCGCTTCCCGATAGCCAGCGGGAAACTTCGGTGGATTCGCCCGTTCCTGTTCTATCTTCAGCGCCGCCGCTTTTTCGGCTGCCTCCCGTTCACGTGTCTGCGGAATCCCAGAAATCTTCCAATGCGCAGCCAGCTCTTCCGGCTTCAATACCCGGTCGTAATAAGCGATCTCGTCCAGCTTGCCTTCGAGATATTGCTCCTTGTTCGTCGCACCACCGAAGAGCAGGCCTTGCGCTTTCGTGGCCGCCACCGTGCCGGTAATCTCAGGCACCATCCGGCCATCTAGATACACCCGCACCTCGTCCCCGTCCCGTACCAATGCCACCTGATGCCACTCTTTCAATTGCAGTTCCGTTTTGCCTACAAAACGCTTAGTCCCTTGGTTGAAAAAGAGCCGTCCCGCTTGCTCGCTGTTACCGGTGATGCCCAGTTGCTCCTGCGCGTCATCCGTCGCCAGCAGGATTCCCGTGGTTCCGCGCAAGCTGGTCACCAGCCCGTTCCACAGCCAGAACTCCGCGCTCCATCGCTTGCCCGGCTTCACTTCGGCCTTCAATCGTCCACCGGCAAAGTGAGCCGCGCGATTGATCTCACCTGCCGCCGAGAACTCAGATGGCATCAATGCTGGCTTGGGCGAGATACCGGTGCCGCTGCCCGCTCCGGCCAGATACAGCGCGATACCATTCTCATACGTCGCCGGATGGTTGTTCCCGCTGCTATCATGAGCCGTCGGAAAAACCATTTCCTCCAAGCGCCAGTAAGCCGCAGGTTTTCCGCTCAAGATCGCCTTCGCGTAATTGCTCAACCCCACTGTGACCGGCTTGCGCGGCTGGCCCGCCACTTCTTCCAATGCTGTTAACAAGGTCTCGACGATTCTCGGCTCTGCCTGCACTTCCAGTCCGGCGGTACGCGCAGCCCAAGTCGTATAACCACCCAGCGCGTGCTGCTCCGGTGGCGGGATATAACCTTCCGCACCATTCGCCAATTCGATATTGAACGTCATCGCCAGCGGACTCTGTGCCTTCAGCTTTAGCCCCGTGATGGCATAAACCTCATTCGGCAGCGTAGCGACACCCAAGTCCCCGATGCGTAATGCTTGCAACTTCAGCTCTGTGCGCTGGCGTTCATGCAGGTGCAGCGCCTCGAACGCATAGACCTCCGGCCAGTTGTTCGGCAGTCGATCCTTGACTGTCGCCGCGATTTTCCGCGCCCAAGCCAACCGGTCTGCATCCGGCACACGGTACGCCAACGGCAGCTTCTTCTCTGTCATCCTTAGCGGCACCCAGTCCCGCCACTGGATCTTTTGATAGGCCGTAAATGCATGATCGGCGACTTCCTTGGCATAAGTGTCAAAATTGATCTGCCGCCGCGGAGCGGCATAGTCCATCCACATGAGATCACCGCTGGTGCCTTGTGACATCATGCCGACAAACGGCCCGCTGCCGCCCTTGGCCCCGATGAGTTGCGCGATATGTTCTGCGAACCGTCCGTAATAATCTGCTGAAAGCGCGGGCGCGCCGAAGTAGTGCTGCGAGTAGTTCGCGAGCAAGCCCAAGGGGCGACCATCCTTAGCCTTCACCGCCAAAAGGCTCAAGCCCGGGTCCACTGGACCCGAGGGCCCGATGGCATCGGGGCTTTGGTGGCCCGGATGCATGTGGGCCTTGGCGCTGGCCTGCCCGTAAGGATCGGTGATGAGCTTGTCTGGACGGCGAATCCAGCGCCGGTTGAACGTGTGTTCCCAATCATCCACCGCCGCCCAGCCGATGCTCGCCGGCTCCAGATTCTTGATGGCCCCGGCAATCGCTTCAGCGATCTTCCCTGGCAGAAACTGCACATAGTTCGTATCCGCCCGGCTGCCCAGACACGCCATGGATGATGGCGCAGAATGCGTGTGGGTGGCGCTCACCAGCATCCGTTCCGTAGGCAAACCCGTGGCCTTCTGTGCCATGTCCTTGGCCCGATCAATCAGATCGCGTGGCATCATGCAGGTGTCCACCACGCAGATGACCAGGCGGGTCGCGCCATCATCCAGCGCCAAGGCCCGGGCATACAACGGATCGTTCGACTTGGTCGCTGTCTTCTCCAGAAAACCGCCGTTCACGATCACCGGATAATTCGTCGGTGCTATGCCTATGGCGATGGCACCGGCACGAAAGGTGGCTGCGCCGACATCCGAGGCATACAAAACCGTCAGCAACGCCAGCAATAGTGTGAATCGATTTACCCTCATGTAAGTTCCTTCCAAGGCGTTGCGGCGTCAGTCGTGAGCAATTCAACAAATCCCTTCATGTCACAACCTCTTTAGCAGTTCGAGCGCCTTCCCCTCGAATACCTTCTGCCACTCTGGCGCTACGATACAGTCACAATCCTCCTGCGCATACCCGCGATTGCCCCGTTGCTGGACCGTTGGCAGATAGTAGATATAACCGTTGCAATATCCGGCCACGAAAGTGAAAGGCATCGCCGCCTGCCGCTTGATGTTAAGACCGATATCCACGGTCAGCTCCCCGGGAAAGGTGACCAACCGGAAGTCGCCGATGCGCATCGCTGACATTTCCACCTGGATCACCGGTTTGCCCGCCGCCTGGCTCTCCGCCAGATGCTTCTTCAGCAAGGCCAGATTCACATTCAGCCGGGTCAGGCGCTCCATCACGTAAATATTCTCTTCGTACGCTTCCAGCAGCTTGCGATTCGTCGCATCCAGCTTAAGTAGCTCATCTTTGCCCATGGCTTTGTCATGCAAATACCCCTGCGAGTAAAAGGACGGAAACTCCGGCGACATCTTGTGCTGAAGGTAGAGCGGCAGGAAGGTCTTGAAATTGATGTCCGTCGGCTTGAGTGATAGCAGGAGCTTCGCCTGTTCCGCCTGGATGGAAGTGATGCGCTTCTCGAAATCCGCGCCACGCGGCAGCAGCACCTTTTCGTTCACGACCTTGAGTTCGCCACCACCCTTCGTCTGAATCTTCCGCACCCCCTCCATCACACTAAGTCCCAATAGATTGCCCAAAGGCTCGGCACTCAGCGGACGCTGCACATCCTTGTAGCGCACCGGATTGATATCTCCGCCGCAGCCTTGCACGAAAAAAGCAACCGCACCACCGCCCAATTGTTCCTCGATCACTTTGGAAGCAAAGCCGGGAAAATCGGCCGTGTTACCCGTGCTGGGCGGATTCATGATGGGATGGCAGGCAAAGTTGTAGAGCACCGCCAAAGGAGTGCCATCTAGCCGGTCCAATCGCAGCAGACCGATCTGCGGATCAATCGGCCCCACGCTCGCCACCTCCTCATCTCGCGGCATTGCATAAGCCCGGCGCATATCCACCTCGCTCCCGTCCTTCAACTTCAATCGCCGGTTCTCACTGATCCGCTTCTCTTCGCCCACGCCCGCTCCGATTTTCACCGGCACCAGATTCTTTACTGCCGTCGTCACCGCCTCGAGGGCCAGTTGCTCCGTGTCCAAACGCACCACTCCATGACAATGGCTCGCATTGATAACCACGCTGGCCGGTGGAATGCCCAACTCCTGCTGCAACTTGACCCGCAAAGTCGGTAGAAAATCATTCTTAATGCGCCCGATCTCCCCGATGGCTACCGCATCAATGGTGATCAAGACCACCGTCGTGCTGTCACTCTTCACCACCAGCGCCTTGGCATACAGCGGATCATTCACCAATCCCGTGCGGTCGGTGATGTCCACTTTGGCCACCCCGGCGCGGAGCTCTGCCGCATGAACATCAACTCCCAGCAAGCCGAAGATCGCCCACAATATCCCTGCTAATAATAATCTCATGCCAGCAACTCCTTCACCACATGCCCATGCACATCCGTGAGCCGGAAATCCCGCCCGGAATGACGGTACACCAGCTTCTCATGATCCATCCCCAGCAGGTGCAAAACGGTCGCCTGCAAGTCATGCACATGCACCTTGTCCTTAACCGCACCGAAACCAAAATCATCCGTGGCCCCGTGGATCACCCCGCCTTTCGCCCCACCACCCGCCAGCCACATGGTAAAGCCGTGGTTATTATGATCTCGCCCCGCCGTCGGTTTGAGCGCGGCATCCTGCGTTAACTCCACCGTCGGTGTGCGGCCGAACTCGCCACCCCAGATCACCAGTGTCTCATCTAGCAAGCCGCGCGCTTCCAGATCCGTCAGCAACGCAGTGATGCCCTGACAGCAATCGCGCGCCAGATTGCGGTGATCATTAGCGATGTTGTTATGGCTGTCCCATGGCTGAAGCGTGCCATGCCAGACCTGCACGAACCGCACACCGCGCTCTACCAATCGCCGGGCGATAAGCATCTGCTTGGCTTGTGCGGTGTCACCATACATGGTGCGGATGTAAGCCGGTTCACGATCGATATCGAAGGCATCCGTCGCCGCATTTTGCATGCGAAATGCCATCTCAAAGGAATGGATACGGGCCTCTAACGCTGCTTCGTGACGCGCCGATTGATGCCGCTGGTTCAGCTTGTCCACAAACGACAACTGCGCGCGCTGCTCTTCTGGCGAAAGGTAAGAGTTACGCAAGTTCTCGATGAGCTCTTGTGGCTTCTTGTTGAGCGTCTCGATGTAGGTTCCTTGAAAAGCGCCCGGGAGAAATGAGGATTGCCAGTTGTCCGCGCCTGCAACCGGCATCCCTTTCGGCACCAGCACGACGAAGCCCGGCAGGTTTTGATTCTCTGTGCCCAAACCATACGTCACCCACGCACCGATGCTTGGCCGCGCCATGATGCTCGCTCCACAATTCATCATGCGCAGTGAGCTTTCGTGGATCGGCACGTCTGTGTGCATCGAGCGGATCACGCACAGTTTGTCCGCATGTTGGGCAGCCAGCGGGCCAAAGAGTTCACTGACTTCGAGGCCGCACTGGCCATACTTCTGAAAGGTGAATGGCGTCCCCAACGCCGTGCCGGTCGGACGCTCGGTGGCGAAGTGCAAGGGTAGCCGCTGCCCATGATACTTGGTCAGCATGGGTTTGGGATCGAATGTGTCCATCTGTGAAGGACCGCCATTCGCCAATATCTGGATCACATATTTCGCTTTCGCCGGGAAATGGGTTGGCTTCACCGCCAGCGGTTGACCGGGAGCCGACTCACCGGCGAGCAAATCCTTGCCCCACATCGCGGCCAGCCCCACCAAGCCAAACCCCGCGCCGCAACGCCGCAGCATCTCGCGGCGCGTCATGAAGGACGGCGGCTTTTGAAAGAGGTTTGTCGGCTTGTTCATAAATCAGTCCAGAAAGACAAATTCGTTAGAAATCAACAGCCCCTGCAAGAAGCTCGCCCATTGTTTGGCGCCCGCCTCGCCTTCGGCCACATGGCCTAGATACTCCTGCGCCATCTTCAATTCATCCCGTGAAGGCTGGCGCGAATACACCAGTTCAAACGCTTTCGCTATCTTCGCTTCGATCGAATTCGCCTGAACCATCTCCGGGCGTTTCATCAGTGCTTCAGCCTGTTGCCGCACGAAGCTGCTGTTCATCAGGAAGAGTGCCTGCAGCGGAACGGTCGTTTCACTGCGCCGCGCGATGGATGTATCAGGATTCGCCACATCGAAGTTGCGCAAGAGCGATGGGATACGAAAGCGGTCCGTGTAGCCATAAACAGCCCGGCGCAGATTGTTGTCATCAAGAGGCGCGCTTCTTCCGCCGAGTTTGGCATCCAAACGTCCTGCGACATACAGCAATGAGTCACGCATCGGCTCGAACTCCAAACGCCGTGGAGACATCCGCCAGAGCAACCGATTCGCCGGATCCTTGGCCATGGCGCGCTCATCGGTCGCACTGCTCTGTTGCCACGTGGCGGAAGACAGGATGTAGCGATGCAGCGCCTTCAGCGACCAGCCGTGCTCGATAAACCAGGCGGCCAGGTGATCGAGCAACTCGGGATGCGAAGGAGCCTGCCCCATCACGCCAAAGTCATCACTGGAAGCCACGAGCCCCACTCCGAAGTGCTGCTGCCAGATACGGTTCACGATCACCCGTGCCACTAATGGATTCTCCGGGCTGGCGATAGCGCGGGCGAGTTCCAGCCGACCATCATCGGCATACTTGCGGTCATCGACCTTGGCGAGTACTTGCAGAAAGCGCCGAGGAACAGAGGCACCCACATTTTTCATCTCTCCACGGATGAGAATATGCGGATCCATCGGCTGCGACATCGCCACCACGGCCATTGGTCGTTCGACCGGAGCCGTCGCTTCGAGCACGCTCAACTGCGTGCGTAAACCGTCGCCACGTTCGCCATCCTTGCGATTGACCAACTCCTTCTCCGTGAGAAACCGGTGGATATCATCGATCATCTCCTGCCGGTCATGTGGCGGCACCGGTGAGCTGGGACCATAAACCAGATTCGTCACATACCGCGCCTCATCGGTCTCAGTCTTCAGAGAATCTTGGATCACCTTTCCATAAATGCCCGCCACTTCGAGCATCGTTTCAGGCTTCTGCTCGTGAAATGCTGCTACAATCAAAGGATGATAGGCGGCTGGCTGAGCGGTCATTCCCGAAAGAACCGTTTGCGCTTTCGCAGCAAAACCTTCCTTCGGCAAATCCATCAATTGGTGCCACAGCTTGAAGAATGGTTCGCCACTTTGCTTCGATTGCGCGAGCAGAGCTTCCCAACGGCCTGGCGCTTTGTAGTAGAGCAAGCCGCGTGGGGTATCGAGCGGTACCGAACCTTCGATCGTGCGGTGGTTTGGCGAACTGCTTACGATGACTTGCAAATACTCGGTCACCAAATCGCGAAAATGCTGGTTCGCAGTCGCCATGCAGGCAGTCACATGCTCGTCGTATTCCTTGAGTATGCGCGCCCGTTCCTTTTCGTACTTCTCAATAGCCGCAGCATCCCCTTTGCGACTCAACTCAGGCAGGTCCAGCGGTTCCTGCATGCTGCCGAGGATGCCGAAGAGCGAATAGTAATCCGCCGTGGGCACGGGATCGAACTTGTGATCATGACAGCGAGCACAGGAAACCGTCATGCCGAGAAATCCACGTGTCACGACATCGATGCGATCGTCGATCACCAGATTTGGTCCATCTTCATTTGCACGGAAGTGACGGCCAACCGTCAGGAAACCCAAGGCCCGCAGATCGGCCTTGTCCTGCTTGGGCAACAGATCCGCAGCGATCTGCTCAACAACGAACTGGTTGAATGGTTTGTCGGCGTTCAACGCGTCGATGACGTAATCCCGGTAGGTATGCGCGAAAGGGATCCGGCGTTCGCCATCGACCGATTGCTCGATCGTGTCCGCGTAACGTGCCACATCCAGCCAGTGACGTCCCCAGCGCTGCCCATACTCTGGACGCGCCAGCAACTTATCCACCAGCTCTGCAAAGGCCTTCGGCGAACGATCGGCGACAAACGCCTCCACCTCTTGATAAGTCGGCGGCAACCCGATGAGATCAAAATAAGCGCGACGGATGAGCGTGCGTTTCTCGGCGGGCAGACTGGGTTTCAACCGTTCTTCTTCCAGTCGCGCGAGAATGAAGCGGTCCAGATCAGCTTGAGGCCAGCGGCGGTTTTTTAAGGTAGGCGGTGGAGGATTCTGGACGACCTGATACGACCAGTGCTGGCGCTCCACCTCGATGTCGATGGCTTTACCCTTGGCACGCGGTTTGATCTCCGCACCACAAAGCGTACCTGTCGCAAGCAAGGCGCCCGCGAGCAGACCGGCTATGATACGACGATTCTGCATTCCTCAATCCGACGTTTCAACTAGGCAAAATATTCTGCGAAAACGATTCGATTCCTTACTTAGCTTTGAACCGCACGATGCGGACTTCGCCCGTAAAGTCACACTCGGCCAAACTCTCCTGCATCAAACGTAAGGCTTCATCGGGATTGAAGCCACCCGTGCCTGCCCCGATCAACGGAAACGCCACAGACTTGTATCCCTTCTCCTTCGCAATCCGCATCGCATTCACTACACAATCCCGGATAATTTGTTCAGATGAGCGCCACAGCATATTTATCCCCGCCACATGGATTAAGGCTTTGAAGGGCAATCGCCCGGGACCAGTGACCACCGCGCCACCGGGCGGAATCGACCCCATCCTGCCCAATTCTTTGAACGGCTCGTATCCGCCCCGCTTCTTGATGGCTCCCGACACCCCTTGCGGCAAAAGCAACCACCAAGGAGTGATGTTTCGGTTCCACGCATTGACGATCACCTCGACCGGTTGGTCGAGCAGATCGCCGTCAATGACATGACCCTTTATCACAAAACATCACAGGCCGTTTTCA
>JAURFH010000014.1 GCA_030834415.1 Verrucomicrobiota bacterium | reverse complement strand
GGTCACCAGATTTTGCTGCCACCCCATCCGGGGTGCGGGCTGTTTCGTAAAACACCTGTTCCGGTGGTGTCGCTCGTGCCTCGCGAAACCACCGGCTACACGCTGATATCCCTCCGGGATGAGAGCGGGCCTCTTGAAGTGAAAAACCCCTCGCTCCGGTTGGGAACGAGGGGTTTGGTGGAAAAACTATGCGTTTACCTTACTTCGCCGCCACGGCGGTCTGTTTCTGCTCGCCGAGGCCTTCGATGCCGAGTTCCACGACGTCGCCGGGCTTCAGATAGACCGGGGGCTTGTGGCCGAGGCCCACGCCCGGAGGCGTGCCGGTGCTGATGATATCGCCCGGCAGCAGGGTCATGAAATGGCTGATGTAGCTCACGAGCTTGGCCGTCTGGAAGACCATCTGGCGCGTGTTGCTGTTCTGCACCGTCTTGCCGTTCACCTTGAGCCACATGTTCAGGTTCATCGGATCGGCGAGCTCATCCTTGGTGGCGAGCCAGGGACCGAGCGGGGCAAAGGTATCGGCGCTCTTGCCCTTCACCCATTGGCCGCCGCGCTCGAGCTGCCATTCGCGCTCGCTGTAATCATTGTGCAGGGCGTAACCGGCGACGTGATCCAGCGCCTCGGCCTCGCTCACGTAGCTGGCGCGCTTGCCCACCACGATGGCGAACTCCACTTCCCAATCCGTCTTCACCGAGCCGCGCGGGATGATGACATCGTCATACGGGCCGCAATAGGCCGTGGTGGCCTTGAAGAACAGCACGGGCTCCTTCGGGATCTCCATGCCGGATTCCTTGGCGTGATCGGCGTAGTTCAGGCCCACGCACACGATCTTGCTCGGGCGCTGCAACGGTGCGCCGATGCGTACGCCAGCCGGGATCTCCGGAGCGGTGGCGGCATTCGTCTCGGCCCAGGCGGCGAGACGGGTCAGGCCGTCATTCGCCAAAAAAGATTCGCTGTAGTCTTCACCGAACGCGGAGGCGTCGATGCGTTTGCCATTGGCCAAGATCAGGCCGGGTTTCTCGTGGCCGGCTTCCCCAAAACGGATAAGTTTCATGTGTGCGGAAAAGAAAGACGGAGGAGGAGCTTTATGCAAGCCTAGAGGGAAGATGCCAGACGGATGCAGTTGTCATGCAGCCGGTAGCGGCCTTAGCCCTTATCGTGATCAAATTATTGTCGACGACGGAGTTTTTGGCGCCAGGCACGTAGCGTTAACCGGGCGTACCAAGTGGCCGGCGAGTGGCCTTCTTCCAAGTTTGACTGATGCTGTTTCGACGCAATCTCGGCGCGGGCGGCTTCGAAATGGGGGAGCATTTCTGGATGGATCACGGGTGATAGACGTGGTTCTTGACCAGCATTTTTAGAGTCCTTGCGCGCCAGAAAAAGATTCTGGCGATACCAAGGCTCGACACGTGAATCATCCCAGAGCTGCCAGCGGATGGCGTCCTCACACAGGTAACCGCGAGCATTGAAGAGGCCCTGCCAATAAGCTGGCCACTGGCAATTGACGTGGTGCTGGCCGGGTTGGCCGGGAGAGGCCGCGGAGAAAAAACTTGGTTGCTATGGTTGACCAAAGTCTCGACCAGACAGGGAGCGGTAGCGGGATCAAGATGTTCAGCCACTTCCAGGCAGAGGACGAGATCAAACTGGCGGCCTAACTGAAGAGGTTTGGTGAGATCATGGCATTGATACTGCGAGGAGGGGATGAGTAGTTGGCGGTCATCCAGCGCTACACCATCCACGCCCAAAAAATCTGTGATGCCTTGAGCAGCGACGGCGCGCAACCAGGTGCCCGTGCCACAACCGACATCCAGCAGGCTGGAAGCGGGAACGGTGCGAAGCATGACTGGCAGGGCCGCTTCCGCGCCGGTGGTGGTGTGCGTGTTCCGCTGGTGATCGTAGTCGATGCTCATGCGTGCGTGCCTCAAGGTGTGGCGCGATGTTTTCGAAGGCTAGTAGAGCGAGACGGTAGTCACATTAAAATAGAATGGGAACGGCCGGGCTTTTACTTCACCTGCGGCGGCACATTGCCGTAGAGCCATGGTGCGCGGAAAGGCGGAGCGGGTGGTGGCGTGGGAATCTTCATGGGTGTCAGTGAGTTCGCGAGTTCCACACCGACATCAGCGAATTGCTGGCCGGCGCTGATCTCGAGGTTGCTGTATGCGGTGAGGCGGGTTTCGTAGCCGCCACCGTTGGGGCCGAAGGCTTCCAGCGTCGGCACGTAGCCCACGCAGCCGTTGGCGAGTTCCACGGGGAAGGTGAGCGGGAACTTACTGCGCTTCTTGATGTCCAAGCCGTATTGCACGAAATACTCCGCCGGGTTGCTCACGCACACAACGGGGCCGACCTGGATGGCCTGCACCTCGACCTCGACGGAGGGATGCTTCTGGATGAGCGCATCGAGCATGAGGATCTCCTTCGCGAAGGTCACTTCGGTGGTGCTGTATTTCTTCGGATCGCCCTGCACGATGTCGAGGCTTTGCTGCAAGTGTTCGGGGGAGGGTTTGCGACGCGGGATGTTCCAGACCTTGGCTTTGAAATCGACGGGCGCATTGGTGCCCGGGGTCATGCTGAGCAAGACCTTCACAGCTTCGGCACCGACGCGTCCGCCGACGAGCCGCGACCATTGCTCGGCACCGGGTCGGGCGTAAGGGCTGAGGTTGTCCACCTGGGTCACATCACCGCACGCGCCTTGCAGGAAGACCACCACGACGTCGTCGCCAAAGGCACCACGGATCATCTGCTCCAGGTAGTAGATCCAGTTCGCCGAGATGCCACCGGGATTCGTCGTGGCGTGGCAGGAGTAGTTCACCACGCAGCCGATGAGCTTGCCCGCCTTATCCCACGTGCCGATGACGCCGACTTGCGGATCAACAGGTGCTGCGTAACCGATGATGTCGGGATTGCCCGCGCCGGGATGGCTGTAGCTAAGGCCGTTCTTCATCCGCAAACGGCGATTGAAGGCGACCTTGTCCTCGATGCCCGAGCCAAAGCCGGTGGCGGCTTCCGCCCGGCGATTGTTCGCGAGCATCACGGCTGAGACGATCTGGTCCTCCACATATTTCAGGAACTTGGGATCGGCACAGGAGGATTGCTCGTAGGCCAGTTTCTTCACGAGGTCGGAGGCGTGATCGAACTCGCCCGGCTGCACCATGCCGACGGGACCGGACGAGTGCGAATGCGAGGCACCGATCATCACGGCCTCTGGCTCGATGCCGCAGAGTGCCTGGATGCGTGTGCGGGCTTTCAAGACCAGATCGCGCGGGATGATCAGCGTATCCGTGCCGACGAGCGCGACGCGTTTCTGGCCGTCATCGAAGACCACGGCCCGCACTTTGCACGGGTCGTGCAGGGTGCGGTGGAAGGACTTGCCGTAGCCGCCGGGTTGTTCCATGCCGATATCCGGCGTGATGTCCGCTTCGCAATAACCGGCCTTCAGCGCGGGGGCGTTCGTAGCCGCCTGCAGGTGCAGGGCCAGCATTAGCAGGAACAGCGGGAAAAGGCGGAGGGCTTTCATAAGTTCTTATTAATGACGCTGAGCCGAAGCGGCAACTCCGAATAATATACTGACCGGGCGGTAAGGAGAATTCTGCAATCTGGCGATTGCGCAAAAGGCCAGACCGGTGAACATTGGCTTGTAGGGCGGCTAAAAATTGCTATCCTATTGGTCCTTCAAAACTAAGCATGAGTTCAGTGTCATTGAGTCCGTCTGCGGGTGGGACGTCGTCCCTGAAGATGGTGCCGTGTGGTAAATGCGGCAAAAGCATCTTCATACCCAGCACCTTGGCGCCACTTTCCACCACCCCCTGTCCGAAGTGCGGGCATCCGGTGATGCTGCCTTTGAAGTTGCGGCAGTTCGAGTTACGTGCGGTGATCGCCTCGGGTGGTATGGGCACAGTGTATCGCTCTTACGATACTTCGCTGGAACGGGAAGTGGCCGTGAAGTTGATGCGCCGGGAGTTCACGACGGACAAGGCCTTGGTGGAGAGTTTCGCACGGGAAGCCAAGGCATGTGCCGGGCTGAACCACACGAACATCATCCACATCTACGCCTTCGACGAGTGGGACGGTGAGAAATACATCGTGATGGAGCTCGCGGATTGCGGCAGCGTGGATGACCGGATCGAGAAAGACGGTGCGGTGCCGGAACTCGATGTGTTGGACGTAGGCATCAAGGTTGCGGGAGCGTTGAAGGCGGCGAGCAATCACAATCTCCTGCACCTCGACATCAAGCCGGGCAACATCCTCTACAACGCTGAGAAGGAGCCCAAGCTGGTGGATTTTGGTCTGGCGCGCAAAGCGGATGCGGAACAGGACGAGGAAGAAGGTGTTCTCGGCACACCTTATTACATCGCCCCGGAACGAGTTTCCCAGACCGGCGAAAGCTATCTCTCCGACATGTATAGCCTGGCGGCCACGTTGTATCATGCGTTGACCGGCAAGGTGCCGTTCGAGGCGCCGGACATCCAGGAGGCAGCCTTTGCGCATGTGAACAATCCGCTGACGCCGCCGAAGCAATTGAACCCGGCCATCACGCAGCCGACAAACGACGCGATCTGCATCGCGATGAACAAGGAACCGTCCCAACGTTACCAGACGTATGATGAGTTCATCATGGCGCTGGAAGCGGCGCGCAGTTATCTGCTGGTACAGCAGTTCCGCTCCGGGGAGTGAGCGAGATTTTCTCTGGTAAACACGAAAAAGGCCGCCCGTTCAAAGGCGGCCTTCGTTTTTGAGAGATAAAAACGTCGCTTACACCTCGAACAGCTTCGCATCGAGGGCGATCTTGGTGTTCTTGTTCACCGCTTCATTCGCTTTCAGGGCGGTGACGGTGGCTGCGAAACCTTCTTTCCAACCAGCCTCAGGCGCTTTCTTCTCGTTGATGCTTTCGATGAAAGCTTCGAGTGAGTAGTAGGCAGCAGAGTCGCCATCGGCCGCGGCTTCAGCAGGCTTGAGGCCTTGAGCGATCAATTGGGTGGCATTCGCTACGAGTGCGATGCCCGCTTCGCCCGTCGCCGGGAAAGTGTCTTTCTTCGCATACACTTCCCAGCCGAGCAGCGGAGAGTCCGCTTCCTTGAACATCCAGGCGCGGTTCTCGCGGATCAGCACCGCGGCATCCGTGCCGGAGAAGACATCGTAGTTGCCCTCGTATGAATTCGTGAGCGTGGCGTCGTAAATGATGCGGGCACCGTTCGGATACTCCACGATGGTTTGCGCGGTATCGGCGACATTGCGGCCGTCCTTCCAGTGCATGATGGAGCCGAAGCCGGTGACCGAAACGGGGTTGGCCCGCAAGAACCACGAGGCGACGTCGATGGAGTGGATGCCGATCTCGCCCACAAGGCCGGGCGAAGTGTCCTGACGCAACCGCCAGTTCAATTCCTTCTCGCGTTCCGGGCTGGGCGAGGTCCGGCGCCAGCTTTCCTTCTTGTGATACTGAGCGCGTGCGAGGGTCAGCGCCCCAGCGGCACCAGTGCGGACGAATTCCAGCACGTGATGGTGTTGCGGGTTCGCACGGTATTGCAGGCCCACTTGGAAGATCTGTTTGCTCGCGTTCTTCGCGGCTTGGGCGATGGCCTTGGCATCCTCAATGGTATGCGCCATGGGTGCTTCGCAATACACATGCTTACCCGCCTGCAACGCGGCGAGAACGATCTCCTTATGCTGATGCGTGGGCGTGGCGACGATCACCGCCTCCACATCCTTGCTCTCCAGCAACTGCCGGTAATCTTCATACGGCGTGGCGTTCGGCGCACCGCTCTTCGCCCGCCGCAGGGAGGCACCGTAAGTCTCCGAGACGGCCGTGATGGGCGCGTTCGGCAGACGGGACAAGTGGCCGATCAGGTCGCGGCCCCAAGTGCCCACGCCGATGACGCCGCACTTCACGGGCGCACCGATTTTCTTCTCCACCTTCGGAGCGGCGGTTTTCTTGTCGGCCTCTTGGGCGGTGATCTCCACGCCGCCCAGCATCATCATGAGGGTGGCAAAAGAGCTGCCCTTCAGGAAACTGCGGCGGTTCAGGTCTGCTTGTGGTTCAATCGGATTCATCGTGCTTCAGATAGTATCGCCGGCAAGTTGACAGGCAACCCTGCCGGAATGGTTTCAGGGATTAATAGGGATATTTCGTGACCTGCGGTTTGCCGTCGCCGGGGGCGAGTTTCAGGGCCCACAGGATGCCATTGAGGATGTGCTGCTGATATTGCTTGGCGATCTCCGGTGAGTTCTTGCGATTCTTCTCTTCCGGGTTCCACATGTCTTCGCGATGCCCCAGTGAGGTGTAAAAGACGCGCCCTTTACCGAACTCCTTGCACCAGGCCACCGGATAGTCACCGGGAGATTTGTCATTCGGATGTTTGTCCAAACCGAGCAAGCCATGGACCTTACTGCGCTCGAAACTCTTCATCTGGTAAATCTCGTCAAAGACCGTCCAGGTTGCCGGGAGGTGTTTGCAGGCTGAATGCGCGGGGTCCTGGTTTATACAGTCCACTTCCACTTGTGGACCGTGCGTCTTGAACTCGCCCCCGATCATATCGATGAACGGGCGGAACTGGTGGAAAGTATCCGTGGCGCTGTGCATGCCCATGAAGGCGTGGCCGTTATTCACCCAGTCGATAAAGCCCTGTTTGTCTGGCAGTGGCAGGTCACCCGTGGTGTTGCAGAAGATCACGCCGTCATAATTCTTCAAGTTCGCCGGGCTGAGCTGCTCGAGCTCTTTTTCCACGGCCTTCATCCACAGAGGATTCTCGGCATCGAACACTTTCTTTGCGGCTTCGAATTTCGCCATGGCTTCCAGAAACTTCGGATCCTTATCCCCGGTCGGACCGGGTTTGGGAGCCCGGGGGTTCTGTGGCTGGTTGGGTGGCTGTTGCACGAAATCTACCGTGAACTTGCCGCTCTCCTGCGCCAGTTGGGCGAGGATCTTCTCCGCCGTGGGGATGGAGCTGTGGCGGAAGCTGGTCGTGACAGTGACCACCAGCAGCTTCTTCGGCTTGTCAGCCGCCAGGGCAGGCAGCGTGCACAGGGCGGCCAGCGCGAAAGCGAACGAGCGCAACAGGGCGCGACGAGTCAGGTTTTTCATAATCAATTTAGATGCCCACGTGGCTCCGGCTATGTCGGTATGACATTTGACTGGCGCGGCTGGGTGAGAATTCATTTAACCCAATGGCCGTAAGAAGCAAGGCCGGTTGCACCGGCGGGCGAATAAATGAAGCGCGGGTTGTCCCAACCCGCGCTCCAAAAAAGAAAAAGGGCGGACTTTCGTCCGCCCTTCCTCTGATTCAATTGCTTCGATAGTTTAGTCAAAAGCGTGGCCGGCGCAGCACAGCACGTTCTTGATCTTGTGGCGCACCAATTCCTTCACCAGGTCACGGGCTGGCGAGAGGTATTTGCGCGGATCGAATTCTTTCGGTTTCTCCCAGAGCACCTTGCGGATGCCGGCCGTCATGGCCATGCGAAGGTCGGTATCGATGTTCACCTTGGTGCAACCCACGCGGCGGGCCACTTCGATGTCGGCTTCCGGCACACCGGCGGTGTCAGTACCCATCGCGCCACCGTACTTGTTGATCTCTTCGGCCAGATGCTTCGGCACTGAGGAGGCTCCGTGCAGCACCAGCGGGTAATCACCCATACCGGCATCGCTCAGGGCTTTCTTGATGAGCTTGAGGCGCTCGAGGTCCAGATGCTGTTCACCCTTGAATTTGTAGGCACCATGGCTGTTGCCGATGGCGATGGCCAGGGAGTCACAGCCAGATTCTTTGACAAACTGCACGGCTTCGTCGGGCACGGTGTAGTGACCGCTGGCGGAATGAGCACCGCCTTCTTCACCGTCGTCGAACTGCGCACCGACCAGGTGGCCGAGTTCGGATTCCACCACGCAGTTATGCTTGTGGGCGTAATCCACGACCTTTTTGGTGATCTCCACATTCTTCTCGAAGCACTCATGAGAGGCATCGATCATGACGCTGGTGAAACCCTCGTCGATGCATTCTTTGCAGAGCTCAAACGTGTCACCATGGTCCAGATGAACGGCGATGGGGATGGTGGAGACGCTGACGGCGGCCTCGATGAGCTTTTTCAGATAGACCGGGTTCGCATAGTGACGCGCGCCCTTGGAGATCTGCAGCATCACGGGTGCTTTTTCTTCTTCGCAAGCCTCGATGATGGCCTGGAGGAGTTCCATGTTGTTCACGTTGAAGGCGCCCAAGGCGTATTTGCCCTTGAGGGCCTTTGCGAACAAGTCCGTTGTGTGTGTCAGTGGCATAGATTAAGTCCAGTTCAGAGTTTACCCGGCCAAAGGCCGGTAAAGCAAACAGGATGGGAGTCTAGGCCGCTTCTTCCAAAAGAAAACCCTAATTTTTGACTAGGGTACCGGCTGTCGGCTGCCCTGTTTGCGGGCCAAAATCTCGGCGGCCTCGCTCCGCTTCAATTCCAAGGCCATATCCAGCGCGGTTTTTCCCTGCCGGTTGGTGAGGTCCAGTCGCGCTCCATGATGGATCAGCAGCTCGAGTATGTTGGTACTTCGTGCGCCCAACACCGCACCGTGCAATGGCGTCCAGCCGCCCCGGTCTTGGGCATTCGGATTTGCGCCGGCTTTCAGCAGTAGCCGCGCGGTTTCGATATTTGGGTTATGAACGGCCGCATGTAGCGGGGTATATCCATATTTATTGGTCATGCCAGCTTGGCCGCCATGAACCAAAATCAGTCGCATAATTTCGGGACCACAATTGGCCGCGAAAATAGTTACCTCATAGCCCTGCCAAGACGGTTGTTTGACATCGGCTCCGTGATCCAGCAGTACCCGCGTTTCTTCCAGCCGTTTCTTGAGGACAGCGATCTGCAGGGGTGACAACATCTCGTGCTCCAGCTCTAGGAATTCATCGGCTGGATCGGCATCCCGGATGGCTGGCATGACAATTTTTTCCCATAGAAACATCGTGAATTCCTCCGCGAAGTTCAGGGATGCCGGCTTTCTTTGATTTCTTGGCAGGGGTTGATTTTTGGCGCTGGGCACAAAGGTCTGGTTCACCAGCTCCGGGTGTTTCTGTAACAGAAGTTTCACCTTCTTGATGTCTCCTACAAACACCGCATACCTCAGTTCCTCCCCGAGATCGCGTGGCCAGGTCGCAAAGACGATCCATCCCGCCAAACCCAGCAGGGCCAGCAAGAACCATCGTCTTAACCGGGATTTCTGTTCCTTGTTCACAGACCGTTCACGGCCCGACACCCGCGGGCGCATGCACCACCATGTGGGTGAAGGGTGCGATATACGCCTGCAGATAGACCAAGACCCCCATCAGGGCCGCCAAGATGAGGCTGTGCCAAAAGACATACCGCAGGATGGCACCCTCGTGACCATACCAGTTCGTCGCTGTGCTGGCCACCACGATGCTTTGTGCGTCCACCATCTTGCCCATCACGCCACCGGAACTGTTCGCCGCGCCCATCAGGATGGCGCTGACGCCGATCTGCCCAGCGGTGATCTGCTGCAAACTTCCGAACAGGACATTGGAAGCCGTGTCGGAACCGGTCAACGCCACCCCCAGCCAGCCCAACATCGTGCCGAAGAAGGGATAGAGCGAGCCTGTCTTCGCCATGGCCAGCCCCAAGGTGGCATCGGTGCCGGAGTATTTCGTGACGTTACCAAGGGCCAGCATCGCTGTGATGGTGAGCAGCGAGTAACGGATGCGCCAGATGGTATCGAGATAGGTGCGGAACATCTCTTTCGCCCCAAACCCCATGGAAATGCCAGCGATGATGGAAGCCACCAGAATACCTGTGCCCGTGGCGGAAAGCAGATCGAGTTTGTATATAGCGGGCTCTTTGGCGGCATTGGGCGGAGCTACGGGTTCGGAGCGTTGCACCACCTCGTGCAGTCCCGGCACCGGAATCTTCTTCAGGAAGATGGAGTCTAGTGCTCCTTTGAACTGCGGGGTGCCCCAGCAGAGGATACAGCCGGTGAGGATTGCCCATGGCATCCATGCCCGCCACACGTTCGCCTTGGTCAAGGCTTGCGCCGGAGCAGCTTCGGGCACAGGCGTTGCGGGTGCTTCGGTCTTGGCTGCTTCGTCTTTGGGCATGGGCCAGATCTCTTTTGGCTGCCAGAAGCGCAGCAGCAACATGATCGCCCCGATACAGACCGCTCCAGAGATGGTGTCCACCAACCACGGACCGTGGAAGTTTGACACGACGAATTGCGGGATGGCAAAAGATACTCCAGCGGTCAGGGCCGCTGGCCAAACACCTTTGAGCCCGCGCCAACCGGCAAACGCGAATACCACCCAGAACGGGATCAGCAGCGAGAAGAACGGGAGCTGCCGCCCGACCATCTTGGAGAGCAGCATCACGTCCATACCCGTCACTGAGGACAGGGTGGTGATGGGAATGCCCAAGGAACCGAAGGCCACCGGAGCCGTGTTCGCGATGAGCGCCAGACCGGAGGCGTGCAGCGGTTTGAACCCGAGCTGGATCAAGATGGCTCCCGTGATGGCGACCGGGGTACCGAAGCCGGCGACGCCTTCCACAAACGCACCAAATGCAAAGGCGATGAGGATAAGCTGGATGCGCGGGTCCGGTGCCACATGCGCCAGACTGTCACGCAAGATGGCGAAGAGTCCCTTCTTCACCGTGAGTTGATAGAGGAAGATGACGTTCAGGATGATCCAGCCAATGGGGAATAATCCGAACGCCGCCCCATACGCCGTGGTGGTCATGGCCGTGGAAACCGGCATGTGATAGACCCCGATGGAGATGGCTAGGGCCGCGATGAGTCCTGCTACCGCCGCGAAATGGATCCGGATGTGCAGCAGGGCGATGGCTCCGAGCAGCAGCACGATCGGGATCGCGGCGACTAGGGTGGAAAGCCAAGGATTACCGAGCGGGTCGTAGTTCTGCTGCCAGGTCATGGGTGATGCGCAGCACAGTAATCGACCGGTCTGCTGTATCACAAGCCCGCAGTCAGTTGATCAAGCCGCGCCAGAGGAAGTAACCATACGCGGCGACCAATATTATCCCGACAAAGCGCGGCAGCCTTCCCAACAACGCCATGAAGACCAGATGCACCATTGTGGCCCCCGCTATGATCTGCACGCCTATCTCAAACATGTCCGGCAACGCGATGGGATGGAACAGGGCGAACAATCCGATGCATAATGGGATGCAGATGTGGCCATCGCCTACCTGTGAGGCATAGGTGACGTCTGGCTTGCCGCGCCATGAATAGTAGAGCGCCAGCACGGCATTCGGCAGCACCATCAGCCAGCCGCTGAGCACGCCAAGATTGTCTTTGCTGATGAATCCCAGCTCCTGTTTGCCCAGCCAGCTTATCAACCAGTCCGTGCTCACATAGATGCCGTAACCGCCGACAATCAAGAGCGCGAAATCCAAGAACATCAACCAGCGTAGTGCTTTGTTTTGCTCCACGTTGGATTTCAACACTTCATATACATGGAAGCATTGCCAGAAGAGAAAGATGCCTACGAGTACCAGCCCGTCACTGAAATCCAGTTTACCATCCCGAGCCAGCGCCCAGACGACGCCAGTGAAGAACAACACCGCGACCAAGGTGAGTAACAAGGAGAGTCGGTTCACCTTCCGTTCGGTGTCGCCCTTCTTTTGCTTGTCCGCCTTGCCCTTCTTGGCGCACTTCGCCTTTTTCTCCGACGAGCCGCCACCGGCGATGTTCATGCCGAAGATCATCGTAGGGATGCCGATGAGCAAGGTGAGGTTCGTGACATTGTTCACGAGGCAGTTCACCACCACATCGCCACCGTCTCCGTTATCCCTCGCCAGCAAGATGGCGAACATGAGGTTCCCGATGCCGGAACAATACGGCATGACGAGTGTGCCCAGAACTGTGCCACCGAGGCCGTTACGGGTCATGGCCTCCAGCCGCCAGACCATGAGGAGGGACGCGACGATGAAGAGGCCGAAAAAGGCCCAAGGAGCCCCCGGCCCGGTGCTTTCCAAAATAGACGTCAGCGAACGCAACGCGCGGAGTTAAGCAACGGGCGGGAGGTTCGGCAAGGGGCCGCTTACTTCCGCCGCCAAACGCTGCCTTGCGCCACGCTCCACTGGAACTTGCGCACGTGCTCGCGGATGAGGAAGGGCAGGTCTAATGTGCGCTGAAGGTCGAAGTCTTTGCCAAGTTCACTCTTCAACCCGTCCAAGGTCTTGCGCGACCGACCGGCATCCACCTTGCCGCCCAGCCAATTATCGCGCGGGGTGTATTCTGTGAGCCAAGTGTAAGGCGAGGTGAGGATCAACTGCCCGCCCGGTTTCACCAAACCGGACAAGCGTTTCAAAAAGCGGACCGGATCAGGCAGGCGGTCGATGAGATTCGCGGCGAAGACGACATCGAAATCACTGAGGTGATCGCGCAAATTCTGGGCATCGCCCTGTTCAAAACTCACGCGGCGCCGGTCAATGGTCGTGGGCACCACGGCCACGGAGTTCCGCGTGATCTCGCCTTCCTCCACGTAGACGTAGTTGATGCCACCTTGGTCGCGCAGTCGCGTGGCGACATCGATGAAGCGTTGGGAGAAATCGATGCCGATGACTTCCGTGCAATGCTTGGCGAGTTCAAATGTTGAGCGGCCCACTGCGCAGCCAACGTCCAAAGCCCGCGCTTCAGCAGGCAGGCTCCCGGTGTCCAGACAGTTGAGCACGCACCGTTCCGGATAGAACAGTGCGTCACGTGGCCCGTTGGGATAGGGCAGAATTTCTTCCGCTGTGCCGTAATGAAACAGCAGATACTCGGAGACGGCGCGGTCGCTCTCGTAAAAATTGGAACTCACGGTCTGACTATACCTCACGCGGCAAGCACCTGCCGTAAATATTCCGCGGGTTGATAATTTTCCAGCACCACGGTGCTCTTGCCATCACGGAACATGCGCACTTGCGGCACGAAAATCTCCGGCGTCTTGTGCGGGGAGAAGAGGATGTCGTCGTGCGTGGCGTTCTTGTGGTTCGCGAACTTGTCTGGCGTGAGGCTGCCACCCAGATGATCGCTGCGGCCCGTGGCCACGTGCACTGTACCGAGGACTTTCTCGTCCTGGATATCGCGGCCGGAAACCGGCAACACCTGCGTGCCGAAACCGAGTTCACCGATCTCGCCCGTCACGGGATCGCTTACGAGCTTGGCGTTGTGGGCATCCACGGTGGCCTGATCGCCTTGCAGCAGTGTGGCCTTCTGGATGCGCCCGCCGCTCACGTGCATAAGGCCGATGGTGCCGTTCTCATAACGCATGGGGAACTGACCCTCGGCGCCGTGCGGCACGAAATAGACTTCGCCCGCCGGAAGATTGGCCACGTCCGGTTTCGTGCCCCGGCAAAGACCATGGCTCTTCTGCGCTTCCTGCTGTTCGCAGATGAGCGTGAGCGTGTAGGTCTGGTCGGCCACGGTGTAATCGATCTCGAATTTGTCCGCCTTGGTCATGGCGAGACGCAGTTTTTCGGCTTGCCGAGAGACATCATTATAATCCACGGCGAGACCGCTGCTGAGAATGATCTCGTTCATGCCGTGCATGGTCGCCCCGCGGAAACCGTATTGCTTGGCGAAGGCTGTGAGCGGTGCCGTGGCGGAGTAAGTGGAGATGCAGAGGATGAGATCGTATTTCGGGTAGATGCCCTGCTCGAACTTCACTTCGCGGCCATCCGGGGTGTAAGCCACATCAGGCAGGTCGAGGTTACTGCCGCCCGTGAGTTGGTAGGCGAAGAAATCGCCGCCCGTCAGCTTCAGCTCAGCAAGGCCGCCGTTCTTCAGACCCTGATAAAAGACATCATGAGCATGGCGTTGGATGGTAAGTGCCGGATCTTTCAGGAAGGCGAAATCCTTCACCTGCCGCGGGTCCACCAGATCAATCAGGATGGCCACGCGTTGGCCGCCCGAGGGCTCGAAAACAGTGTTCAGCAAACGAGTTAGGCTGAACGGAGGAAAGCTCATGGTCGATTTATTCATGCTCGTTGGTAACGTTAATTGGTTTTTTCCAGTGTGCGGAACGTAGGCCCATTTGAGATGAATGCAAATGGACGGTGCGTTAAATTTCCGTGACGGTAGGAGCCATCGATCGGGGAAGTTATTCCCTCTCGGCCCCGCACGGGGTATCTTGCCCACGGTATGGCTGAAGCATCGCTCTATGAACGTCTCGGTGGAAGCGCGAAATTGGACCTTTTGCTGCGAAATTTTTACGCCAGTCTGGCGGAACATCCGGACCTTGGCCCCATTTTCGCGCAGCACGTGGATGACTGGCCCTCGCATCTCTTCACGGTGCGCGAGTTCTGGGCCATGCAGACCGGCGGGCCGTCCATCTATCGTGGTGGCATGGCGGCACGTCATGTGCCACTGCGTTTACAACCACAGCACTTCGATCAATGGCTCGCCCAATGGGAAACAAGCTGCCGCGCGCATTTTGAGGAGCGGGAAGCGGGCGAACTCATCGAGATCGCGCATAAGATCGGTGATCGACTGCGGCAAATCGTGCGGACGGCGGAAGAGCGGCGGTAGCTCGTTACGCGAGCATAGTGATCAAACTCTCCCGCGCGGCACTGAGTCCCTTATACTCCATCACTGCCGGTGGCATGGTGCGGAGCGCGCGCGATAATCCCGCTTTGGCTTCGGGATGTTGGATCACTTCCCGCAGCGGATGCGTGGTGAGCCGGATGCCGAAGAGCACGCCGTTATTTTCAGGTAAGGCCACCAATGCCTGATCTTCGACACGGAGCCAGACTTCATCCAAGGTGAGCGGGCTTTTCAAGCGTGGCAGGCCACGGTCTGGATGCATGTTGCGTTCGCCCGTGGCGGCCAATCCCCAATTGGCCCGCAGCCACGCGATGTCCGGTCGCAGCTTGTTGAGAAACGTGCTGATGGAGCGGCCCACGGAGCTGTTCAGTCCCGGCACCGCCTCATGAATGAAATCGACCCGCTTGCCCATCTTCTCTTCCAGATTCCAGGAAGAGGGAAAACATACGCAGCCAGCCACCAGTCGCGGGGTCTCATGACCCTCAACCTTGAGCACCAGAAAATCCGTCTCCCAATTTCGGCCCAAGGTGAGCAGGTCATCCCAGCCAGATGAGGGATTATCCGAAGACGGCGGGAGGAATTCGGGCATCGTCTGCCATTGCTCTGCCAGAGCACGGGCCTCGGCCAGCAGCGGGATGCCATCTTTGAATACGGCGGCGTAACGTTCAGAACCATCAGCCAGCCATTGCCGCCGCTCGGCTACGGCATCCTCATATTCGTGAGTCGGGGCGAAGAACTTGGCCGGATCACCCTGCTTCAGCCCCATGTAGAAACGATAGTCCTGATCGGGGAAGAGATCCGACCAGTCGCGTTTTGGCTGGGGGGAGGCTTCGCTCAAAGCTGAGTTATTGGTTGCCGTTGGCGGGATTGGCCTTGGCGTCATCGGTGTCCGCATCGCTGGATTCCGCAGCGCGCTTCAGATAATCGTAGGCAAAGAGGCCTGAGCCGTGGCCGTCCGCCCAATGCGGCTGCAGGGCGTAGCCGCCGATATATGCCAACCGTATCAGTTGGAAGGACTTGGGCGTATAGGGCTTGGTGGGGTTCTTGTATACGTTGCCGAAGATATCCTTTTCCCCATTGCACCCGGCACAGGGGCACAGGCGGCGGAGCTTCTCCAGTTTGATGAAGCTCTCGCTATGGTCATCCCACTTGATGGCCAATTCATCACCGATCTGCTGTATGTCCAACGGTCGCATGAGCCACAAAATAATATTTCTCCTGAGGAATGTCGAAAACCGAATAGCGGGCTATCAAGATAATTAGCCTTTCCTAACTTTAATAGTTGACACTAATCAAATAGGCAAATATAGGTATGCCTAACATTTGGGTAGATGACCCTTAATCGAAGGTGGGCATCCCCGCAAAAATGGCTATGAAAATGACTTTAAGGAACTGGTTGCTGGGCTTGGCAGGTGTGACGCTCTTGCTGGCCGGCGGCCAGACGCAGGCGGCCGAGCGGAAGCTGCGCGTGGTCACCACGGTGACGATGCTGGCCGACCTCATCGGCGATGTCGGCGGCGACCGGGTGGAAGTGCAGTGTCTGATGGGGCCGGGCGTGGACCCTCATCTCTATAAAGCCACCGCGGCAGATGTCGCCAAGCTGCAACGAGCGGATGTCATCATCTACAGCGGCCTCAAGCTGGAGGGCAAGATGCAGGACCTTTTCGACAAGATGAGCCGCGCCCGCAAACACATCTATGCGGCCACAGCCGACCTGCCTGTAGATAAACTGCTGCAACCTGCCCAATTCGAAGGGCACTATGATCCTCACGTCTGGTTCGAGGTGCCTTTCTGGGAGCAATGCGCGGGCACCGTGACGAAGGCGCTCATCGCGGCCGATCCGGCGGGCAAGGCAGATTACGAAAAACGCGGTGCGGAAAAGCGCAAGCGCATGCAGGAGCTGCACCAGTGGGCGCTCAACAAGGCGAACGAATTGCCGAAAGAGAAGCGCATCCTCATCACCAGCCATGATGCTTACAACTACTTTGGCCGCACGTATGGCTTTCAGGTGGTGGGCTTGCAAGGTGTCTCCACAGTTACTGAGGCCGGGCTGCAGGACATGGTGAAACTGGTGGATTTCATCAAGGAGAAGAAAGTGAAAGCCATCTTCGTGGAGTCCAGTGTTTCGCCCGTGGCTATCCAGCGCATCAGCAAAGATTCCGGAGCGCGCATCGGTGGTGAACTTTTCTCCGACGCCATGGGCACACCCGGCCAGATGGAACACGGCTACGACCTCGGTACCTACGAGGGCATGATCAAACACAACCTCACAACTATCGTGGAGGCGTTGAAGTAAAGTGCGGACGCTGCTACCACATCTTGGGCTTATATGCCTTAATCCTTTTTTGATTGTGGCTGCGGAGCCTGTACCAGCCGACAAGTCGCAGTATCATCTTTTCAACCCCACTCCTCGCACTTTGCTCCGCGAGATGTCCACTGACCGGCCGGACCTGACGGAGAGTCCTCATACTGTGGATGCCGGCCGCTTCCAGTTCGAGACCGACCTGTGGAATTACAGCTATGACCGGCATAACTCCGGTCGCACGGATACGAAAGATGAGGCACAAAGCTACGCGACCATCAATGCGAAGGCAGGTTTGCTGCCCGATCTGGACATCCATTTCATCGTCCCGGTCTATAATCGTGCGCGCTCCTATGATTACACGGCCGGGACCATCACGCGCTCCCAGGGCTTCGGCGATCTGACCGTGCGGATGAAGTACAATCTCTGGGGTAATGATGGCGGTAAAACGGCATTTGCCGTGATGCCATTTGTGAAATTCCCCATAGCAGCCACGGGACTGGGCAATAATTCGGTGGAGGGTGGATTGATCCTGCCTTTCGGCATGGAATTGCCCGGTGGCTGGAGTATGGGCGCGATGCTCGAGTTCGATATCTTGCGCGATACCGGTGGCCGTGGTCATCATTTGGATGTCATCCAGACCATCACGTTCGGTCATGGCATCGTGGGAGATCTCGCCGGGTATGTGGAATTCTTCAGTGCGAGTAGCACGGAATCACCTACGCCGTGGATGGCCACTCTGAACGGTGGTTTGACCTATGGGCTGACAGAGGATATCCAATTGGATGCGGGTGTGAATTTTGGCTTAACGCGGTCCGCGCCGGATCTGCATCCCTTCATGGGTATCACCTGGCGCTTCTAAAGATGAGTGCGAACATTTCAACCACTACTAGCGGTGAAGCGGCTCCCTTGGAGATCCATGACCTCACGGTAGCTTATCAGAAGAAGCCGGTGTTGTGGGGTGTGGATGTCACCGTTCCCAAGGGTAATTTGGTAGGCATCGTCGGTCCCAATGGCGCGGGCAAATCCACGCTCATCAAGGCGGCGATGGGTTTGCTGCCGGTGAGCAGCGGCTGGGTGAAGGTGTTCGGCACTCCTCTCAAAGAGAATTTCCGCCGCGTGGGCTATGTGCCCCAGCGCGAATCGGTAGATTGGGATTTTCCAGTGAACGTGATGGATCTCGTATTGATGGGCCGTTATGGGCACCTCGGCGTATTCCAACGCCCCACCAAGCGGGACCGTGAAATCGCGAAGGAGTGTCTCGACAAGGTGAAGATGCTGCCCTACGCGAACCGCCAGATCGCCAATCTCAGCGGCGGCCAGCAGCAGCGTGTCTTTCTCGCGCGTGCGCTTGCGCAGGAGGCGGATCTCTATTTCATGGATGAACCTTTCGCTGGCGTGGATGCCGCCACGGAGGCCGCCATCATCGAGCTGCTGCATGAGCTGAAGTCCAAAGGCAAAACGCTGTTGGTCGTCCATCACGATCTGCCCACGGCACGCAATTACTTCGACATGCTGCTCCTTCTAAACATGCGCGTGGTCGCCTTTGGCCCCACGGAGGAAGTGTTCACCTACGAGCTATTGCAGAAAACCTACGGCGGACGATTGACCATTCTGTCCGAAGTGGCGGAAGCCGTGAGGACGAAGACGTAAAGAGGAAGTGATTCGTGATGTCACGCCACCATCCACCATCTACCATCAACTGTCTACGCTATGTGCTCATAGCGCTGGGGTTGCTGTGGTTCGGCTTGGATGGGCACGCGGCGAAGATCGGCGAGATGTCTGATACCACGGTGCTGGAGCAGGCCGGCCGGTTTTTCACTTTTCAGGATCCGGCCGTGCGTTATGCGTTATTGGGTTCGATGCTGCTGGGGATTTGCTGCGGGGTGATGGGCAGTTTTATCGTGGTGCGTAAGCTGGCGTTGGTCGGGGACGCGCTTTCACACGCGGTTTTGCCGGGCGTGGCGTTGGGCTTTTTGTGGAACACTTCGAAAGATCCGGTGGCCATCTTTATCGGCGCTACGATTGCCGGGTTGATCGGCACGGCGGCAGTGGGCGCGATCAAACACACCACCAAGTTGAAAGAGGATGCGGCACTAGGATTGGTGTTGGCGGCTTTTTTTTCCGTGGGCATCTGCATGGTCACGATGATCCAACGTCTGCCGACCGGTAATAAAAGTGGGGTGGACAAGTTTCTCTTCGGGCAAGCTGCTGCCTTGGGAGCCAACGATGTGAAGCTCATGGCCATCATCACGGTCGTGACACTTTTGGTCATCGGACTGTTCTACAAACAGTTTCTGGTGACCAGTTTTGATGCCGGTTTTGCCCGGGTGACCGGGGTGCCGGTGCAAGTGATGCACTACACGCTGATGCTGATGCTGGCCTTTGCCGTGGTGATCGCGTTGCAGGCGGTAGGCGTGGTGCTGGTGTCGGCCATGCTCATTACGCCGGCGGCGGCAGCGTATCTATTGACAGACCGGTTGCATCGGATGCTTATCTTGGCAGCGATTTTTGGGATGGCTTCCGGTGCTGCGGGTGCGTTCATGTCCTTTCTTGGGCCAAGCTTGCCTACTGGTCCGTTCATGGTGCTGGGTGGGAGTGCGGTCTTTGGCGCGGCTTTTCTGTTTGCGCCGCAGCATGGCGTCATCATGCGTTGGTGGCGGCGGCGTTCACGCAGCTTGCGCGTGCAGCGTGAGAACACGTTGAAATCCATCTACCACGTGCTGGAGGCACGCGATTTCAAACCGGAAGGCGTCACGGCGAAAGAGTTGGCAGAGAAACGTCGCGAGACATTGGAGGATATCTTGGGCCAGTTGCGCGAATTGCGCCGTCACGATTTGGCCACCTTGCAGGACGATGAACAAACGGTCTTCCTCACGCCGGATGGCTGGCAACGAGCTTGCGCTATCGTGCGCAATCACCGTTTGTGGGAACTCTATCTGACCAATGCCGCGCAGGTTGCCGCGGACCACGTGCATGAGGACGCGGAGAAGATTGAGCACGTGCTGGGTGAGGATGTGGTGCGCCAGCTCGAGAAGCGACTGAACTACGCGACGCATGATCCGCACGGCAAACTGATCCCGGGCGAGGCGGACATGCTGCGCGGGAGCGCGCCTTCGGAACGGATCACGGACGCCGTGGGGTACGGCAAACGCACATGAGCGAACTCATTCCACCATTTGACTGGCAGCAGCACGTCATCGCGCCGTGGACGGAAGGGTTTGGCGCGAACATCTGGATCGTGTTGATGGGATTCTTCGTGGCGACAGCGTGCGGTCTCGTGGGCAATTACCTCATGATGCGTCGCATGGCGCTGGTGGGCGATGCCATCAGTCACAGCGTGCTGCCGGGTATCGCCATCGCGTTCTTACTGTCGCACAGCCGCGGGACCGTACCGATGTTCATCGGGGCATTGGTCGCAGGCATGATCACCACCATTTTGATCGAAGTCATCCACAAGAAGAGCCGGGTGAAACAGGATGCGGCCATCGGTATCGCGTTCACGACTTTGTTCGCGATCGGCGTGATCCTTATCAGCCTCTATGCTTCGCAAGTGGATTTGGATCAAGAATGCGTGCTCTATGGCGAGATCGCGTTTGTGCCTTTCGGTGAACCGGTCCAATTGACGGATGCTTTTTCGGCCCCCGTGCCGGTATTTCGCATGGGAATCGTGGCCGTCATCACGCTGATATTCGTCGTGCTGTTTTACAAGCAACTGCTCGTGAGTTCTTTTGATGCGGGTCTGGCGACTTCGCTCGGCATCAACGCCACCTTCGTGCATTACGCGTTGATGTGCTGGCTGTCCATCACGGTGGTGAGCGCGTTCGAATCCGTCGGCGCAATCCTTGTCATCGCCATGCTGATTCTTCCCGGGGCAACGGCGTTTCTGCTCTCGCATCGACTCCCGGTGATCCATGCCCTTACGGTGCTGATGGCAGCCCTAAGTTCGTTGCTCGGCCTGCATCTTGCCACCTGGCTCGATTGCTCCATGGCCGGTGCGATGGTCGTGATGGCCAGTGTGCTCTTCGTGCTGGCCTGGATTTTCAGCCCGCTGGATGGATTGCTCGTGCGGTGGGTCCGTCAGCGCAAGCTGCACCTGGAACCGCCCGAAGAAATCATCGTCGTGCCCAAGTAGCCTCACAGCGCAACATCACCCGGGTCCGACTCCAAGTCCGCCTTCATCTCTTCCAGCGCGTCGCCTTTGATCGGCAGGTATTTGCCCGAACCGGTCGCTAAGATTGTGCCGTCCTTCAGGCGCAACTCCGCTTCCGCCATGAACAACCGTCCGCGTTTGTTCTCCACGATTTTCGCCGTGGCAAATACTTCCGCGCCCGGCCGCACCACATTGAGGAAGCGCGTGGTCATCTCCGCAGCATATGCCAGTTGCTTCCCTTGCGCGATGCATGCCCACGCCATGATCTCGTCCAGCAACGTCGCGAGGATGCCCCCATGCACCGTGCGGCTGAAACCGATGTGTTCCTCGCGCGGCACGAACACCGTGTGCACACCCGCGTCATCCACCGTGAACCGCAGGTTCAATCCCATGGGATTCTGCGAACCGCACACAAAACACGACCGCGTATGGGGCAACGTCTTCATACTCCACGCAGTCTCGTCGCAAGCCGTCCCGCAGGTCCAGCCTGATAATCCATCTCAATTCACTGCCTTGAGCGGATCCATCTTCGAGCCGCCTACGCAGATGAGGTGCTTCAACGTGCGGATATACATCTTGCCACCCGCGACTGCCGGGGTCGTGTGCGTCAATTCACCGAGTTGGCTGCGACCCATCACCTCGAACTTCTCTGGAGTCGCCTTGATGACCACCACTTCGCCGCTCGTCGAGATCGCGTAGATGCGACCATCCACCACGATCGGTGAGCCGAAGAAATTTCCACCCGCGCGTTCCTGCCATTTGATCTCGCCCGTCGGTCCGTTGATGCAAGTCACGATCCCGCCATCGCTCCACGCGTAGAGATTGTCTCCCACCACCACGGGCGTGGGTACGTAATTCGCCGACTTCTTCATCTCCCAAGCGAGCGTGGCCGGTTGCTTCTTCGCGTTGTCACCCGGCTTCACCGCCACGATATAATTCCCGCCACCGCCGCTGCCGCACGAGCCGATCGCCAATCCCGCCACGATCACCGGCGAACTCACACTGCGTTTGTTGAACGCCTTGTCATACTCCCACAAGACCTTTCCATTCGTCGGGTCCACACCCGTGATGCCATGTGCCTGGCTGTTGAAGATCAATTGCGGTTTGCCACCCTTCGGCTCATACACGCACGGCGTGCCGTAGGCAGCCACAGCGCTGTTCCGTTTCGTTTCCCACACCGTCTTGCCCGTCTTGCGATCCACCGCGATGAGCGAGCTGTTGCCATCCTGGTCATTCGGCAGGATCACCATCTCTTGATAGACCATCGGCGAGACGCCCACGCCATGCTGGCTCACGAACGGCCCGAAATCCCGCTGCCACACGATGTCCCCCTTATGGCTGAACGCCACCAGCATGTAATGCTCCGGCGTGGCCCACGCCACATAAACGCGCTCGGCATCCACTGCCGCCGTGGACGACGCATAGCTGTTGAACTTATGCTTCGCGAACGCCGGGAACGGAAAATCCTTCTGCCAGAGCACGCGCCCGTCATGCACGCTGATCGCATGCACCACCATGCCGCCCTGCTGCTCGTGCGACCCCGTCAGGAAAATCTTGTCCCCCCAGATCACCGGCGATGAATGCCCATCACCCGGCAACGCCACCTTCCAGTTGTAATCCTTCTCCGCGAACTGGATCGGGATCGTCTTCGCCGTGCTCACGCCCGTCCCGTTCGGCCCCCGGAACCGCGTCCACTCCTGCGCCTGTGCGCTCGTTGCCACCAACGCACCCACCAATCCCGCGAACAAAATCTTCTTCATCTTCATAAAATTCCTTTTGTGCCTTCTGTGCTTGCCTGCCCCGGCGTTTTGGTCGGGGTTTGCGGCCATTCCTTCCGTGTATTCCGCGTATTTTCACCCCGGCTCCTGTCGGGGCCGTGGTTTATCCTTTAAGAAACAAATCTCTCCCCGCCACCAGCGCCGCCATCTTCCGGTCCGCCACACTTCGCGGCAGCATCCAGAAGCCGCAATCCGGATGCACCCATTTGACGCGCTCCTCGCCCAGCGTCTTCACCGCCAGTTCGATCCGCTGCGCCACCGTCTCCGGCGATTCCACCTCGTTATCCTTGATGTCGATCACGCCGATGCCCAACGCGATATCCGGCCGCAGTTCTTTGAAGGCCGGCAGCTCCTCATAACCGCGCCGGGCGAATTCCAGCACCAGATGATTCACCTCCAGCTTGTTCAGGAACGGCATCATGTCCTTCCAGAAACCCTTCTGGATGCTCTGCCCACCGTAATTCCCGAAGCACAGATGCAATCCGCGCTCGCCCTGGATGCCCCCCAGCACGTGATTGATCGGCTCATGCGCCCACGCCACGTGCTCCGGATGCCCCGTCAGATGCGCCTCATCCACCTGCACCACGGGTGCATCGATGGCCGCGATCTGCGTGCGGAGCACCGCCGCGATCTCCATCGTGAGATCCTGGATATCCTTGTAATGCTCATCCAGCAACGTCCGCGCCAGCATGTAAGGCGAGGTCACCGTGAACTTCATCAGCCGCGTGCTCAGGCCCTTCACCTTCAGCCAGTCCAGCGGCAGATTCAGCCGCCCCTCCAACACCTTGCCGCGCACCACGCCCGCCGGTTGCGTGCGGAAACCCATCGCCTCTTGCCGCCGGAACGTCGCGATCTCCTCCCGCGAGAGCCCCGTCACGATCCCCTCCATCGGGCTGATGAAATACTCGATCATCCCGTTGGTCTCCGGATGATTCACATTGAAGCGCGACAGCTCACCATCCGAGATCACATCGATCCCTGCCATCTCCTGCGTCTTCAAAACCACCAGCAACGCATCCCGCAGATGCGGCGTGGACGGATAAGCCGCCAGCCAGGTCGGCACGGGATAACTCCCCACAACGGTGGTCAAAATCTTCGGTGCGCTCATGGTGAAATAACTCCTCTATGGGTCCGTTTTAGCGATGCAATGTCAATGCCGTAATCCTTCCGGTCCTAGTAGCAAACCCGCGTCTGCTGCGTGATGACAAGGCTCTGCCTTCTCCCTCCTCTGAACGTTGAGCGTTGAAAGTTGGATGTTGAACGTTTCCCTCCCCCTTCTTCGTTCTACCTTCCTAATTCTTAATTCCATCTTCATGCTTCCACTCTAAAGGGGGACCTAGGACAACCGCTGTCCATGGTCCCCTTTTCCTGAAAATAATTTTCCAGCCCTAACCCATTGAAAAAGAGAACCTTACGGCAAAATCCGCCCTTTCCGCCCAAAAAATCTTCCTCCCAACCGCCGCGCTCCAAGGAGCGCGCTATGTCCCGTCATTGGACCGCGGCTGTGTTTCCCCCAGAAACCAGCCGCAGCGGGTACGCAAGTTAAGCCAGGTTCAAAATAGTTCACAGCCCACCTCGCTTTCCATCCCGCCGGAATTCGTGCCAATCCGTGAAATTCGTGTCTCTCCCTCCACGGATGAATCCTCCACCGCTTCGCATTGACTGCCCCTTACCCTCACTTACAGTCCGCTCTCAGGGAAACACAACCGGCGACCCATCTGTCTGTTTTGTGACCCAGCCCATTTTTTACTATTATCATGAGCGACTCCAATCCCGGCCCGGAAAACTCCCGGCGCTTCGTCGAACAAACCATCGTCAGCGGCCAAGCGTGGCTGCTCTCCAGTCCCGCCGGCACCGCCGTCTGTGAATCCGAACAATTTGAAGACACGGACGTCATCCTCTTCTTCTCCACCCTCACGGACGCGCGTCAGGTGCAGGCCAAGCTCTTCCCCGATCACAAACCCGAAAAGATCGCCCTGTTCGATCTCCTGTTCCGCTGGCTCCCCGGCATGGCCAAAGACGGCGTGCTCGTCGGCCCCAACTGGACTGTGGACCTCATCGGCCAGGAAATGGAACCCGCTGACCTAAGCGAAGAACTCGCCGACAAACTCACCCCCAAACAAGAAGCTGATTTCACCGCCCGCCTCCAGCCCAATAAAAGACCTCGATGAGCGCGTCCCACACCATCACCCTCTACACTGACGCCACCCACCGCACCCAGGTCATCGCGCTGTGGCAAACAGTCTTCGGCTATGAATCCGCCCACAACCGGCCGGACCTCGCCATCGACAAGAAATTCGCCGTAGCCGATGACCTCTTCTTCGTCGCCATGGCGGGAAACACCGTCGTGGGCACCATCATGGCGGGATACGATGGCCATCGCGGTTGGATCTATTCCGTGGCGGTGGCCCCTACCCACCGGCGGCAAGGCATCGGCTCGCAACTCGTCACCCATGCCGAACGCGCATTGACCGAACGGGGCTGCATGAAGATCAATCTGCAGGTCATGCCGGAGAATGAAAAAGTCGCCGCCTTCTACACCGCCCTCGGCTACGCCGTAGAACCTCGCATCAGCATGGGCAAGAAGATCCCGGGAAATATTCCCGCCCGGTGAATCGGTTCTGCGCCTTCTAAAGAGCGCGTTACGATGAATGAGCATTTCGTGCCGTCAGGCACGCAAGATTCTTAGCGGCGGCTTTCAAGCCGCCGTCAGAGCCGCTAAAGTCCAGCGTCGCATAGCGACGCCAGAAAGGTATGTCTCTTCGCTTATCGCTGAGGCGCGTCTACACCTCGAACACCGCCAGCTCCGGCCGGCAATTGAACCGCAATTGCCACATGAAGCACCCGATACCCGCACCCACATACAGCGGGCCGGCCTTCGTCTGGAACATGCCCAGATCATACTGTCCCACCTGATACGGCAGAATCAACGCACCCAGGCCTGGCAGACGCACCTGCCCGCCATGCGAATGACCCGCCAGCATCAGGTCGTAGGTCTGGTTTCCCAGCTTCTCCACCCATAGCGGATAATGAAACATCAGCACCCGCCGGTCTGCTTTGGGTGCTGGGGGTATTGCCTTTTTCGTGGTCGCGCCCACGATGGCCAGCCGCCCGTTGTCCATCATCACGCTGCCATCTTCCAGCCAGTCACCACCGTTCTTTTGGAACGCGCGCTTCACGTCCGTGAAGTTGATGCCTGACCAGTCATCATGATTGCCCGGCACGCCAAAGATGGGTGCCTTGATCGCGCTCAAGATTTCCAATGTCTCCGGCAGAAAAGATTTTTCCTCCACCAGATCCCCGGTGAAACAGACCACTTGAGGCTCCAGTTTGTTGATGGCCTTTACCACCTTCTCCAGCCAAGCGCGATTGCCCTTATGATGCAGGTCGGTCAAGTGAACGATGCGCGTCTTCGCATCCGGCAGAGAGAGCTTGGGGCGTGAGACTTTTAGCCAAGTGGGCTCCCACCAGAGGGCATTGAGCACTCCCAACACGGGCGCTGCGAGCAACATGCGCTTGAGCCAACGCCTGCGCGTCAGCTTGCGTTCCTCTAATTGTGCCGTGTCTGGCTGCTGCATGGGATCAATAGCTTAGACCGGACTGACATCAGTTCCTCCCGCGTCTGGCTCCGACTTACAACCGCCGCAACCGCAAGTTCCGTATCTCCACCGCCCGTTCCCCACCGTCTGGGCCGTTCCAGATCTCAAACGCGATCTGGTCGCCCAACCGCATCCCCGGCGCGCTGGGCGGTGCACCTTCATACATGGTCACGCCGTTGATCGCCTGGAGGATTTGGTTGCCCTGCGCCCGGATGTGGATGCGATTCCATTCTCCTATCCGTAGTGACTCCGTGCGCGTCATGCGGAAATTGTTGAAGTCGCCGTTGATGCCCAGCAGCAGCACCCCATTGTTCGGATTAGGCATGAGTGGCATCGCCAAGCCATCCGCGATCCCGCCGGGCGACGGCATCACCGCCCGATAGAAGATCCCGTGACTGCCCACCCCACGGGCACCGCTCAGCGGTTTATAATCAAACGTCAGCTCGAAATCCGTCACCCGCTCCCGCCATACCAGATACGAGCGACTCGGTTCCTGTGTCCTCGCCTGGATCACCCCATCCTCCGCCCGCCAGACATCCGGCCCCAGCTTCTCCCAGCCATCGAAATTGCGCCCATTGAAGAGAGCGACCCCACCGCTATCACCCATCGGCGAGTTGTCTGTTCCCGAAACAGCAGGGCTCCCGTTCGATGGATTCTCTGGCTGAGGCTTAGGTTTCAGGACCAGCGCGAGAACGCCGATCAACACAAGGCCGACCACCCCTGCGAGCACCCATTTCATGCCCGAACTTTTTTGTGGTGGCGGCAAAGGTTCCAGCTCATCGACCCCTGCCGGAGTGATTGGTTCCATCTGTGGAGCAGGACTCGGTGCGGGCGTGGGCGTCACGGGCGGTGTCGTGATTGGTGGCCCTGACGTTATCGGTTGCTCTGGCACCCAACGTTCCGTGACTTCCTTGGCCAGAAAGCTCGTCACCGATTGCCCGCCGAGCTGTAGCATCTCCGCCACCGCTGCGGCACTTTGCGGACGCTCCGCCGGTTCCTTCGCCAGACACGCCAAGACCAGTGCGCTCACGAACGGCGGCACGGCATTGCTTAACTCCAGCTCCGCCAGCCGTTGTTCGAGCGAATCTGGCGGCAGGTTGCGCACCTGATGCGGGATATCCCCGTGGTAGAAAGGCGGCTTGCTCGTCAGCAGTTCGTAAAGCGTCGCGCCCAGCGCGTAGATGTCATCCGTCACCCGCGGCGTGCGGCCATCCATCTGTTGCGGGCTCATGTAGGCCGGCGTGCCGCTGGTGCTTGCTTTGATGGAAACGCGACTGGTCAGTTCGCTCACCACCGCCGCCAGCCCGAAATCCGCCAGCTTTAATCGCCCGCGCCGATCCAGCATCATGTTCGCCGGCTTCAGGTCGCGATGAATGACTTTCTCCAAGTGCGCGTATTCCAGCGCATCACACAATTGACGCATGATGGGGCGCACTTGCTCCCAGGTGAAGAGCCGTTGGGGTTGTTGCGCTTTGAAGGCCGCCACGGTCTGCCCATCCACAAACTCCATGGAGATGAACGGCGGCTCGTCGGGAAATTCATTCAGGTCATGCAGCCGGATGATGTTCGGATGCGAGAGCCTGCGGCTACGTAGGGTTTCTCGCCGCAAATCCTCCAAGGCCCCGGCATCCGTGCGGATCTCGGGCGGGACGAGCTTCAGCGCCACATCCTCATCCAGCCGCTGGTCATGCGCCAGCCACACCACCCCCATGCCGCCCTGACCCAAAGCCTCGATCAGCACAAAACGTCCTGCTCCCAACACCGTGCCGGGTTTCATCTCCCAAGCGGAATTGCCACCAAGGGTCATGCTGAGAAGGGAGTAGCAGAACCGATACCCTTCTCGCAATGTTTCTAATCCCGCGCGGCGTTTAGACTCGGCTGCGTTCTTCTGTCCCAAGGACACACCGCACCCGATGGATCGCTGCCTTCAATTGCGGCCAACGGTCATCTTCGGTCGATGATTGGCAGGAGATATTTCCCACGTTACGGAAGGCGCGACTCAGTTCATCCAGCTTCACCGGTTTCACCAAGGTAGCCCCCACGCGATGATGCCGTTTCAATGATACGAGCCAGGGGCTGTCCTTGCTGGTCACCGCGATGACCGGTAGCATGCCACCGGCCGTTCGCAAGAGGGTGCGGCTGCCGCCGCTGACATCCAGATCCACCACGACCAGTTTTTTGCTGGTGGAGTGATCGGTATCCTCACCGGCCAGCATCTTGACGGCCTCTTTGGTCGTCCTGGCACAACTCAACTGGCAATCGGCACTCCTCGCCACCGCCGCGACCGTTATTTCCACTGCGGAATCATTCGTTGTCAGGAATACGATGGGTTTCATAGTTTTTCCTTTCCCCATGAACTTTATGACAAAACGTCGTCGGCCGTGCTTTACCAGCATTGTGCGGCTATCACCACATATTGCGCCTACCGAGGGAACAAACCTCTTCCCTCGGGTATCTCGGCGTGTCGGATCAGGTTCTTTTTCGGCTCATGGAAACATGATTCTTCCTCATTGGACTTTGTGTGACAGGCTGCTATTTTTTGCGCGCTAGGTGAGACCATCCGTTGCCATCATCTGTCCCGACTATCCGCCCCGGCCCGGCGGTGTCGCGGACTATACTGCTCTGCTGGCCGGCGAACTCGCCTTTTACGCCGATGTGCAGGTCATCACTTCCGCAGGTACACAGAAACCTGCCGCCCCGGTCAGGGCCCAATACGTCAACGATTGGCAGGATGAGGCCGCGCTCTTTTCTCTGCTGGATGCCCTGCCGCCGGAAACTTCGCTTCTCTGGCAGTACGTTCCCCACATGTATGGCCATGGTGGTGTCGCGCCGGTGATCCCGCGCCTCCTCGCCCGCTTGCGGACCGGCCGCCATCCTTGTCAGGTAGTTTCCGCGCACGAGATCGCTGCCCCCTGGTCCTTGCTGCCGAACCGTTTTCTCTATGCCTGGGCGCATCGTCAGCAATGGCGTAAGATCGTCTCCGCTGCCGATGCCGTTGTCACTTCCACTGAAGCCTGGCGGAACGAATGGCAGGCCAAGATGCCCGCGCACAAAAACAAGTTCTCCTACGCCGCCTCACCCAGCACGATCCCGCTCGTGCCCGTCATGTCCCAGGCAAAACTCCGCCAGGAATGGCGACGTTCGCGCGGCTGGGATGACGATACCTTGGTTCTTGGTTGGTTCGGCACCGCCAGTGCGGCCAAACAACTGGACTGGGTGCTAGCCGCGCAAAAGCATGCCCAATCATTGGGACGTCCGGTTGCCCTCATTCTGATCGGCAAGGCCGGTGAGATCGCCCGTGAACAGAATTCCCCTTGGATCCAGAGCACCGGCTACGTGGAGGCGCTGGCCGTCTCCCAGATCTTGTTCAGCATTGATCTGTTGCTGCTGCCCTTCATCGATGGCGTCTCTGAGCGGCGCACCTCTTTCATGGCTGGCTTGGCCCATGGCACCCCGGTTGCCACCACCATCGGCCCCAACACCGGCCCGACCTTGCGAGAGGCCAATATCTGCTCGCAGACGGTCGCCAATGATCCGGCAGACTTTCTGTTGCGGACTACCGAACTCTTGGCTGATCCGGAGATGCGCCGATCCATGGGAGAACGTGGCCGCGCCTTCTATAAAGACCGTTACGACTGGTCCGTGGTGACGGGTCATCTCCTCACCTTGCTTGCACTGAAGGGACCACGCTGATGCCTCCGCTCATCACCATCGGCATACCCACCTATAACCGCTTCACCTACCTGCAAGAAGCGGTCCACTCAGCGCTCGCCCAGACCTACGCTCCCATCGAAGTGCTCATCAGTGATGACGGCCCGGGCAGGGAGATCGGTCCTTGGGCGCAGGCCCTCGCGAAAAAGGATTCGCGGGTCCGCTATCGCCGTAACGAGCGCAATCTCGGCCTCGCCGGGAATTGGAATGCCATCGTGGATGCTGCCCAAGGTGAATGGGTGGTGATCATCGGTGATGACGATCGATTGCTCCCTGATTTTCTGACGAAACTGGCGGAGCACATCGAACCGGATGTCTCAGTCGTCTTCAGTAACCACTACCTGATCGGTGAACAAGGTCAGCGTCTGGAGGAAGCAAGTCGACAGCAGACGGTCTCTTATTCCCGCGATCAACTTCCCTTCGGCCGTCTCGCCCAAACCGAGAGCTGGGTCTGGCGCAATGCCGTTCCCATCTGCAGCAGTCTGCTGCGGACCAAGGAGGCACGGCGGCTCCATTTTAAGGACGATCTCAATACCCCTGAGATCGAGTATTTCCTCCGGCTTGCCCGGGAAGGAGCCGGTTTCAGTTTTCGTCCTGACTACCTGATGGAGTACCGCACCCACCCTCATTCCGCCACGACCGCCGGTCTTTGGGGCGAACGGCTCGCTCCTTATTTGCTGGCCATGGAAACCAGTGCCGAAGTGGAACCATGGAAGCGCCAGTTCATGGCCGGACTGCTTCCCGGCGCGGTCACTCGTTGCCTATTGCAAGGCGATGCTTCCAGGGCCAGGGAGTTCCTGCGCAGTCCTTATTATCCCGCCGGTGGGCCAGGAAGCAGAGTGCGTATGACCCAACGCTTTTGCGCTGCTTTGCCCGGTGGCTGCGCACTCTACCGGCTGCTCTTTTCCCTGCGACATTAGGGACTGGCGACATCCCCGCCTTCTCGCGTATCTTAGACGGCACTGATGCGTACCGCGCTTAAAAGCACGATTGAAGTCATCCGCATACTGTGGCGGCTCCGGCCCCATTTGCGTGGCGGACGGCATCTCGTGCTGGCGGTGGTCGGGGCGGCTTTGCTGGCCACCATGCTGGAGAGTATCGGTGTTGGTCTGTTGGTCCCGTTGCTGTCCTTGCTGCTGGAGGGTGAAGGCGTGGCTCCCATGCGCCCCATCTTGATGGTGCAGGATTGGATGCCGGGTTACTCGACCTCGTTTTACGTCGGCACCTTCTGTGTGCTGGTGTTGTTGGCTATCGTGGGTAAGAACATCGTTCTCTTTCTCAGCCAGGCTTTGTCGGCCCGTTTGAAACGTCGCACTTCGGTCAATCTGCGCGACGCCATTTTCCAAAAGCTCCAGAACGCGCCGCTCAGTCTGTTCGAGCATCGGACATCCGGTGAGCTTACCAACATCTGCTTCAACGAGACCGGTCGCGCCAATTGCGCCATCGATTACCTTTTGCTTATCGGCCAGCGGGGCAGCATGGCGTTGCTGTATCTGTCCATGCTCTTTTACATCTCCTTCCCTTTAACGCTGCTGACCCTTTGCCTGGGCGCGTTGATCGGATTCTCTGTCGGCTTTCTCCAGCGCAAGCTCGGCCAGCGCGGCAAGGAAGTCAGTGATAACAATCAGGAGGTCTTGAGCTGCCTTCACGATTGTTTCAGCGGTATCCGCGTGGTGCGGGCCACTAACTCGCAGGATCGCGAGGTCGAGCGCTTCCATCGGGTGAACCTCAAGCAGGCCACCACGGATGAAAAAGTGAGCCGCTATAATGCCTTGATGGCGCCACTGGGCGAGATCATCGCCGTCACCGGGGCCATGCTCATCGTCGGGCTGGCCTATTGGTTTTTCGTCAGCACCGGCAAGATGCGGGCACCTCACTTGGCAGGCTTCGGTTTCATCCTCCTGCGTTTGCTGCCGCTGGTGAACCAGATCTACGGTTTGCTCGGCACGCTTGTATTCCTCGCTCCCGGTGTGCGCGAGGTGGAGACCTGGCTGACCGCCCCAGATTTTCCCAAGCATCCGTTCGGCTCCAAGGAGTTCACCGAGGTCAAGCAAGAGATCCGTTTCGAGAACTTGGGCTTCACTTACGAGAACGGCACCGAGGCCATCAAAGATGTGAGCTTCAGCATCCCGGCGGGCAAGACAGTTGCGCTGGTCGGCCCGTCTGGTTCCGGCAAGTCCACCATTGCCACCATCCTGCTGCGTCTGCGCCAGCCCACCAAGGGGAACATCAGCGTGGATGGTGTCGGCTATTGGGATTTCACCGCCGGATCATGGCACCAACGTGTCTCGGTGGTGGAGCAGGAAGCCTTCCTCTTCCACGACACATTAGCGGCGAACATCAGTTACGGTTACGAGAAGTGCACGGCAGAAGATATCGAGAATGCCGTGAAGGATGTCTCGCTGGAAGATGTCGTGGCCGAATTGCCAGAGGGACTCGCTACCATCGTCGGCGAGCGCGGCATGTTGTTGTCTGGTGGTCAGCGGCAGCGGCTGGCCATCGCGCGCACTTTGGTGCGGCATCCATCCATCATGATTCTGGATGAGGCCACTTCTGCGTTGGATAACATCGCCGAGCGACAGGTGCAGGCCGCGCTGGAGCGGGCACGCATGGGCCGCACGGTGCTCGTCATCGCCCATCGCCTCTCCACCATCCGGGATGCCGATCATATCGTGGTGATGCAAAATGGAAGAGTAGCCGAGCAAGGAACCTGGGAACAACTGGTTGCCCAGAAGGGACTGTTCGCCAAGCTGGTCGACCTCAGCGGGGTGACGCATCTGGCGGAGGACGCCGTCTAGCATCATGCGCGGCAAACTCACAGAACTCTGGCATCGCCATGTGGACCGTAAGCCGTGGATTTTCCGGGACCGTTTCGGTCTCGCCTATCTCTTCACCCGGGAGGATGAAGTCGCCGACCATTGCGCCCGAAATGCGGTCATCGATAACCCTCCACTGCTCGCTTACCTGCAACAGTCCGTTAAACCGGGCCAATGCTTTGTGGATCTCAGTCCAGGCTTGGGCGGGATCACTTTACTCGTTGGTCAGTTGCTGAAATCGGAAGGGACGGTTTACGCGATGACGCCGGATGTAAAGCGCTACCGGCAGCTAGTGAACAACGTCGCACTCAATCAGCTCACCGGGCGTGTCTGTGTCATTGGCCGTGCCGTGATGGAGCTGCCAGATACGGCGGTGGCGATCACCTTGGACCGCTTTGCCGCGGAGTGGCAGTGGGGCGCGGTGAATCACCTGCGTTTGGCGGATGTCACTTTGTTGGATGCGTTGTCGCAAAGTGCGAAAGAATTGTTTCGGTCAGGACGTATCAAGAGCCTCATCTTGGATGACGTAGAGAAATCTGCGCTGACGGCGGCGGGTGCCACTTTGGCCAAACTTGGTTTCAAGCTGCAGATGCTGACTACCGAAGGAAAGCTACAGCCGCTGGCTACCGCCACTGTGCCGGACAAGGTGACGCTCATCGCTTTCCATCAGGAGGCCGGTCATGCCTGAAGCCTCGGGCAAGCACCGTGCTTTTTGTCTGGCTGAGGATCGGGGTGGCGCAGAGATCGGCATCAAGTTCGCCATCTTGAGCCTCCGTGAACATTGTCCGGAAGCGCATGTTTTTCTCTACCGACCCAATCCCATTCCAGAATTCCGCGAATGGTTGAAGGCGCAGCCGCAAGTCACCCTCATCGACCACTGGCCCGCCGGGGCGCAAGGCTGGAACTGCAAGCCGCATACGCTCCTGCCGCTATTGCAGGATGGCTGGCACGAAGCCATCTGGTTGGATTCAGATGCGCTTTTGTCTGCCTCGCTCTCGCCGTTGCTGGATTCATTGAAGGATGATGAAGTGCTGGTCGCAGAGGAAGCCTCCAGTCAGCCGGAGAAAGGCACTGAGCTGCGCACGCGCGGCTGGAATTTCCCCGTGGGCCGCTCCATACCTTGCACCTTGAACTCCGCCGTGCTCCGCGTGACGGCCGTGCATGAACCGTTATTGCGTCGCTGGCAGGAATGCCTGGCGAGCGAGGAGTATCATCGGTATGACGGCCAGCCGCTGATGAACCGCCCGCCCCATGTGCGCGGCGATCAGGATGTGCTCAACGCGCTCTTGGGTGCGGCTGAGTTTTCACATTACCCCTTGCGGCTCTTGCATACCGGGCGAGATATCATCCATTGCGGAGGGGCATTGGGTTACAGCCTAGGCGAACGTCTGTGCGGTATCTTCGGGCCACCACCGCTTATCCTTCACGCCATCGGCGGTAAACCTTGGGTCTTGCTCGGTCCTGGTTGTCCGGATAAAGGCTGGTTCGGTCTGTTGCGGCGACTCATGCAGGAGCTCTCGCCGTACGTGGTCGCCACGCGTGCTTATCGTGAGCAGGTGCAGGAACCTTGTCCGTGGTTGGATTACCACTCGTTCCTGGGGTATGTCCTGCGGGTGTTGGGCTTGGGGCATCACGCTCTGCGCGGTTTGCCAGTGACTCTGCTGGCCACCTTGATTGCCCGCCTGCGCCGTTGACGGCTTGAACCCTCCAGCTCCGCCTGCCACTCTCGCTTAGATGTCTGGCCCCATCACCATTTCCGTCGCCATCTGTACGCACAATCCGGCGATGGACATCATTACCCGCTGCCTTGAGGCTTTGCGCGGCCAAATCGGGATCCCGCCACAGACCGAATTGCTGGTGGTGGATAATGCTTCACAACCATCCCTCACCCTTCCCCCGGAATTTGTCACTCTGCCCGGTTTCAGTTCCGTGCGCGTCGTGCGTGAGGAGCGACTTGGGTTGTCACATGCCCGTCAGCGTGCTTTGCAGGAAGCGGTAGGTGAGGTCGTCATCTTTGTGGATGATGACAATTTTTTACACCCAGACTATCTGGTGGTCACAGCGCGATTCATGGCGGAACATCCGCAGGCGGGAGCGATCGGTGGCCGTTGCCTCGGTGTGTATCAAAGCACACCGCCCGCATGGTTCGATACGGTAGCTGCTTATCTTGCCATCTATGACCATGGGGATAAACCCTTTTGCCTGCTTGAGCCGGGCTGGTGGGCCCCGGCCGGTGCGGGCATGGTGGTGCGGCGCGATCCAGCCCTGAAAGCTTTCGCCAAGCCCATGTTTCTGGTGGATCGCCAGGGCAAATCGCTCTCCTCTGGGGGCGATACGGAGATCTGCTATCGCATCAGCCGGCTTGGCCATGAACTGTGGTATGTCCCGGAACTGGCTTTGGAACATTACATGCCGACTGCCCGGCTTGACCCCGCCTATCTGTTGAAACTGGCGCGCGGTATCGGCCAATCGCAAGCCATCTTGGAGCTCTATCGCATACCGGAAGATCGACGAAGCGCGCTGCTCGCCTTTCGTCGCGCCATTTATTTCGGCCGACTGGGATTGGCGCAGAAGTGGCGTGCCAGCAAGGCGACTGATGATGCCGCCCGCATTGGCGCGCAGATGCGGTCCAACCATCTGATTGCGCAATCAGCAGCGTTGTTCGGTTTGTGTTTTAATCTGCCCCGGCTTTAGGCAGCATGACCGGAAATGGGCTCCGGGTCTCCCGTCATATCCATCGTCATCCCGCTCTACAACGCGGGCCGCTGGATCATGGAGACCTTGCAGAGCATCCTTGCCCAGACGATGGAGCAATGGGAGGTCATCGTGGTGGATGATGGTTCCTCGGATGACGGCCCCAGCTTGGTCGCCGCTGCCGCCGCCAAAGACCCGCGTTTCCGTCTGCTGCGTCAGGCTAATGCCGGTCCGGCGGTCGCCCGACATTTCGGAGCCCAGCAATCCCGGGGCGAGTGGCTCATGTTTCTGGATGCCGATGATCTCATTCCGCCCGAGCGTCTCGCCCGTGATCTGGGTGTCGCCCAAGAAAATCCCCACAGCAGTGTGATCGTCGGTTCTGTGGAATGGTTCAGCGGTGATGGTAAGGTGGCACATCAGGGGCTGCTCGCTGCCGATCCGGAATTGAACTGTTGGCGGCACCAGTTCCATGCGGTCTTTAATTTTTCCGCTCTGCTTATGCGGCGAGATGCTTATCTTGCGAGCGGTGGCTTTGATCCCGATCCGGCAGTACATTACGCCGAGGATTACGATTTTACTTCGCGCCTGTTGGAATCAGTGGAGTTCACCCAGATCAATGCCATCTCCTTGCGCGTGCGCAAGCATGACACCAATCGTTCGAGTCTCGCGGAACGCACCGTCATCGAACATACGCTCGAAGTCATCCGCCGTGTCTGGCAGCGACGCGGCTTGGATCTATCCCCCGAACAAGCGGATCGGTTGTTCCGCTTTTGGCGACAGGAACCAAGTTCTCTCTCTGGCGAAGAGCTCCGTACCTTGGTCACCGGACAAAATTCGTTGGCGGAGGCTTACTTGAAGAAACGTCCCGTCGCCGACAACGCCGTGCGATCCGCTTGGGAGCAAACCTTGGCGTTGCGTCTGCTCGAAGCCGCCCTTCCGTCCTCAGAAGAAAGTGCCTTGCTCCGCTTGGAAGCTGCTGAACGGGGAGAATTCTCCGCCTTGCGTATCCGGCTCCGCCTGCTCAAGCGACGCTGGCGGCGTTGACATTCACCGGCAATCAATCTTCAAATGACTGAGCTGATGGCAGACCTCCCAAAATTCAGCATCGTGACGCCCTCGTATAATCAAGGCCACTTCCTTGAGGAGACGATCCTGTCTGTCCTGAACCAGCGTTATCCCCATATCGAGTACATCATCGTGGACGGAGGCAGCACCGATGACAGCGTGGAGATCATCAAGCGTTACGAGAGCAAGCTCGCCTGGTGGGTGAGTGAGAAAGACCGCGGCCAGGCCCACGCCATCAATAAAGGTCTCGCGCGGGTGACGGGTGATATCGTCGCCTACCTGAACAGTGATGACGTCTTTCTCCCCGGCGCCTTTGACATGGTGGCCAAGCGGTTCATGGAGAAACCGCAGACCAACTGGCTCGCCGGCAGTTGCCTGCTCTTTGGCAATGCAGCGGAAGCCTGCGTGAAACATCCCACGCC
>JAURFH010000149.1:8339-10823 GCA_030834415.1 Verrucomicrobiota bacterium | reverse complement strand
CCCGTGAAGGTCAAAACCATTGGTGCGGCCGTCACGTTCTGGAAGAATGCGCCCTCGCCGGGTGCCAGAGTCATCGTTGGATCCGTCCAGTTACTCAAAGCTGTGCGGTAAGTGTTGATGACGAATGAGCCAGTCGCAGGGTTGAACTTGAACAACTTGGTGTTGTTCGGCATTCCTGGCAGCAACGTAGCGACTGTTGCATTGGCAGTTGCTAGTGGATTCGCTATCATCGAGAACCCAACTGGCGCTGTCACATTCACAAACCCCACGGCGTTCACGGAATAAACCGTCTGCGCTTCAGATGCGGCCACCCCGGCCAACGTCACCAGTCCTGCGAGTAGGAGAGCTTTAGTTTTCATTTGAGATTTAACTTCCTGATTTAGTGTGCACGTTCAATTTGCCCAATGCCTCGTCCCAAGTCAAAGGGTTTTTTTCGTACAAACTGTTACGTTTCTGTGTACTACGCGGCCTTGAGCTGCTCAATCTGTTTTTCCGTCTCCAATTGGTTTGGCTTGCTTGGATTTTGATTTGTAATATATTCATTATTAGATAGATAGAATGGTTTCATCTTTCTGCCTCGATTCCACCGAAGATCCTTTCCTTAACCCTGCCTGATCGCCTCATCAGCACTTGCGCTCATCCTCCCGTTACAAATATTTTTGTAAACACATTGTATTTACCCTGACTTTACTATGCCAATAAACTGACCTTTCTCCTCCGTCTACCTCACTCGGGAAGCACCCGGGCCATATCACCGTAGGTTCCCTCACTTGAATTTCCGGGCCCCCTCGACGAAACTCCGTCCCTATGGCTTGGTTCTATCTGTTTTTAGGCGGTGTGCTGGAGATCATCTGGTTGATCGCGATGAAGTATTCGAATGGCTTCCGAAATTTCTGGCCCAGCGCCATCGTGGTGCTTGCGCTCATCGGCAGCATGTTCGTGGTCTCCCTCGCCATCCGCACCATTCCGATGGGAACGGCCTACGCCATCTGGACGGGCATCGGCGCGGCGGGCGGGGCGATTGCGGGGATTGTCCTCTTCAATGAATCGAAAGACTGGCTGCGCCTGCTCAGCATTGCGCTCATCATGGCTGGCATCGTGGGCTTGAAACTGACAGCTCCGTCAGATCAACCACCTGCCGGGGAAACGGTCAACGCAACGCCAGCCCCCACGTCAGCACCAGTAAAAGGATAAATCCTCCCAACGCCCCTGCTTGGACGGACGGTGCCAGCCTCGCAGTCAGTCGGCGCAACATCCATCCGAAAAACAGTCCCGCAACGAATCCGGCCAGATGCGCCACCATATCCGTTTGCGGATCGCCGCTCACGCCCAGCAGCACGAACAGCATCACGCCTACGCTTACTGCTACTATCAGGCGTTTGCGTTGGGTCGCCGGCAGTTCCTGGCTGGTCATGGGGCGGGAGATCAATAAGCCCAGCGTACCCATCACCATACCAGATGCACCGAGACTGTTGTAGCCTACTTCGTATACGAGCAACCCGGTGAAGTTACCGATCACTCCGGCGAGATAGGCAGTCAGCAGGGAAAGCCCCAAGCCATATCGCGCCCCGGCCAGACCGAACAGCAGCAAACCGATGGCGCAATTCCCCGCCAGATGCGCCAGATCATGATGCAAGGTCACAGCGGTGAAGAGTCGCCACCATTCGCCAAGTAGACAGGCATTGCTGTCGAGTATCCCGGCTGACTTCCAATGCCCGAAACGTTCTGTCACGGCATACCAAAGTATCAACACGGCTACCCAGAGAATCGCTCGGGTTTCGAAGCGTGGTCCTTCATCGGCTCGCGCCACCCACCAACCCCAACCCCGGTTCTCCTGATGATACAGCTTCAGCGTTTGGAAGGCGCGGATGGAATCCACCGCCGAGACTTGTAAGGCGAAGCGCTCCTCCTCCGTTTGCACGATGGCCACCTCGATGCCCTGGCTCGTCAACGCCAGACTCCAGTCCATCGCCTGCTTGCGATCCTTGGTCGGGATGAGGACTGGCGACGGGTCGGTCATGCAATTGCCCTCGCGTCCGCGAGTGTCACTTCGGCTGCAACTCAGTCAGCGGGATCGTGTAATCGAGCTGCGTCTGGCCTTCCGCATCCACGATGCCCAGATGCAGATTCGTCTCCTTGCCCGCCCATTCGAGACGCAAGGTGCCCACGTTCGCTTCGTGATACGTCTTGGGAGTGTGTCGGTAGATGTTGGGCGTGGGCGTGCCGCGCGGATGCCGTTGTGTCATCGCGCTCGCCGTCAGTTCATAGATGGGATAGCCCGCCAGCCCATCCATCTTGGAGAACTCGCACCAGTGCCGGTCGCCGCTCAGGAAAACCACGCCATTCGCCTTAGTTGTTTTCAACAGTTCTAACATGCGCACCTTTTCATGTGGCAGGTTCGCCCACGATTCGCATCCGGCGAACTCCGGCACGAACTGGATGCTGGAGATGATAAGCCGCACCTCCGCCGGTTCCTTCAGCTTC
>JAURFH010000149.1:0-8241 GCA_030834415.1 Verrucomicrobiota bacterium | reverse complement strand
CTTCTCCAGCCAGCTCCATTGCGCTTCACCCAGCATGGTCGTGGATTTGAAGGGCGAGGGGATGTACGGCCCGCCGCTCGGTTCCATCCCATGGTTTCCGCGCGTCAGCTTGCTCCGGAAATAACGGGTATCCAGCAGGATGATCTGCACCCGCTGGCCTTTGGGACCGTAAATGCGCGCATCGTACACTCCCTCCTGTTTGCGCCGGGGCGAATCCAGCGGTTCATCCAGCCAGTTATAGAATTCCTGCTGCGCTTCTTTCTTCGCCGGGAAATCCGCCCCGCCATCATTCATCCCGAAATCATGGTCATCCCACGTGGCGATGCAGGGTGCCTTCTTTTTCAATCCCTGCATGAAGGTGCTTTGCTTCAAGGCGTCATACTTCGCCCGCATCACCGTCATGTTCGTGGTGTCACCGTAGATGTTATCCCCCATGAAGATGAAGAGGTCCATGGGCAGCCTGAGGGTGCGGTCCAGCATCGGATGCGCCGTCTTGTTCAGGCAGGAACCGAATACGATGTTGGTCAACGGCGTCTCCGCGGCCTTGCCGGTCCGGGCAAGCAGACAGGTCAACGCGATCAGGCAAATCTGCAGGGCGTGTTTCACAAGACCACACTTGTCGGTCAACACCCCATCCGACGCAAGCGGCAAACTTCCCATAGTAAAACCCTTTGCCATGCTTTAAGTTCTGTCCGGAGACCGGCGGCACGAACGCATGGAAGCAGAACCAAAAGACTGGCTCGATTACCTGGCCCACATATGGCACATACTGGTGGCTTTGTTCACGGTGTTCATCGCCGTGGTGACGTCCTGCCATGCCATCTTGCATAAGCGCGACACCCGGGCCGCCGTCATGTGGGTGGCCTTGAGCTGGCTGGTACCGTTGATCGGCCCGGTGCTCTACATCACTTTTGGCATCAATCGCATCCGCATCCGGGCTAACCAGTTACGGGCCGCCCAACCGCGTTACCAGACGCAGGCCGGGCAATTGGCTGAGCAAGAGTATCCGCTCGATACCGTGGCCCGTGAGATGCCTTCGCTCGCACCGCTGGCGCGGTTGGTGAATGTGACCACGCATCAGCCTTTGCTGGCGGGTAATTCCGTGGACCCGCTCATCAATGGTGATGCTGCCTTTCCGGCGATGATCGCCGCCATCGATTCCGCGCAGCAATCCGTCACTTTTGTCACCTACATCTTTGATCCGGGCAAAGCGGGTAATCAGTTTCTCGATGCCTTTGTGCGCGCCATGAAGCGCGGGGTGGATGTGCGCGTGCTCATCGATGATACCGGTGCGCGCTACTCATGGCCATCCATCGTGCCAAAGCTGAAAAAGGCGGGGATCCGGGTCGCGCGTTTCCTGCCGACTTCTGTGCCGGTGCGCGCCATGGCCATCAACCTGCGTAACCATCGCAAGATCTTGGTCATCGATGGGCTGACGGCTTTTACCGGTGGCATGAACATCCGTGATGGTCACTTGCTGAAGCAGTCTCCCAAACGTCCGGTGCAAGATGTGCACTTCCGTCTCACTGGTCCGGTGGTGGGCTATCTGCAAGAGGTCTTCGCAGATGACTGGATGTTCTGCACACGCGAGGAATTGCGCGGCGAGAAATGGTTCCCTCATCTCACCGAGACCGGTCCAGTGCTGGCGCGTTGTGTGCCGGATGGGCCGGATGATAATTTTGAGAAGATCCGCTGGGTGATCTTGGGTGCCGTGTCTTGTGCGCAAAAACGCATCCGCATCATGAACCCCTATTTCCTGCCGGATCGCGGTCTCATCAGCGCCTTAAATGTCGCGGCCATGCGCGGGGTGCAGGTGGACATCATCATCCCGCAGGTGAACAACTTGCCGTTCGTTCACTGGGCCATGATGGCGCAGCTCTGGCAATTGTTGGAATGCGGCTGTCGCGTTTGGTTGACGCAGCCGCCGTTTGATCACTCCAAGCTCATGATCGTGGACGGGGAATGGTCCTTCATCGGTTCTTCGAATTTTGACCCGCGCAGTCTGCGTCTGAATTTCGAGCTGAACGTGGAGTGCTACTGCACCAAACTTTCCTCTGAGCTCGAAGCGCACATCGAAGGCAAGCTGGCCAAAGCCCATCAGCTCACCTTGCGTGAAGTGGATGCCCGACCGCTGCTCATCAAGCTACGTGACGGAGTGGCGCGATTGCTCACCCCGTATCTTTGATTTGGGATTTGGCGGTCGTATTCACGCGCCCGGCAGCACGCGGGCCTCTACATCCTTCACCAGGCCCGCAGGACGCTGACCTTTGCCCTCTTGGTCGGTGTCTCCCAAGTCTGCTTGTGCCTGTCTGGCTGCTTGCATCAGCTTTTCGATCACTTCGGGATGCTGCGCTGCCACATCGCGAATTTCGGCTTCATCGTTTTTCAGATCATAGAGCGCTGCTTCAGCCCGGGTTTTCTGGGTGCGGTCCAGATGCGAGCCTTTTAGATATAATTTCCAGCGCTCATTCCGTACGGCTTGTAATTCTGCTCCTTGATAATAATAGAAAAATTGGTTCGGAGATTTTTTCGTTTCCGGGTCAGTGAACAGAGGCCAGATGTTCTTACCATCGATCTTCTTGTCACGCGCTAATTTTCCACCGCTCAGTTTCGCGAGGGTCGGCACCCAGTCCATCATCGTGGTCAGCGCATCCGTGGTTTGGCCGGCTTGGATCTTGCCGGGCCAGCGGATGAGGCACGGCACGCGCATGCCGCCTTCCGCCGTCGTATAACCCCAACCCGCGAGTGGTAGATTGCTTCCTTGCACCGGATTCCGTTTCGGCGCGCCATTGTCCGAGGTCCACACGATGAGCGTGTTCTCGTCCAGCTTCAGTTCTTTCAAAGTGCGCATCAATTCACCCGTAGACCAGTCGAGTTCTTCCACGGAATCGCCCCACGCACCATTCTTTGAGTGATCGGAAAACTCCGGCGCCACCTCCGGCTTGAGCGTGCTGCCCGGTGTCGCGTGTGAGAGTAAGAGGAAGAACGGCTTGTCCTTGTTCTGGCGGATGAACTTGATGGACTCTTCCGTATAACGCTTCGTCAGGAAACGGCAATCCACTGGCGCCTCGATCACTTTCTCATCACGCATCAAGGGCAGAGGCGGCCACACTTGGCCCGCGCGCGGTGTCATGTCATCACTGTATGGTATGCCGAAGAAATGGTCGAAGCCCTGACGCGTCGGCAGGAAGGGGAGTTGATCACCCAGATGCCACTTGCCGATGATTGCGGTCGCATAGCCCGCCGTTTTCAACACCTCCGCGATGGTCACTTCTTCCGGATTCAATCCCTTGGGAGAAACCGGTTGCAATACGGCCCGTCCGAGATCGCTCAGGTGCATGTTCACCCGGCGCGGATAGCAACCCGTCATGAGGCTCGCGCGGGAGGGCGTGCAGACTCCGCTGGCGGCGTAGAACCCCGTGAGCTTCAATCCCTCTTGCGCCAGTCGGTCCACGTTTGGCGTGCGATGTATCTTGGAGCCGTAGCAACCGATATCACCGTAACCCAGGTTATCGCATAAGATGAACACCACGTTGGGTTTAGGGGCCGCTGCCGCCCCTCCCGTCAAACCCGAGAACCAGAGTGCCAGGAGCAGGAGCGATCCGGGGAAAGTGATGCGCGGGAACATGCCGTAAATCTGCCCGAAACAGCCGCCAAATCACAATCCCAAAACCCTGCTTGCGTTCCTAGTCGCCTTGTGAAAAATTTCACGAGCTTTATATGGCACACGTCAAATTGCACATTCCGGGTCCGGTAGAAGTCAACGAAAAGACATGGCAGGCCCTGCGCACGCCCATGGTCGGGCATCGCAGCCAGGCCTTCAAGGACCTCTACGGCAAGATCCAACCCCAGCTTCAGACCCTGCTCTCCACGAAGCAGCTCGTCTATCTCTCCACCTCCTCCGCTTGGGGTGTGATGGAAGGTTCCCTGCGCAATCTCGTCACCAAGAAGGTCCTCAACTGCATGAAGGGCGCCTTCTCCGACAAGTGGCTGGATGTCTCCAAGCGCTGCGGCAAGGAAGCCGAAGGATTGCAATCCGAATGGGGTTCGCCTATCCGTGCCGAGGCCATCGACAAGAAACTCGCCACCGGTCAGTTCGATGCGCTCACGCTGATCCATAACGAGACCTCCACGGGCACCATGAGCCCGCTACTGGAGATCGCCGCGCTGAAAAAGAAATACCCCGACGTCATGTTCATCGTGGACGCCGTCAGCTCCATGACCGCGCTGCCATTGAACTTCGATGAACTCGGTATCGACGTCCTCCTTGCCGGTACGCAGAAGGCGTTCGCCTTGCCTCCGGGCCTCACGGTGTTCACTGCTTCTCCGGCTGCGTTGGCCAAGGCCGCCACGGTGAAAGACCGCGGTTACTACTTCGACTTCGTGGAGTTCGACAAGAACGCGAAGGAGAGCATGACCCCGAGCACGCCGAGCATCTCGCATATCTACGCGCTCAGCTCCAAGCTCGATGAGTTCTTTGCCGAAGGCTTGGATGCGCGCTATGCCCGTCATTTGCGTCTGGCTCAAGCCACCCGTGCTTGGGCGGCGAAGCACGGCTTTACCTTGTTCCCGGAAGCAGGCTATGAGTCCGTCACCCTGACTTGCATGAACAACGGTGCCAAGCCCGGTGGCCGTGTCGTTGATGTCGCCAAGCTCCAGAAGCTCGTGAAAGAGCAGGGCTTCCTCATCGACGGCGGCTACGGCAAAGTGAAGGGCACCACCTTCCGCATCTCCAACATGGGCGATGAGACGGATGAGACGATGGCCACGCTCTACACCGCCCTCGATAACGCGATGGCAAAACTCTAAGCGGGGATCACACTTACCAGCAGCCGCCTTGGGAAACCGAGGCGGCTGTTTTGTTTTCGATGGCGGCGGACTACAACCGCTTCGGCACCTTTGGCGTCTTCCGCTTGGCGGCTGAGGGCACCCGCCAGTCTGTGCCCAGCAAGGCATCCAGATACGGATACGCGGACAGTTTCCGGGTTATGTGGTTGTATTGGTAGAAGGTATAGCCGTTGTTGCGCAGCGGGAATTTCAACGGCTCACGCCACATCGGCCGATACTCATTCATGGCCAGTAGATAGGATTGTCCCTGAGAGCCATCACCAGAAGTGTGGACCACCACTTGGTCATCCCATAGATCCAGTGCGTAGAAAGGTTCCGTCAGCGGGAACTTGCTATGTTTCCACACGATACTCAGCGTTTCCGAGCCATCTTCCCCTTTGTGGCTCTGGTAACGATGGGTGTAGCCATCACGATCCCGGAATCCATCAGCCCGCGTTGCCACCACGATACCGTAGGGCGACAGCGTGAACGTTTTGAATTCCGGCTTGGGTCCGGGAGCGAAATAAACGCCATGGATCTCGCGGGGATTTAGGCCGGGCACCAGATGCAGTCGGGCAGGCGATTCCGGCACTGGGAGGTCAAACCCGTTCGGGAAAACCAATGGCACATCCTGCAAAAGCAAGCCGCTGAAATTGAACTTCACCAACCGCCAGCCCGGACTGTCCTTGCGTGTAAGCCCCCAGAGCGCGCCATCTTCCAGCACGTGCAAGGCGTAGATGATCTGCCCGGCGGGGAAGACATATTCCTGCTGGGCCTTGCCGTCGGCATCGTAGGCTTGCACCACGCTACGGCCTTTTCCCGGTACCACCCCACCGACGCAGAACCAGTTGAATGATGCTAAGGTGTAAACCGTCTCCTCGCTTGGTTGTAGACTGGCCGATAAGGCCACCACCTTATCCGTCAATTGCAGCGCGGGTGACTCCGCCTGTAGCCGGTGACCTCCCGTCAACAAAACCAAAAATAAGGGCAGCCATAGCTGCCGGAACATCTTGATCATAGCATTCCGTCTGACAAATATCCTTTTCAAATTCCTCCATTAGACGGCAAAAGCCGAGAAAATACTCACATTAAACTGCGCTGGGCGCATTTGCCGGGGGGTAAAAATATCCATTTAGTGAGTCCAAGGTTGCCACTTAGGGACTTAAATCCATAATCTGTCGCTTATCCCGTGGGCTTCCACTTTGGTAGAAGCTGTGATTAATCCATGAAGAACTTATTCAAAACTTTGGGCTGGCTGGTCGTGGTGCTTTTGGGTGTGGGGGCCTACCTCACCATCGCCTTCAAGCGTGGCGAACCCATCAACTCCGCCTACATTCTGATCGCCGCCGTTTGCAGTTACGCCATCGGCTACCGCTTCTATTCGAGTTGGATCGCCGCCAAGGTCCTCATGCTGAATGACCGTCGCGCCACTCCTTGCGAAGTGAATGACGACGGCAAAGATTTCGTGAAGACGAACAAGTGGATCGTCTTCGGCCATCACTTCGCTGCCATCTCTGGTCCGGGACCTTTGGTCGGTCCGGTCTTGGCTGCGCAATTCGGTTATCTGCCCGGGGCGCTCTGGATTTTGATCGGTGTGGTGCTGGGTGGTGCGGTTCAGGATTTCGTCATCCTCTTCAGTTCCATGCGTCGTAACGGCAAATCGCTTGGCCAGATGGTTAAGGAGGAACTGAACACCACCGCCGGTTATATCGCCATGTTCGCGATTTTGGCCATCATGGTCATCCTGCTTGCCGTGCTGGCGCTGATCGTGGTGAAAGCCCTCGCTGAGAGTCCGTGGGGCGTCTTCACCGTCGGGGCCACGATTCCCATCGCCATGTTCATGGGTTGCTACCTGCGTTATATCCGCGCGGGTAAAGTGATGGAGGTCACTATCATCGGTATCGTCCTGCTTTTCCTTGCTGTCTGGGGCGGTAAGTTCGTGCATGAGCATGCGGACCTGTCGGCGATGTTCACTCTGAAAGAATTGCCCATCGCTTTGGCGGTCATCGTCTATGGTTTGGCGGCCAGTGTGTTGCCGGTCTGGCTGTTGCTGGCCCCGCGCGATTACCTCAGCACCTTCATGAAGCTCGGCACCATATTCGCCCTGGCAGTGGGTATCTTGGTGGTGCTGCCTGTCATGCACATGCCGGCCATCACAGACTTCGCCAGCAATGGTGAGGGATTGGTCTTTTCCGGGAAACTCTTCCCTTTCTGTTTCATCACCATCGCTTGCGGTGCTATCTCCGGTTTTCACACCCTGATTTCCAGCGGCACCACGCCCAAGATCATCGGGCGTGAAGGTTACTCCCGCCCCATCGGTTATGGGGCCATGTGCCTGGAATCGCTGGTAGCCATCATGGCCCTCATCGCCGCTTGCACCTTGGACCCCGGGGTCTACTTCGCCATGAATGTGAAAGGTGATGGCGCGACGACCGCTGCCCTGGTCACCTCCAAGGGATATCCCATCACGGTCGAACAGATGGAGGCTGAAGCCGCAGCGGTAGGTGAACACACCCTCTTTGGCCGCGCTGGTGGTGCGGCCACTCTGGCGGTGGGTATGGCCCATATCTTCTCCAAGGTAGCCGGCTCCCGCTGGTTGGACCTTTGGTATCACTTCGCCATCATGTTTGAGGCCCTCTTCATCCTCACCACCATTGATGCCGGGACGAGGGTAGGGAGGTATCTCCTCCAAGACTTGCTCAGTCATGTCTGGAAACCTTTAGGCGATACCAAGAGCATCTCTGCCAATTTCTTCGCCAGCACCCTGCTGGTGATCGGCTGGGGTTACTTCTTGGTGCAAGGTGTGCGTGATCCTTTGGGCGGCATCAATTCCCTGTGGCCGCTGTTCGGTATCGCCAATCAATTGCTGGCCGGTATCGCCTTATGCCTCGCTACCACGGTCATCCTGAAGATGCAGTTGAATCCGCCGCCCACCGGCCCGGACAATCCCAAGCCCGCGCCCGGCAAGCCCATCTATGCCCTAGTCACCATCATCCCGCTCATCTGGCTGATGACTGTTACTATGACGGCCGGCTGGCAAAAGCTGTTCCATGAGAGCCCCAAGATCGGGTTCCTCGCCCAGGCCAAGTCGCTGGATGAAAAATTGCCCGGCTTGCAACAGGCGGTAGAGGCCGCGAAGACCTTGGGTGAAGCCACCACCATTGAAGCGGCCGCGAAGGCTTTGAAGACCAATCGCGTGCTGCACTTCAACATGATGCTCGATACCGTCGTCACGGCGGCCTTCCTCATCATGGTCACGATCATTTTGATCCTGTGCATCCGTGAGTGGACTTTACTCTTCGCCCGCAAGAAGCTGGCGCAGTTGCAGGAAAACCCGCCGGTCTGGTTGCCAGAATATGCCGTAGTGGAAGGCAAACCGTTCAACTGGTTCGGTCTCGCCTCGCTCATCTTCCT
>JAURFH010000148.1 GCA_030834415.1 Verrucomicrobiota bacterium | reverse complement strand
ATTGTGGGCGGCGCACAGGAGAACACCGTCTCCAGTGTGCTCGGTCTGCGTACCCGTCATGGATTGGATTGTGATTTAGTCACCGGGCCAACAGCCGGACCGGAAGGCTCGCTGGAAAGACTTTTTGATGACCTCCCCGGTGTCCTTTCGCACAACCCACACCTCGTCCGCCCAGTCTCGCCGGTGCAAGATTGGCAAGCCCTCACATCTCTGACGGACTATTTGAAAAAGCGCCAGCCTGACGTGGTTCACACGCACAGCGGCAAAGCGGGCGTGCTTGGCCGAATGGCCGCACGCAGAGCTGCCGTGCCGGTCATCATCCATACCATCCATGGTCCTTCGTTCGGGAAGTTTCAGGGGGCTTTGGCCAATTTTGTTTTCACCAACGCAGAACGCTACGCGGCAGATGCCACCGATCATTTTGTCGTCGTGGCAAATGCCATGAAGGACCAATATCTGGCCGCCGGGATTGGTCGACCAGAGCAATACACCCGGGTCTTCAGCGGGTTTGACCTGCAACCCTACCTGATGGCACCGAACGATCTTGCCTTGCGCGAAAAGCTCGGCATCGGCCCGGAAGATTTCGTCATCGGCAAGATTGCCCGGCTATTTGAACTCAAAGGACACGATGACCTGCTGTCTATAGCGCCCAAGGTCGTGAAGGCATGTCCGCGAGTGAAGTTCTTGTTGGTGGGCGATGGAATATTACGACCATCGCTAGAGGCGCAGATCAAACAGGCTGGCCTGGAGAAACACTTTATCTTCACCGGTCTGGTGCCACCGACAGAGGTCTCGCGCTATGTCGGCATCATGAATGCCTTGGCCCATCTCTCACTGCGGGAAGGATTGCCCCGCGCCCTGCCCCAGGCACTAGCGGCAGGTAAACCGGTCGTGGCTTATGATTGTGATGGGGCTAGAGAAGTGTGCCTTCCGGGTGAGACTGGTTTCCTCATTCAACCAAAAGACTTTGTCCGGCTGGAACAGGCAATGACTTCATTAGCCAGCGACAAATCATTGTGTCAAAAACTCGGCACACGTGGTCAGGAACTGGTGCAGGACTGGTTCCCGGTGGAACGGATGGTTGATGACCTGTTCCATTTGTATGAAAAGCTGCTGAAGGGTAAAAAGGGCTGAACGTGGAATTTCCGATCAATATCTATCTGCTGTCTTTGGTCTCGGCAGCACTGGTGAGTGCTCTGAGCTTGCCGCTCTGGCGGGCGTGGTGCCGTCGAACCAACCATGTAGATGACCCCGGCCATCGCAAGATCCATGTGGAGCCGATTCCGTTGGCAGGCGGTCTTGCCGTAGCCACGGGTTTGTTTGTGCCCGTGTTGTTGGGTTGCATTTTGCTTTTCGGAGGCGCATGGGCAGATTCGCTCGCCAATAGTCTGGGTATGAACTCCGATAGTCTGGAGGCACTACGCTACGGCATCGAGAAGCGTGCCGTGCAGTTGGGTGCCATCCTGTTCGGAGCCCTAGGCATGCTAGTACTCGGTTGGTGGGATGACCGGCACGAGATGAAGGCGGCTCCAAAGTTCTTGGGACAACTGGCCATCGCGTCGCTTGTTGCAGCTGTAGGAGTGCGGGTGACACTCTTCGTCCCCTACCCCATCTTTGGTTTTGTGGTCACCGTGCTGTGGATATTGACGCTCATCAACGCGCTCAATTTCATGGATAACATGAACGGCCTCTGTGGCGGACTGGGCTTGATCGGTTGCTGGTTTCTGGGTATGAGCGCAGCCATCCATGGCCAGTACTTGGTAGCCGCATTGGCAGCTTTGAGCACTGGCGCGTTGCTCGGTTTCCTGCCGTATAACTTCCCGAAAGCGAGTGTCTTCCTCGGTGATGCGGGCAGTCATCTTGTTGGGTTTCTGTTAGCCGTGTTGGCGATTTTGCCGTCGTTCCATACCCCCGAACACCCGAACACCTTGGCCGTACTGGTGCCGCTGGTGATACTCGCAGTGCCTTTGGGTGACTTGGTTTGCGTCGTAATCATCCGTTATCGTTTGGGTAAACCCTTCTGGATCGGGGACAACAACCATCTCTCCCATCGCTTGGTCCGGCGTGGTTTGAGCAAGCCTACGGCCGTGCTGGTTATCTGGTTGCTGGCCGGATTGGTTGGCATCGCCGGACTGGCCATGCTGCAATCGTAAAGGCAACACGCAAGCTGTTGCCAAGCTCCCCGGCGTCCTCCATGCTCTGCCCGTCCGAATGAATAAACGGTATTACATAACAACGGCCATCGATTACGTGAACGGGCAGCCTCATCTGGGGCATGCCTACGAAAAAGTGATCACGGATGTGATCAACCGCGCCCACCAAAGCCTGGGGAATGAGTCCTTCTTCCTGACCGGCCTGGATGAGCACGGGCAAAAGGTCCAACAGGCGGCCATGACCGATGGCAAAGACGCCCAAACGTATTGCGATGAACTGGCCACCAGTTGGCAAGCCTTCGTGCGCAAGCTGGAGCTGTCCAACAACGATTTCGTCCGCACTTCCTCGACCCGGCATAAAACGGTGGTACAAGCCATCTTGAGCAAGCTGCATGCCGAGGAACAATTCTACACGCAGACCTACACCGGCTTTTACTCCACCCGGCAGGAGACGTTTCTCACGGAGAAAGACCGCCTGCCGGACGGAACATTCGAGCCCATCTACGGCGAGGTCGTAAAGCTGGAGGAGGAAAACTGGTATTTCAAGATGCAGGCGCATCAGCAATGGCTGATCGACTACATCGAGGCGAACCCTTCCTTCATCGAGCCAAGCTATCGTCGCAACGAAGTGTTGGGCTTCCTGAAAAACAACACTTTGGAAGACCTGTGTATCACGCGTCCGCTGGCGCGTTTGAGCTGGGGTATTCCCCTGCCCTTCGCACCGGATTTCGTGACGTATGTGTGGTTCGACGCGCTGGTGAACTACATCAGCGTGCCCGCGGCCCATGGCGATCCCGTGGTGTGCGCTGCACTCGGTCTGAAACCTGAAACTTTCGAGCATGGCAACGATGGTCTTTCCCTCTGGCCAGCAGACGTCCATGTGATCGGCAAAGACATCCTGAAATTCCACGCTGTCTATTGGCCCATCATGCTGAAGGCGATGGGTCTGCCATTGCCCAAGCAGATCTTGGTGCACGGTTGGTGGCAGAAGGATGGCGAGAAGATCAGCAAGGCCACCGGCAACATCGTGGAACCGGTCGCCATCATCGATGACTGGGGCTTGGATGCGTTCCGCTATTACGTGGTGCGCGAACTGGCCATTGGTCCTGATGGTAACTGGACGGATGCGGGCTTTGAATCGCGTTACAACGCCGAGCTGGCCAATGGCGTAGGCAATCTGCTGAACCGCTCCATCTCCATGCTCAAGAAGTATCGCGGTGGCGTGGTGCCAGCCGTAGCCAACGAGCTGTCTGTCGAAGCGACCGCGGCCATCACCAAAGTCCGGGAGCAATTGGCCGCCAATGAATTGCAAGGCGCGCTGCAAACAATTTGGGCCTACATCACCCGTTGCAATCAATACGTGGACCAGACGGCGCCCTTCAAGCTGGCGAAAGATCCGGCCCAATCCGCCCGACTGGATGAGGTACTCTACAACTTGGTAGAAAGCTGCCGCATCATTGCCGTGCTTATCTGGCCGTTCATCCCCAATTCCGCCGCCAAGATTTATCAACAGCTCGGCCTGACGGACCAACCGGATAAACTGGCTGAGGCCGTCTGGGGTAAGCTGCCAGCCGGCCATCAATGTGGTGATCCAGCCGCCCTGTTCCCCCGTCGCGACCAGCCAAAAAAGGGCGCGTGAGGCAGAATCGCGACTTGAAAAAATCATATCGCCAGTTTTAACTCTTCAACTATGAAAGGCCGGAACCTTCTACCAAAAGCCACTGCCTTTATCCTGCTCAGCACCAGTATGACTTTGGTGCCGTGGAGTGACGCCCGGGCCCAAGGCCAGTTACCAACCATAGAACAGCTTACTCCCGCCGCCAAAAAGGACCCCACGGCGCAGTATCAGCTTGGTCTGTGCTATGAGCTGGGGATCGGTGTTCCAGCCGATGCCAAGGAAGCCGCCAAATGGTATTACAAAGCAGCCAAAACCAATCCCGATGCGATGCATCAGATGGGTTTTCTGGAAGCCATGGGCATCGGCAGCTCCAAACCGGATGACCGGGAGGCTTTGAAATGGTATCTCAAAGCGGCTGAAGCCGGCCATGTCCAGAGCATGTTCAAAGTCGGCTTTTACTATGAGCGCGGCTTGGGACTGAAAGCCCCTGATCTGACTGAAGCATTCAACTGGTATAAAAAGGCCGCCGATAAGAACGTGCTCGAGGCCCAACTGCAAGTCGGTCGTATGTTCCAGAATGGCCAGGGCACCACGCAAGATTACGCCGAGGCCGTCCGCTGGTTCCGCAAGGCCGCTGATGCCGGTTACGCCCCTGCTCAGTATGCGATGGGCAGCTGCTATTCTCTAGGCCAAGGTGTGGCCCGCGATTATGTGGAAGCCTACAAGTGGCTGATCATCGCCGCGAACACCGGCAGCGATGATGCCGCCCGCCGCCGCGACTCGATTGTTTCACTCTACAAGATGACCCCGGCACAAGTGGCCGAAGGCGAGAAACGCGCTCTAGCCTATAAGAAATAATCTTCTGGCTATCTTTTCGGCCCCCGGCAACTCCGGGGGCTTTTTCTTTACCACAGACTGGCAGAAAGCAGAAGGGCGGCCGAAGCCGCCCTTACAGGAATCATTTGAGATCAACCGGGGATTAGTTAGCCGGAACCAACACGATCCGGAATCCGACATCATTCTTACGAGTCGAATTGCCTGCAGACTTGCGTGTGCTGGAGAAGAGCAGTCCCGGTTCGTATCCCTGCCATGAACCACCACGCAGGACGCGCCCATTCTCAAACGTATCTTCGCACCACTCCCAAACGTTGCCACCTAGATCATAGATACCATTCGGATTGGCCAGGAAGGTGGCTACCGGAGAAGTGTTTTCAAAACGGTCGTAGGAGATATGGTTATCATAATTGCCCGCACCCGCCGGTGGCGGCCACGCATTCCCCCAAGGGTAAACCCCCGTGATCTTACGATTGCGCTCAGCCGGTGAGGCGCCTGCTTCTCCTGACAACTGCGCCGCCGCGCTCCACTCCTGATCCGTCGGCAAGCGATACCGGTAACCGCTAATCAAGGTCTCTTTCGTTTCACGATCCGTAAGCCACTTGCAAAAAGCCTGCGCATCATCCCAACTGACATTCACCACCGGATGCGAATCGTCCTGCTTGAATCCAGGACTCTTCCAACCGGTACCGCCAGGATATTTGGAATCTTTTACAAAGGCATCGTAATCACTGTAACGGCATTCCCAGATAGCAACCATGGTCTTGCCCACCGGCACCATCTTGACACCCAAACTGTTGAACCAAGGTTTGCCAGCGGTGAACCGACGGGCAGCCAAAGCGGTCGCCTGCGCTTTCTTTTCCGCTTCGATCCGGGCCGCTTCCTGCTTGGCCTTCTGCTCGGCCAGCAACTTTGCCTCCGCCTCCTGCTTGGCCCGCTCGGCCGCCATGGCCATTTGCCGGACACGGTTTTCTTCCGCCAGTTGCGCCATGCGCTTGGCTTCAGCATCAGCCGACATACGCTTGGCCTCGGCTGACGCAGCCGCCGCCTTGGCATCCGCGATGCGTTTGGCTTCCGCTGCTTTCAAACGTTCCGCTTCCGCGATCAATTTCTTGGCCTCTTCCTCCGCCGCTTTACGTTTGGCCTCGGCATCTGCTGCGGCCTGCTTGGCCGCTTCCGTCAACTGCGTCGCGGCCATCTTCTTGGTCTTCTCCGCTTCTTCCAACAGGCGGGCCAGTTCGGCTTCTGCCGCCTTGCGCTTCTTCTCCGCTTCCAAACGGGCCTTCTCGGCATCAGCTGCCTGTTTGGCCTGTTCCGCTTTCAATTTTTCCGCTTCAGCCAGCAATTTGGCGGCTTCGGCTTCGGCGGCTTTGCGCTTGGCGTCCAATTCCTGTTGCGCCTTGGCAGCCGTTTCTTCCAGCTGTTTCTTCTGGTCCACCACCGCCTGATTCGAGACCACCGGCTGGGTCTGGGCATCCTCCGCTTTCTTCTTACGACCAGCCAAGACACCACCGATCGCCCCGATCAAAACGATCACAGCGACAGCGACGAAAATCGTCTTGTTGTTATTCTGCGGCTGCGGCGCTGTGACCGGAGCTTCCTGGATTTCGGCACTCGGGGGCGCTTCCAGTTCCAGCCCCTCGACCAGCATGCTGATGGATTGCGGGCGATTGCCCGGATCTTTCGCCAGACACGCAGCAATGGTCTCTTCCCAAACCCGCGGCACCGGCTCACCAATCACGCGCAATTCCTTGCGGCGATGCACCATCGGGGGAGGTACTTTCTGGTTCACTTGTAGCGCCAGATCACCCGTGTAGAACGGCGGGCGGCTGGTCAAAAGTTCATAAACCGTAGCACCCAAGGAATAAATTTCATCCGAAAGCTTGTAAGGCTCGCCGCTGGCCTTCTGTGGACTTGAGTAGGAAAGATTGCGGCTGGCCGGCTTGGCTTCCGTGGTCCGGCTGATGAAATCATTCACCACCGGCTCTAATCCGTAATCGGAGATCTTGAGCTGTCCCTTCTGCGTGATGAGCAGGTTCGACGGCTTGATGTTGCCGTGCAATATATGAGTATCGCTGTGGCTTTGCTCCAGCACAGTGCAGAGCTGCTGCAGCATGTCGGCCATCTCTTGCGGTGCGAAGCACTTGTTCTTCTTCTGATCCCGCAACGTTGCCAAAGTCACACCTTCGACATACTCCGTGGCCAAAGCCACGACCATGCCATCTACCTCTACATCGTAAATCGCGACCAACTGCGGGTTCTTCAACTCCTCCTGCAACTTTTTGACCTCGCGCTTCAAGTTGGCCAAAGCTGAAGGATCCTCCTTCGCCATGGCCGGGAAATACTTCAGGGCCACATCCCGGTTTTGCTTCTCATCCCATGCCAGCCAGACCACTGTCATGGCACTACGCCCCACCACCTTCATGAGAGTATAGCGGCCACCAAAAACCTTCTGTCCCTCGGACAGCTTGTTGATCGCTTCACCCAGTTCGAACTGTTGGTTATCTGGAGACGGAGTTGACATTGAGTGTTCCTTAACCGGGGCATGCCGTAACACCATGCAATGGCGTCACAGAACAGCCTTCCTAGGGGATTCTAAACTCTTGACGCAGAATGGGCAATCGAATTCTCACCCCCCATTCTACCTACTTCGGTTTCAGCCAGAAAACTCACTGTGGTTTCCTTAAAAAAGCCAGCAGGTCAGCCATGCCTTGAACGTCTATAACAGCCTCCAACCCGTCCGGCATCAAGGACAGCCCGGAACTACGTAACTTCTTCAAATTCGAACGGTTTATGACCACCTCACTACCGGCCGCCGTCTTCAAGGTCAGAGCCGCTGGGGTCTCTGTCGCGATAATGCCACTTACCTCTTCGCCCTCCTGCGTTTCGGCAAGGTAGGCCGTATACCGTTCTTCCATAGCCTGATTAGGGTCTAATATCGCTGTCAGCAGGACATCCGTGGGCTTCGTACCGACCATCCCCAGGTCCGGGCCGATATCCTGCCCTAGCCCCGCCAACCGATGACACGCCATGCAGTTCTGCTCAAACAGCTGTTTCCCCTTTTCCCGGCGGCCCACCAACCGGTCAGCCGCCAGATACTTATTTACCAAAGCTTGCCGGTCCTGGTTCATCGGTTTGAAAAGCTGCTCCGCACGATGTTTTACCTCCAAGGCCGGGAAATTGAGCAACTGCTGCCGCTGGGCCGGGGTGATCTGAGTCGCTGGAATTTTATCTGCCTGAACCCCATCCAAAAACGTCCCCAACCAATCCCGCCGGCCCACAAACGACTCAAACGCCAATCCGCGCAACCCCGGGCTCAGTGAAGCCCAAGACTCCACCAAGGCCCCGGCCCCATCCACTCCCTTGGAACGGCGCAGGGCTTGCAGTGCGGCCTTTTGCACCGCTTGCGGTTCCTGCGGCACCAGCAGACCGCTCAGCAATTTGCCCTCTTCTGCAGTCGCCTTTGACTCCAACCCACATAGTTCGAGTGCCGTCACTCTTAATGCTGCGTCCAACTCACGATTCACTGCCATCTTTCGGGCAAGAGCGAACACCATGTCAAAATGTCCCAGCTGTTCCTGCTCACTGTTGGCCTGCTTGAATTGCTCCCAACTCAGCTTCTTAAGGCGCAAGCCCTCGAGCACACCGGATATCACCACCACCATCTGCTCATCATCGCGGACATTGAGCCGGTATTTCAGCAAAAGACGTTGCATGTCTTCCGGCGATAAACTGGCCGCTGCCGTCGCCAATACCGTACGCAAGGCAGGTGTGTTTGCGGCATCGGCTATCATGTAGAGGCGGTCTGCCACCTTCTCCGCATGCTTCGGGAGTGAGCACATCACCGCCATGCGCATGGCCTCATCCGCATAGTCCCGCACCAGGAGCCTGCTTAGTAGCGGCGCACCTGCTTCGATCTCTCCCAACGTAAACGCCAACTGATACCGCACCCTCACCGACACATCCTCCACCAAAGAAGCGAACTCCGGCAAACCGTCCGCGCTATCCAGCGCCTCGCTCACTGCATGGGCATGAGTTTCAGCCAACCGCACCGCCATCTCCCTCACCACCTCATGCTTGTCTTTCCAAGCAATCTTGAGGACTGTCAAATCCGCTGCGTTCAAACCACTCAATGTCGCTAATGCCTGCAAACGCACCTTCGCCGAAGCATTTTTCACCAACAATTTCTTCAATGGCTCCACCGCTGCTTTGTCCTGCGCCTGATACAACAAACGCTGCGCCGTATCTCGCTGCCAGCCATTAACACTATCCAGCGCTGCGACGAGTTGCTCCGTGTTCATGCGGTCCAATCTCGGAGTGCTGCGCAGCTTGGTATTCTCCTGATACACACGATAGATGCGCCCCTTATCGGCTCCGCCGCGGATGTCCAGAGCCTTTTGCGCCTCCGGCGAGATCCACTGCGGATGTTCCAACACAAACCGGTAAAAATCACAGATATACAGCGCTCCATCCGGACCTGTCTTACTCATCGCCGGGCGGAACCAATGATCGGTGGACGCCACGAACTCGCGCTTCTCCTCACCTGGTGCGCGATGGCTTTGGAAGCTCACCCCATCCGCTACAAGCACTTCGCGATGCACCACATTATGCACCGGCTCGCTCACGAACACACTCGTCGCAAAGTCTGCCCCAAATAATTCATCGCGATACGGCGAGGCACTATTGCCCGAGGTCACATAGTTCATCGATTGAGGCTGGTTCAATCGCGTCATGTGTGAACTGACCGGGAACACCCGCGTGGGGTCTGGATAGTTCGCCAGATACTTCCGCGTATCGCGCACATTCACGAGGGGGTTACGCCCCAGATAGTGTTCCGGGATGTAGTAGTGCCAGAGCCAGGTCGGATTGTTGTTCCCAAACCAATTGCCCCAGTCATCACGATAACGCCCATACTGCGTGCGCCCTGCCTGCGTCTCGAATTCGCCCGTATCGGGATTGAAACGGAAATCGCGCCGGTTGATATCCACGGTCTTGCCCGTCGCCACCGAAGTCACCACGCCACCGCTATCGCCATTCGCGCCATAGATCCAGTTGTCCAATCCGAACTGAAAACCATTCACGCGATGCTGTTGATTCCCTTCCGTAAAACCCGTGAAGAGCGTTTTGTGGACATCAGCCTTCCCATCGCCATCCGTGTCCTCCAGATAAAAGATTTCCGGCCCCGCGCAAGCGATGACACCCTTCCGCCACGGCATCACCCCACATGGAATGCTAAGCTTATCAGCAAAAGTCGTCGCCTTCTCATAGCGTCCATCTCCATCCAAGTCTTCGAGATACTTGATCTTGCCGCCAGGCGCCCCCTTGCCATCCATGCCCAGCGGATAATCATTCATCTCCACCACCCACAGCTTGCCATCCGCCCCCCACTCGATCGCTACCGGGTCCGTCACCATCGGCTCACTGGCCACCAGCTCGATCTTGAAGCCCGGCATCAATTGAAACGTTTTCAACGCTTCCGCTGGCGATTTCGGCTCGGGCGTTTCCCACGCCAGCAATTGCTGATACGAACGCCGATCCACCAAATCCGGCAAAGCCGCCGTGTCTTCATTCTGTATCCACATGTGCCCCGAATGAAACCATGCCCCATTGTTCCGGTATTCGCCGGCCCGCACGATCATCGGTATCTCGCCCGCATCGCCGCGCTTGCCCGCCCGCGATTCATAGGACCAGCCGGAGAACCATCCCAGTCGCGGCACTGGATTCGTCACATACAGATGCAGCGAATACCGTTCCGCATTGGAGAAGATCACATCATCAAAACCATCCTCGTTGATATCCACAAAGCGCAGCCCATTGTCTTTCCCCTGTGCATCCACGATGGAAGTATCCGCCGGCAGATTGAAATCACGCCGTTCCCACATCTGCTTCACTTCGTTCCACGAGAACACCGCGTTCTGCGTGGGATTGCCCACAATGAGTTCACAACTCCCATCGTTATCCACATCACGAAACCGCACGCCTTTATCCACGCCATTCACTTTCGTGAGCACCGCCTCGCCCTCCACCTGCAAGCCCGTGAACAGGCTTTGCTTGTTCATCCAGACATTGTTCTCAAAGACATACGCCCCTGATTCCCCTTCCATGCGATGAAACGCCAGCACCTTGCCCGGCTTGCCCACGATGCCAAATCGGACACCCGTCTCGCTCAAGTTCCCCTTACGGTCTTTCTTCACCAACTCAGTGAAGAAACCCGTGTTCTGCCAACGC
>JAURFH010000147.1 GCA_030834415.1 Verrucomicrobiota bacterium | reverse complement strand
CCCGCGCTTGGCCAAGTAAAAGCCAGTGACATTCACATTTTTGTAAGTGGATGAAGCATAGAACGCTTTCCGGCTCATGCGTCTTCCCATTTGCTGGCGCGTTGGAGGGCTTTGTTCCAGCCCGCGAGCAGTTTTTTGCGTTGGCCTGATTTCATGGCGGGCTTGAAACGGCGGTCGGCCTGCCATTGGCTGGCGATGTCTTCCATGCTCTTCCAATAGCCCACGGCGAGGCCCGCGAGATAGGCGGCTCCGAGTGCCGTGGTCTCGGTGACCTTCGGGCGCGTGACAGGAACATTGAGGAGATCAGACTGGAATTGCATGAGGAGGTTGTTACCGCTGGCACCGCCATCCACGCGGAGTTCCTTCAGCTTCACCTTGGCATCGGCCTCCATGGCGCGAAGGACGTCATGCACTTGGTAGGCGATGCCTTCCAAGGCGGCGCGGGCGATCTCGGCGCGACCGGAGCCGCGCGTGAGGCCGAGCAAGGCGCCGCGCGCGTATTGATCCCAATGCGGTGCGCCCAGTCCGGCAAAGGCAGGCACGAGATAGACGCCGCCATTATCTTTCGCTTGCGCGGCCAAGGCTTCGATCTCGCCAGAGGATTTGATGATGCCAAGGCCGTCGCGGAGCCATTGCACAACGGCACCGGCGATGAAGATGCTGCCTTCCAGCGCGTACTCGGTCTTGTTGCCGAGTTTCCACGCGACGGTGGTGAGGAGATTGTTCTTCGACGGGATGGGCTTCGTGCCGGTGTGCATGAGCATGAAGCAGCCGGTGCCGTAAGTGTTCTTCACCATGCCGGACTTCGTGCAAACCTGGCCGAAGAGCGCGGCGTGTTGATCGCCCGCGATACCGGCGATGGGGATGGGCGTGCCGAAGATGTTAGTCTCGCCATAGACTTCACTGCAACTGCGCACCTCGGGCAACATGGAACGCGGGATGCCGAAAAGTTTGAGGAGGTCTTTGTCCCAATCACCGGTCTTCAGATTGTAGAGCATGGTGCGGGAAGCATTCGTGGCGTCCGTGACGTGGACGCGGCCACCGGTGAGATTCCAGATGAGCCAGGAATCAATGGTACCGAAGGCGAGCTCGCCGCGCTTGGCCTTGGCTTTCGCTCCGGGAACGTTGTTCAGGAGCCATTGCAATTTGGTGCCGGAGAAATAGGCGTCCACCACGAGACCGGTCTTCTTGCGGATCATGGGGGCGCGTTTCTTTTTCTTGAGCTGGTCGCAGACTTTGGCGGTGCGGCGATCCTGCCAGACGATGGCGTTGTGGATGGGCTGGCCGGTGCCTTTGTCCCACACGACTGTGGTCTCGCGCTGGTTGGTGATGCCGATGGCTATGATGTCGCGCGCGGTGAGGCCGGCCTTCAAGATGGCCTCGGCGGCGACGTTGGATTGCGTGGCCCAGATCTCGCGCGGGTCGTGCTCCACCCAGCCGGGTTGCGGGAAGATCTGGCGGAACTCCTGTTGGGCGACGGCGACGATGCCGCCGCGCTGATCGAAGACGATGGCACGTGAACTGGTAGTTCCCTGGTCAAAGGCGAGGACGTATTTCATGCGTTGGATTTCGTGTGGTGCAGCAATTTATTTGGCATGAAAACGGGAACGGCGCAAAGGGAATCGACGGAGGCGGATGAGCTTTGGTCGACGACGAGAAGCACCCTTTAAGCAGAGAGAACCTCTACCACAGGAAAGTTTCGGCAATTCCGTTCAGAACCCAGCTCCAAAAAGCACGGCGCTGAGCAGTAATACAGCTACTGCTGTTGCTGCTGTACGGGCAATGGCGGGATGATGATCTCGGGTTCCGCGTGGTAGATGTAGGTGGAGTAGAACTCCGCGCTGATCTGGTTGAAGCGGATCTGGAAATCATCCATGGCCTTGTGCAGGCCCTGATTGTAGATATCGCTGATGCGGCTATAGGTGAGCTCCGCGAGGAAGCGGCCGCTCAATTGCTCGGCGCGATTGGAGAACCGGCCCGGGGCCACACCGGAGATGCGACGCAAGGATTCGTCTGCGTGATGCAGACAGAAGAGCACCGAGCGCGGCAGGTCTGCATTCAACAGGAGCAGTTCCGCGACTTTGATGGGTTGCACGCCGGCACCGTAGAGGCGTTGATACGTCTGCCGCGCACTGCACATGCGCAAGATGGAGAGCCACTGGAGCAGGCCATCAGCAGGGGTCTTGCCGCATTGCTTCATCAGGTGGAACTCATCATCCAGCATACGGGTGATCTTGTCGGCACGCTCGAGGTGCTTGCCCAGCTGGATGAAATCCCACGCTTCACCGTGCAGCATGGTGGAATTGGTGATGCCACCAAAGAGTTGCAAGGTCTGGATGATGCGCTGGAAGAATTCGTACTCGTTCCGTTCAAAGGCCTGCCGCGCACTCTTGCTGTTATACCACAGGTAGGCGCGGTTCAGCTCCTCCCACATCTCCGAGGTGATCTGCTCGCGGATGGTCCGGGCATTCTCACGCGCGGCGCACAAGCTGCCGATCACGGAGTTCGTGTGCTCACGATCGAAGACGAGGAACTCGATGACTTCCTTTTCATCGGCCTTGCTGTGTTTCTTCCGGTACTCCTCTTCATCGCCGAAACAGGCCACGACCGGGCCCCAGTTATCGGACATCTGTTCGGCCTGGCGGGCCGGCACATCCAGCGTCATCTGCAGGTTGATATCCACGAGGCGGGCCACGTTCTCAGCCCGCTCGACGTAGCGGCCCATCCAGTAAAGTCCATCAGCAACTCGGCTTAACATACGCGAAAAAAATCAGTTTAACGTTCTCCCTCCAGCACCCAGGTGTCTTTGCTGCCGCCGCCTTGGGAGGAGTTCACCACCAGTGAGCCTTTCTTCAGCGCCACCCGCGTCAATCCGCCGGGGATGATGCTGACCTTCTCACCATATAATACGTACGGACGCAGATCGACGTGACGTCCCTCGAACTTGCCATCCACCCAGCAGGGATGACGGGACAGACCGAGGGTCGGTTGCGCGATGTAGTTGCGCGGGTCGGCCTTGATGAGCTTGCGGAATTTCTCGACCGTTTTCTTGTCCGCGTGCGGACCGACCATCATGCCGTAGCCGCCGGCTTCATTCGCGGCTTTCACCACGAGCTCGGGCAGATGATCCATAATATACTTCATGTCCTCGGGCTCGCTGGCCAGAAACGTGGGCACATTCGGCAGGATGGGTTCCTGATCCAGATAGTATTTGATCATGCGCGGCACGAAGTAATACATGACCTTGTCATCCGCCACGCCGGTGCCGATGGCATTGGCGAGGGAGACATTGCCCGCCCGATACGCCCCGACGATGCCGGGCACACCAAGCATGGAATCGCGACGGAATACTTGGGGATCGAGGAAATCATCATCGATACGGCGATAGATCACATCCACGGCCTGCAGACCTTTGGTCGTGCGCATGTAAACGTGGTTATCCCGCACTTCGAGATCGCGACCCTCTACGATCTCCACACCCATCTGCCGCGCGAGGAAGGAGTGTTCGAAATACGCGCTGTTATAGATACCGGGCGTGAGCACGGCCACGGTGGGGTTCGGCTTGCCGTGCGGGGCGATGTATTGCAGCAGCTTGAGCAGTTCCTCGGTGTATTGCTCCACCGGACGCACGCTGTATTGCTCGAAGAGATTCGGGAAGACGCGTTTGAGCGTCTGGCGATTCTCCAACACATAGGAGACACCGCTGGGGCAACGGCCGTTGTCCTCCAGCACCAGGTACTGGCCGGAATCATCGCGCACGAGATCGGAACCACAGATGTGAATGTAGATGTTACGCGGGACATCGAAGCCCATCAGCTCCGGGCGGAAATGTTTGGCCTCTTCCACGAAGTGACGCGGGATGACGCCGTCCTTGATGATCATCTGCCCGTGATAGATATCGTGCAGAAAGAGATTCAATGCGGTGATGCGCTGCACAAGGCCGGCCTCGATATGTTCCCATTCCTTGGACGGGATGATGCGCGGCACAAGGTCAAAGGGGAAGATGCGCTCGGTGCCTTTGTTGTCGCTGTAAACGGTGAAGGTGATGCCCTGGTTCAGGAAGGACAGATCCGCCATCTGGCGACGCTGTTCCATATCCTCGCCTGAGAGCTTTTGGAAACGCTCTTGCAAACGACGATAATGCGGGCGGGGTTTCCCCTTATCGTTGAACATCTCATCGAAAAACCCGTCGAGCTGATACTGGCTAAAGGAAGACTTCATGACGCGTAGCGACTGGACAGAAGGTAATGGGCGGTGCCAATCACGAGTTCAATACTAACAGGTTACGCAAAAACGTCAAAAACCGATTGTGGAATTTAATTCATGAAACGCATTCATATAATTTCTCGGGATGATGAATCGGGCTTTTATGAGGAGTGACTTCTAATAAACGGCCAACGGGTGGAAAACTCTCCCGGCTTATATAGCGGAAGGCAAAATTCCACACCGGCCTATCCGATATCCACATTATCCGGGAAAACCCCCATAAAAATAAACTTTCTGAATCGGGCTTGCAAAGCGTTTGGGCTGAGATACGTTCCTGCCCCTGTTTGTCCTGAATGGGACAGACCAAAACATGAAACGCTGCATTTTGGTGTGGCTTTTGATCGGGTTCTGCGCCGGGCAGTCCTTGGAGGGTGCTGAATCCGCCCAAGTGACGCTGGACTACGTGGCCAAGAAGGCCCAAGAACGCGCACTCAAGACATTCCGCTCACCCAATGTCGACCTCCCGGCCGTACTCCGTGCGGACTCACTCGATTACGACAAGTATCGGGAGATCCGTTTCCGGTCAGACCGGGCACTCTGGGCCATGGACAATCTGCCCTTCCGGGTAGAGTTCTTCCATCCGGGCTATCTTTATCAAGAGCCGGTGCGGGTGAATGAGTTCTCCGCCACGCATGTGCAGAACATCCGGTTCGTGCAGGACTTCTTCGATTACGGGAAGTTGAAGATCCAAAAGCAGATTCCGGCCCGGACGGGTTATGCGGGGTTCAAGCTGCTGTATCCGCTGAACCAGGCGGATAAGTATGACGAAGTAGGCTCGTTCCTCGGGGCGAGTTATTTCCGGTTGCTGGGTGCCGGGCAGCGGTATGGCCTCTCGGCCCGTGGGCTGGCGCTCGATTCCGGGGAGACTGACCGGCCGGAGGAATTCCCCATCTTCACGGACTGGTGGCTGGGCAAACCGGCGATGGGCAGCACGGAACTCGTCCTCTACGCCATTCTGGACAGCGTGAGCTGTACGGGGGCGTATGAGTTCCGCATCAAGCCGGGGGAGACAACGGTGGCCGACATCGAGGTCGTGCTTTTCCTGCGCACACCGGAATTGATCAAGGCGGTGAACCCGCAACAGAAGCCGCTGAAGACCTTGGGCATGGCACCGCTCACCAGCATGTTCTGGTTCGGCAAGAACTCGGAGCGTAAGTTCGATGACTACCGTCCGGAAGTGCATGACTCAGACGGGTTGCTGATCAAGTCCAGCAATGGCGAGACGTTGTGGCGTCCGCTCAACAACGCCTCAGTGATGCGGCATCAGGTCTTTTCGTTGCCGGGGATCAAAGGATTTGGGCTCTTGCAGCGCGAGCGGAATCCGCAGAATTACCAAGACCTGTTCAACTATTATCATCAGGTGCCGAGCGTGTGGGTGCAGCCGCATGAAGAGTGGGGGCCGGGTGACGTGCATCTGCTGGAGCTGAGCACGCACTACGAGGGGCTCGATAACATCGTGGCGTTCTGGAATCCCAAGAAGCAACCGGTGGCGATGGAGCCATACCGTTTCGGGTACCGGCTGAAGTGGACGCGCGAGACGGACCAGAAGATATCCGAGAACATGGTGCGGAATACACGCATCGGGGCGGATGGACGGAACCCACGTTGGCGACAGATCGCGATCGATTTCGGCGGACCGAAATTGAAGGGCATCCCGGAGAGCGACGCCCCGCAGGCGATCGCCAGTTGCAGCAGCAACGGGGCGATCGTGGAGAATCAGGTGTTCAAGAATCCATTCGACAACACGTGGCGGGTGATCCTGAAAATGGAACCGAAGGAAGGCAACAAATCGCCCGTGGATATCCGCTGCACGTTGAAGCATCACGACCAGGTAGTGAGCGAGACGTGGACGTATCATTGGAGCCCGCCGTGATGGACCTGAGCCAGTTCGCGCATCCGCCTGGCCTGCTCGCCGGACGGACGTTGGAGGAGTGGAACTCTGCCTATGCCAAGGTGGAGAGCTACTTCCATGCGTTGCGCATCCGCAACAAGGTGCTGCTGGGTCAGCTCGTCATCCATGTCGTGGAGCGGGCCATGCGCCGCGCGCCGGATGAACCGCAGCGCAGTGCCACGGAGATCGCCGCCGAGGAGATGGACAAGCTGGTGACGGAGTGGTTCTCCCAAGTGCTGCAGGAGAAGCCGACGAACGTGGATCAGCAACTCTCCACCCGGGGACGGCTGGCGCTACTGCTCGCAGACATGCCGGGCAAGTGGCAGGACCAGTTCCTGCGACCCGCACCCTGGCCGGAGGAGTTCGTGACGGCGATGCGGGAAACGTATCTGCGCGCAGGTCCGGATTTCCAATTGTCCAAGATGACGCCACGGCCTTTGGATCTGGGGCCGATCGCCACGTTGGGGAGCTTCAGCCGGCTGCCGTATTTCAAGATGATCACAGTGTGGGTCCTCTTCTGGATTACCCTCGTCGTGATCTTCGTGCTGACCCATTGAGTTTTATTTTCAGACCGGGAAAACCACTTTCCCAGATAATGAGCAACGTCAACAAATCTCCGGAACCGACGATCATCGCCCAGCCGAAGGTGCGGCGCGGGCATCGTGTGTTCTTTTTCTATTCTTCGGCAGTGTTGCTGACGGGCTGCGTGACCTGGCTGTTCGCGGATCTGATGTGGCGGACGGGTTGGACGGTCTCCAAATCCATCCTGCTGCTGCTCTTCACTATCCTGTTCCTATTGTGCTGCATCGGGTGCATGAACGCCATCTTCGGTTTCTTCATCCGGCTCATCGGGGACAAGAACCGGCTGACACAATTGCGCGACTACCGCTCGCATGACATCAAGGGCATCAGCACGGCGATCGTGTTCCCGATCTATAATGAGGAGGTGGCGCGGGTGTATGAGCGGCTGCGCGCGGCGTATCGCTCCTTGCAGAAGGCAGGCGAGATCGAGCACTTCGATTTCTACATTCTAAGCGATTCTACGAATCCGGACAAATGGGTGGAGGAGGAAAAGCGCTGGCTGGAGCTGGCGCGGGAACTGGATGCGATCGGCAAGATCTATTACCGCCTCCGGGTGAACAACGAAGGCAAGAAGAGCGGGAACATCCATGACTTCCTCTCGAACTGGGGGCGGCGTTATCGCTACTTCATCGTGTTCGATGCGGACAGCATCATGCGCGGGGCGACGATTCTCGATCTCGTGCGCTTGATGGAAGTGAATCCGGAAGTGGGCTTGATCCAGACGGTACCGGCACTGGTGAACGGGGAATCGTTGTTCGGCCGGATCCAGCAGTTCGCGAACCGGTTGTATGCCCCCATCTTCATCTCGGGGCTGAATTACTGGTCGCAGAGTTTCGGCAATTACTGGGGGCATAATGCCATCATCCGTACGGAGCCGTTCATCCAGTATTGCGACCTGCCGCAATTGCCAGGGCGCAAACCGTTCGGGGGACAGATTCTGAGCCATGACTTCGTGGAAGCGGCGTTGATGTTGAAGGAGAACTGGCAAGTGTGGTTCGCGTATGATCTGGAGGGCAGTTTCGAGGAGGCGCCACAGGACATGATCGAGAACGCGCAACGTGACCGGCGCTGGTGCCAGGGCAATATGCAGCATGCGCTGGTGGTGGGCGCGAGGGGGTTGCGTGGGGTGAGCCGGATCCATCTGTTGATGGGGATCTTCGGTTATCTCTCGAGTCCGTTGTGGCTGTTGTTCCTGCTGATGTTCAACTGGATCTTGTGGGCACGGGAAAGCACGGGGCTCTCGGATATCACGGTGCATGCGTTCACACCGTTCCTGCAATTGAGCGGGATGCAGCATGCGTTCTTCATCTTCGTGATCTGCATGGTAGTGATCTTTTTGCCAAAAGTGCTGGCACTCCTTGATCTGGCGCGGGACGCGCAGCGCAAGCTGGCGTTCGGCGGGATGCGCCATGCGGTGGCGAGCGCAGTGACGGAAACGCTGTTCTCATCGTTACAGGCACCGCTGCAAATGCTGTGGCACTCCAAGTTCGTGGTGACAATCCTGTGTGGCATGGGGGTGAACTGGGGGACGCAGAATCGCGGCTCGGACGGTATCTCATGGTGGCATGCGTTGCGGAATCATTGGGGGCACACCGCGATCGGACTGGGCTGGGGTTATGCGGTATGGCGGCTGGATGAACCGACGTTCTGGTGGTTCGCACCGGTGGTGGGAGGGATGGTGCTGGCGATTCCGTTGAGTGTCTTCACCAGCCGCGCGAGCTGGGGCGATCGGGCACGCAAGGCCGGGCTCTTCCTGACGCCCGAAGAGCTGTTGCCACCGCCGGAGATCAAGCGGTTGCGCGAACGGATTAAGGCCATGGATGAAGCGGAGGAAGGGGAACCCTTTGCGGCAGGTACCGGTATCGCCGAGGCGGTGCTGGACCCGTATGTGAATGCCATCCACGTCTCGCTCCAGCGGGAGAAGTGGTTGAACCCGGCGTATGCGGAGGCGCTGGCCCAGATGGGCGTGGCGCGACCCGAAGTGCGGGAGTATGGCGAGAAGCTTTTGACGGAAGGCCCGGAAGCGTTGAAGCCGGCCGAGCGCATGCTCATCATGGCGGATTCGCGGGTGATGTCGTGGCTGCATCATCAGGTATGGCAACGGCCGAACGAATCGCTCGCGCCTTGGTGGCAGCAGGCGATCCGTAAATATGCGCGGAATTGAGCGGGGTAAACCGCAGAATACGCGGACGGGAAAGCGGCATTGGATCAGGCAAGGGCAACGATTTTACACCTCCGGTTTGGGATGTGTTCTGATGAGTGGGGGACATTCCACGCACGCTTCGCTTTACCTCTTCTCAGCCAGCCCGCGGCTTGCTAGCTTCCAAGCATGATTTTGAAAAAGGGCGAGAAAATCCATGTGATCCACCGCCGGCATTTTGAGGCCGAAGCGCGCCGGCATTTCGTCGGCACGGTAGAGTATTACGAGAACGGTCTGGCCCGGGTGAGTGGCCATGTGTTCGCCGTGGATAAATCTAAGTATGCTTTTGTGCGTCGGCCGGAATTGCGCACACGGATCATCTCCCTGAGCAGCGGTGATCTACTGGTGAACATCATCCCGGCCGAGGTGGATCTGACCAAGGTGCATTACAAGATGGAGAACAAAGTCACGCGCGTCACGGATGGAGCGGACTGGCATCTCGATCTCAGCGAACTCGCCTGGCAATAGAGTCAGGCAAACTGGTTGTGCCCATGGCCATGAAACCCGGCATCATCATCCGCAAGCAGGCGGCGGAAGCTGCCGCCATCCATGAAGAGTGGGGTTCGCTGCAATGGACGGCCACCGCGGAACTGACCGCCACGCCCGGATTGACACTGGGACGGGTGGTGTTAAAACCGGGCGCCAGCAATCCGCGTCATAGTCACCCCAATTGCGATGAGGTGCTCTATGTGTTGAAGGGGCGTTTGCAGCACGAGACGGGTGGTGAGATCACGATCTTGGAAGCAGGCGATACCTTGGCCATCCCCGCCGGGGTGCCGCATCAGGCGGTGAACATCGGTACGGAGGATGCAGATACGATGGTGGTGTATTCTTCCGGCCAGCGGGAATTCAAACTGGAGCCACTCCTTAAAAGAGAAAACGCCTGACCAGTTCTGGTCTGGTCAGACGTTGCTCAAATTAGCCCGGCCGGCGGTGATGGAGTGGGGAGGGATGGGGATTACTCCATCACCGCCGGTACGGGTTCTCCCTGACGTCAATAAGCAGCCCATCGGAGATTTGACGGGCTGCTATGAACATAAATGGGTGCGAAAAGCGGAAGGACGTAACCTCAAAAGGCTGGCGGGAACGGGTTACGTATTGGTGCTTCATGCGTTGTTCCGCTAAATTGTGGACGCATGTGCAGATTGGCGAACACGCAAGGGCAGAACAACGGAAACTACTTATCTAATAGCGACATTGCTTATCTAATAGCGACATTTTTGCTATCAAAGCAGTTCCATGCGCTGATGCAGCTTGATGTATTGGGAAGGGGTCATCCCGGCATGTTCCTTGAAATGACGGGAAAAGTGGGAGGCTTGGACGTAGCCGAGTTTGAAGGCAACTTCCTTGATGGTGTCCAGCTCACGCAAGAGGGATTGGGCGCGGACCATGCGTTGTTCATCTAACCACTGCTGGGGAGTACAGCCCAAGACGTCTTGGGCGTGACGTTCCAATTGGCGCACGGTGATGCCACAAAGTGCCGCCATGGTGGCAGAGCTGTATTTGGCCTCATGAGCCAAGCGCAGCCATGATCTTTTGTTTTTAAGCGACAGCCGCTTGTTCGACTTCTTCATATGCCCCCAAGCACGGTTTATCAGTCTCAAACAAAGACTTAGTAATGAAGCTCTTGCAAAGCAAGCATGCAATGCCATCCGGGGCTGTGGTGGTGGACGGCTAGTAACGGAACGGAGAGGTACGGAGGGTCCGCGCGGGTCACCGCGTTTCTGCACTCGCCTAGCAAGGGACTGAGTGGTAGTAGTCTGCAGATATGAATCCCATGCCGTTGTTGTTCACTCGCCGCCAGGCATTGTGCGCCGTCTTAGCGGCTACTATATCGCTAGGTTTGTTCGGTCCAAGTCAGCTTGGAGCGGCGGAGAAGGACATCTTGGCGCAGGAGAATCTGGTGGCTTGGTGCATCGTGCCGTTTGATGCGAAAAAGCGGGATTCGGAACAGCGCGCCGAGATGCTGGATAGGCTCAAGATCAAGCGCCTGGCCTACGATTATCGCGCGGAGCACGTGCCGACCTTTGATACGGAGGTGGAAACGATGCAAAAGCACGGGATAGAGGTGACGGCCTGGTGGTTCCCGGGAGGCTTGAACGAGGAGGCGAAGAAAATCCTCGGTGTCATCGAGCGGCACAAGATCACGCCGCAGCTATGGATCACGGGCGGAGGTGCGCCAACGAAGAATGAAGAGGAGCAGCGGCAGCGGGTGGTGGCCGAGGCGAAACGCATCCGACC
>JAURFH010000146.1 GCA_030834415.1 Verrucomicrobiota bacterium | reverse complement strand
AACGACAACTCCGGTGTGATCCGCTACGTCTCCATCCGCCACGGCGGCACGGTGCTGGCGGCGAACAAAGAGATCAACGGTCTGACGATGGGCGCGGTTGGCCGCGGCACGACGATCGAATACGTCGAAGTCTTCGCGAACGAAGACGACGGTTACGAGTGGTTCGGCGGCACGGTGAACACCAAGCACTTGATATCCGCGTTCTGCAACGACGACACGTTTGACACGGACTACGGTTACTCCGGCAAGAACCAGTTCTGGTTCGGTATCCAGCGCGGTTCGGGCACGCAGAACTACGGCGGTGAATACGCCGGCAACCCGGGCGCTCCGGGAACGCCGCTCTCCACGTTCACGGTTTACAACGCCACATTGATCGGTGCCGGCGTCAGTGCGGTCGGTGCCATCAACGATGGCTTTGATCTGAAGGAAAACACGGCCACCCGCCATTACAACTCGATCTTCACAGACTTCGAGGGCAAGGCTTACCGTGTGAAGGACAGCGACACGCTGGCCCGCATCACGGCTGGTGACTTGGACTTCCGGAACAACATCTGGGGTGCCTTCTTCAACAACACGACGGTGGCAACGACTACGATCAGCGACATCGTGACCGGTGTGGCCGGTGGCGACGTGCTCTTCACGGACGGTAGCCGCGCCAACTTGTTGGTTGATCCGATGCTTGGTGGTATCAGCCGCACGACGGATCGCGGTTTGGATCCGCGTCCGAAAGCGGGTAGCCCGGCGTTGACCACCTCGAACCTCAAGGCCCTGCCTTCAGGTCAAGGTTACACCAGTGCCGATTACCTCGGCGCCTTCGGTACGATGAATTGGGCCAGTGACTGGACCGCTCTCAGCGAATACGGCATCCTGTCGGCCGCTGGTGGTGGCAACCCGCTGGATCAAGAAGAGATTCCGAGCACGGGCCCGAGCACGGCTCAAGTGCCTTACGTCGAGGCGATGACGGATGGTGTGCAGTTCACGGCCGTTTTGACGACCGGTGACACTATCGGCAGCTACCGCATGGGTGGCATTCCTGACGGTATGGGTGCGTTTGACAATGGCGATAACACCTACACGGTGGTGATGAACCATGAGTTGGGCAGCAGCGTCGGTATCAACCGCGCGCACGGTGCGAAGGGTGCTTATGTCTCCAAGTGGGTCATCAGCAAGTCCACGCAGGAAGTCATCAGCGGTGCGGACCTGATCCAGTCGGTTTACCTCTGGAACAACGGTACACTCGGTTACGACCTGACGGCTGCAGTGGCTTTCCAACGCTTCTGCTCGGCTGACTTGCCGGCGGTGAGCGCGTTCTACAACAGCGGCAGCGGCCTCGGCACGCAGCAGCGCATCTTCATGAATGGTGAAGAAGGCGGCTCAGGTCGCGGCATGGCGCACGTCATCACGGGTGCTGAAGCTGGCAACAGCTATGAGCTGGCCTACTTGGGTAAGATCGCCTGGGAGAACTCCCTGGCCAATCCTTACGCCCAGGACAAGACCATCGTGGCGGGCATGGACGATGACGGCACCACGGATTCCCAGGTGTATATGTACGTCGGCACCAAGCAATCCACCGGTAACGAAGTCCAGAAGGCTGGTCTCGTGGGTGGCAAGCTCTACGGCGTGGCCGTGGCTGGTCTGGCCCAAGAGACAGCTGGCACTACGGAAGGTCTCCGCACCTTCACGCTGGCTGAGCTCGGCACTTCCGGCAACGTCGTGGGTCTGGATGCGAATGCACTCGAGACTGATGGCAACAACAAGGGTGTGACGGCCTTCATGCGCTGCGAAGACGGTGCGTGGAATCCTTCGAACCCGAACGAGTTCTACTTCGTCACCACGGCCAGCAGCTCACTGCCGAGCCGCATGTGGCGCCTGACCTTCTCGGACATCACCAACCCGCTCGCGGGTGGCACGATCGAGATGGTGCTCAACGGCACGGAAGGCCAGCTGATGATGGACAACATGTGCTTCGACAAGCAGGGCAACATCATCATCACTGAGGATCCGGGTGGGAACAACCGCTTGGCCCGCATCTGGAAGTACTATCCGGCCACGGATGGTTTCATCCCGCTGGCGCAATCCAAGCCGACCTACTTCACCACGGGTGAAGCGAACTTCATCACGATCGATGAAGAGCACTCCGGTGTGATCGATATGACGGACATCCTCGGTGAGAATGTCTATCTCTTCGCCACGCAGGTCCATAGCTCCACTCCGGTCTCCGGTCCTAACTCGACGGAACTGGTTGAAGGCGGTCAGATGGCGCTGATGTATGTCGGCGGCTCCGAACCGACCATCGCTACCCAACCGACACCGGTCAATGTGGGCGGCGGCACGGCGGCGACCTTCACGGTGGCGGCTTCCTCCGGTTCCACGATCCAGTGGTATCGCAACGGCACCCCGATCGCTGGTGCGACGGGTACGAGCTACAGCATCCCGTCTCCGTCCACTGGTGACGCTGGTGAATACGTCGCCGTGGTGACCACGGCGAGCGGCTCCACCTCCTCCACTGCGGTTGCCCTCACGGTGACCGACCTGGCGATGTATGCCGGTGTGGCGGTGGCTGGCCCGATCGGTGCCCAGTATGACGTCCAATACACCACGGACCTCTCGGGTACGCCGGTGTGGACCACACTGGAGCGCATCACGCTCAGCACGAGCCCGACGCTCTACATCGACCAGAGCTCCCCGGGTCAGGCCAAGCGCTTCTACCGCGCGCTGGAAGTTGTGCCGCAATAATCAAGGCATTCACAACCCTGGCAATCTAGGTTGCCGGGGTTCCTTTCAAAAGGTGGGGCCTGGGATCAATCCCAGGCCCTGCTGTTTCTCTGGCTAGAGTGCTTTTGGATATCTAATCTGATTTTGTTATGAAACGGTTTGCCTGCCGTCGCCAATTTTTGCTTTTGCTTTCTTCTGCTTCGTTTGGCGTTTGCCTGCGGTCCCTCGCCGCCAGCGAAGCGGAAACGGTGGTGCAACGGTTTCTACGCAATTACGCAAATATCCTGCACGCTACTTACAGCGATGCCATCTCTGCTGTGAAGCAGATGCAAACGGTCATCGGCAAATTTTTGGATGAGCCTTCAGCAGCCACTTTGGAAAAGGCGCGGCAATCTTGGATCGCTGCGCGGGTGCCCTATCTGCAATCCGAGGCAGGACGCTTCTACGACGGGCCGATCGATGCCGTGGAAGGTTTCATAAATGCCTGGCCAATCGATGAGAATTACATCGATTACACGATAGATGATCCGGCCGCGGGCATCATCAGCAATGTCAAAGATTTCCCTCAGATTACCAAAGACCTGTTGCTCGGTCTGAATGAAAAGGAGGGGGAGAAAAACATCAGCACCGGCTGGCACGCCATCGAGTTTCTCCTGTGGGGACAGGATCTTGCAGATGATGGTCCGGGGCAACGTTCCCATCTGGATTATCTTAAGGGAGACGATGGGATTCGTCAGCACGCTGAACGGCGCGGAGAGTATCTGCGACTGGCGGTGGAATTATTACTACAACATCTGCAACAAATCGCCGCGGAATGGGTGCTAGATGTGAGAGCCAATTACCGGATGCAATTCCTTAAAGCCACTCCACATGACTCTCTGGAGAAAGTCATCCGGGGCATGGGTGCTTTCAGTGGTGGCGAATTGGGCGGGGAACGCACCATGGTGGCCTATACGACCAAGGAGCAAGAGGATGAGCATTCCTGCTTCAGCGATACGACGCATCAGGACATGCGCTATGATCAGGTAGGAATTCTGAACATATGCTTGGGACGTTACATGCGCTCGGATAAGACGGAAGTGCGCGGTGCCGGTTTGATCGATGTCATCCGCGAAAAAGACCCAGCCATGGCGGATAAGTTCCAACGACAACTGTTTGACTGCCTGAGGGCGATCGAAGGTGTGCCGGTCCCATTTGACCGCGCGATGAAAGGTCGCGACACTGCGCCCGGTCGGGTCGCGTTGAAGCAGGCGATCGACGCCATCCAAGCCCAGACCCAGACACTTGCGATTGCGGCGAAGGAACTGGGCATCCAATTGAATCTGTGAAGCACGTGAGCCAGTTAAAATCCTCAATCTTCAACCACGGCAATGCGCTCGGTTGTCTTGTGCTGTTATTGCTGGCGGGTATCGCGACTGATTCGCTGCGGGCATCCGATAACTTAAGTGGAGAAGTATCGCCTAAAGCTTTGTCCGGCGGCGAGACAACGGTGTTTGATACGAGCAAGAACGCTTTCACTTTTGCGGCGAGGAACCTGAAAGCGGAGCGCAAGGCGCAGTTCTTCACGGGCAATTCCTTCTTCAACGAGAACTGGGTCGCCGCTCCGGCTTCCACGGCGGGCCGGGATGGATTGGGCCCGCTCTTCATCGCGCGTTCCTGCTCCGCCTGTCATTTCAAAGACGGTCGGGATCAGGCCCCGGGGGAGGGCGAGTTCGCGCGCACACTGGTAGTGCGGTTGAGTTTGCCGGGCAAGGATGCGAAGACAGGTGGGCCGATATCGGAGCCGGTCTATGGCGGTCAGCTCCAGACACGCGCCTTGCCGGGCGTGAAGGCCGAGGCAGATGTACGGATGCATTGGGTGGAGGTGAAAGGCCAGCATACGGATGGCGAGGCTTATTCCTTACGTCGCCCACAGTATGCATTCACGAATGTGGCGTATGGAGCCATGCATAAAATGATGCGTTCATCCGTGCGGGTGGCTCCGGCTGCAATCGGCTTGGGATTATTGGAGGCGATACCGGTTGCGACTCTGGAAAAGCTGGCGGATGCGGAAGATAAGGATGGCGACGGTATCTCGGGCCGGGTGAACAGGGTCTGGGATTTTGCTACGCAAAAACAAAAGGTCGGGCGTTTCGGCTGGAAGGCGGAGCAACCTTCCGTGCGGCAGCAAGTATCCGGGGCGTTCAATGATGACATGGGGCTGACGACATCGCTCTTCGCTCAAGAAAACCATTCGACGACGCAGGCCAAGCAGATCGCGTTCACCAGCGGCGGCTCACCCGAAGTGAGTGATGATATCTTGAATGCGGTGGTGCTTTATTCGCGAACTTTGGCGGTGCCAGCGCGACGGGATGTGGATGCACCGGTGATCCAAAAAGGAGAGAAATTATTTCGCACCATCGGCTGTGCCAAATGTCATATACCGGAGCTGCAAACCGGGGCAGACACTGATCTGCAGGAGTTGGCCAACCAGACCATCCAACCCTTCACGGATCTGCTGCTGCATGATATGGGTGAAGGTCTGGCGGATGGTCGGGATGTGTTTGCGGCCTCGGGGCAGGAATGGCGTACACCGCCGCTGTGGGGCATCGGCCTCATCAAGACGGTAAATGGGCACACGGAATTGCTGCATGATGGACGGGCGCGAAATCTAGCCGAAGCCATCTTGTGGCACGGCGGCGAGGCGGAGAAGGCGAAGGAACAGTTTCGTTCTCTTTCCAAAGCCGAACGCGAAGTCTTACTAAGTTTTCTGGAATCACTTTGAAGTCGCTTATGAGAAGATGGATCACGGGTATCATCGGGTTGGTCGTCGTGGGTGCGAGTTTGTGGCTCGCCTCCCAACCACCGATGACGGTGCAAGTGGCCGCGGCGGGCACTGAGTTTTCACGGCCGGTCATGTTGCAAGACATCGCCACCAAGGTGATCGTGCCGGGCATCCACGATTTTCAGCAACGCTGCCAAGCATTGGCACAAGCGGCAGAGAAACTGCAAGCAACGCCGGATGAAGCGAAACTGAAGCAGACCCAACAAGCCTGGGCGGAAGCTTGCCTGGCCTGGAAGCGCATCCAGTGGTTGCAATTTGGCCCGGTGAAAGACCGCGCGTTCTGGTCGGCCCTGACCTACAAGCAGATCTATCCGCAGAGCATCGAGAAAGTGGTGCGTGATACCAAACCCATCAACGAAGATTACATCGCGGAGCAAGGCGCTGCGGCCAAGGGTATCTACACGTTGGAGTATCTGCTCTTTGATCTGCCACAGGGGCAGACGGCTTGGGTGGGGCAGGATGGCAAACCGACCAAGGTCGGAGCGCCACGACTCGGAGCGAAGTTATTGCTGGAAGGCGAGAGCGCTCCCCGCCGTCGGGCTTACGTGGCCGAACTGGCCCGGGAGCTGGTGCTGCAATTGAAGGAAGCCGCAAGCATTATTGATGCCCCGGACTTTGTGGTGAGCTACGTGAAGAACGGGCAGGACAGTGTGAATTTCGCAGTGAACGGTCTGCTCGATGAAATGGAGAGCGGCGTGGTGAATGTCATCCGCCTGTATGTGGACCAGTTCGCGAACCGTTCCCTGCGATACGAGCAGATCGAGGGCTATGCGGGTGGCTTGTCCGTGCAAGTGCTGGAAGAGGAACTGGCTGGCTTGGAAAAATTATATCGAGGTGCTGGTGGCGTGGGGTTGGATGATTATGTGCTGCATGTGAATCCCGGGTTGGGCGACCGACTGGACAAACGTTTTGCGGCTGGCAAAGCTGCGCTTAAGCTCTTGCGCGATGCGCCGGTGGACCAATCATTGGCGAACAGCTACGCCTCCATGGAGAAGGCGCACGACGAGCTGCACGAACTGGAAATCCAGATCAAGCTGGACGTGGTCAGCAGCCTCGGAGTCACCCTGCTTTTCAGTTCCACCGATGGCGATTGAGGCAGTCATTTCGGAAGTGCCGCCGAGAGCGGACGAGAGAAGCGCGACTGCCTCAGTCACGCTTACCCGCGTATTATCATGCTGCAATCAACCGGTGGATGGTTCATCGCTGGCGCTGTTCCGTATCCTGTTCGGGATGGTGATGGCTTTTGCCATGGTGCGGCTGTTGGCGAAAGGCTGGGTGCAGGAGCTATATCTCGCGCCATCATTTCATTTCACGTGGGAATGGTTTCCTTGGGTGAAAGTTTTACCGGGCGTGGGGATGTATGTGCTGGTAGGTGGTTTGGCGCTGCTGGCTTTGGGGATCTCGGTTGGCTGGCGCTATCGGATGTGCGCCGTACTCTTCTTCGGCGGGTTCGCCTACCTCGAACTCATCGATCAGACCTTATACCTCAACCACTATTATCTGGTGAGTCTGTTGAGCGGGCTGTTGATCTTTCTGCCTGCCCACACGTTGTGGTCTTGGGATGCGCGCAAATCCAATGTCACCACTGTGCCAGTGTGGACGGTGTGGCTGCTGCGGTATCAACTCGCGGTCGTTTATTGCTTCGCAGGATTGGCGAAGCTGAACGCTGACTGGTTGCTGGAGGCGCAACCCATGCGCATCTGGCTGGCGGCGCGAAGCGATCTGCCTTTGATCGGCCCGTTTCTGGCGAAGACTTGGGTGGCTTACGCGGCGAGCTGGACAGGTGCTGTGTATGATCTCACGATCCCTTTCTGGCTGATGTGGGCGCGCAGCCGGCCTTGGGCGTACCTCGCCGTCGTGGTGTTTCACTTGATGACAGCGGTATTGTTTCACATCGGCATGTTCCCATGGATTATGATGGTGACGGCGTTGATTTTCTTTCCGCCGGATTGGGCAAGGAAATGGTTGAGGAAACATCGAACACCGAACATCCAACATCCAACATCGAATGGAGGGAATGGTTGGCGGATGCAGAAGTTGGGTTTGTGTGTCCTCGGTGTTTATCTCTTGCTGCAAATACTTTTGCCGCTTCGGTCTTTTCTTTATCCGCAGCAGGGGGCTTGGGATGGGCGCGGGTTCAATTTTGCGTGGCGGGTGATGCTGGTGGAAAAGACGGGGTATGTGGAATTTTTTGCATTTGATCCAGCGACAGGCACGCGTGAAAGGCTGGGCACAAGCCATCTCATCACGCCGCGACAACGGGTCTTGATGGCGCAAGACCCGGGCATGATCCGACAACTGGCGCAACGTCTGGCGGTGGATTTGCCGGCCCAAGGCAAGGCCGGTTTGGAAGTTCGGGTGGATGCCCGGGCCACCTTGAATGGCCGCCCCAGCCAGCGTTTGATCCGCCCGGATGTGAACCTGGCCGGTCCCCTGCCTGCGGACTGGATTGTGCCGCTCAAAGACATCTGATATTCCTTGGTCTATCCCATGAAACTCCATTCCATGTTCCGAAACATTTTCCTGCTCGGGGCGATCTCCGTATGGCTGGGCCACAACGTTGCCACGGCCGCTGAGATATTTCTCGGCCAAGGCGTTCTGGCCGGTGAGGTGACGAGCAACAGCGTTCTCCTGCAGACACGGCTTACAGCCGCTGAGAGTGTGGTGGATGGTGATGTGCCGGGGATCCGCGGAGTGGTGCGTTTCGAGATCGATACCGATCCGACCTTTAAGAAACCTCTCTTCCAGACTGAGTGGTTGCCCGCGCGGCCGGATGGGGATTTCATCGTGAAGGCCAAGATCAGCGGCCTCAAGCCGGACACGGAATATTATTACCACGCCCTGTTCGGTTCCCATGAACGGCTGGCGACTGCAGACCTGGCCCGTTCCTTTCGCACCTTGGGTGGGGCTGATTCCACGCGTCCGGTGAAGTTCGTGCTGGCCAGTTGCATGAACTACGCTTTTTTCCAAGCTGGCAAAGACGGCAAGGGTAAGGGCGCCGCGACGGGCGTGGAGAAGGATAACGGTTACCCGGCATTCACTTCGATGTACCGGATACGCCCGGATTTCTTCATCGGTGATGGCGACAATGTCTATTACGATCATCCGGTGGGGACCCGGGCGAAGAACATCGTCGAGATGCGTCGTAAGTGGCACGAGCAATTTGTACAAGTGACCCTGAACCAGTTTTTCTCCATCGCCCCGACTTACTGGCTGAAGGACGATCATGACTATCGTTTTAACGACGCCGATACCACGCGGGACATCGAGCCCTCGCATGAGCTGGGCATACAAGTCTTTCGCGAGCAGGTGCCGATAGTGGACATGGCGGACACCAATGCCGTGACCTATCGCACCCACCGGATCAACAAACATCTCCAGCTCTGGTTTGTGGAAGGGCGCGATTATCGAAGCCCGAACAAGATGCCGGACGGACCGGAGAAAAGCATCTGGGGTAAGGAGCAGAAAGAATGGCTCAAGCGAACGATCAAGGAAAGCGATGCGACGTTTAAACTGCTCATCTCCCCCACGCCGATGGTCGGGCCGGATGACGCCTCCAAGCGGGATAACCATGCAAGCATCGGCGGGTTCCGTCATGAGGGTCAGGAGTTTTTTGAGTGGCTCCGGGACAATAACATCAGCACCAATGAGTTTTTCGTGCTCTGTGGCGACCGGCACTGGCAATACCACTCTCAGCATCCGGTTGGGTACGAGGAATTTGCCTGTGGGGCCATCAATACGCAGAACGCTCGAGTAGGTCCGAAGCCCGAGAAATCCACCGATCCCAAAGGTGAAGTGAAGCAACTCTACACCGCTCCGAAACCAGTGGGCGGCTTCTTGCTGGTGGAGCAGAAGATGCTGGGAGGCTATCCGCAACTGATGATCACCTTCAAAGACCAATCCGGCACGTCGCAATATTATACGACGAAGACGGCCCTGCCCCGTAAGTGATGCCGGCTTAGAGAGAGCGCAAAATCGTTTCTACTGACGAAAGTTTTCACGGGAAGCGAACTAAATTCCCGGTTGGCACGTAAAATAGTCTGTAACTCAGTCCTTTCGGAGGCGTCATCACCTTCGACGACGAGTGAAAGTGCCATGAAAACGACCGTCCTTAAACCGAATCGCAAGCTGGGAGGGATACTCACCCTCGCCCTCGGAACCGGCATGGCTGCGTGTCTGCTCCAAGCCGCCACGCCGCCGCCACCTGCCGGTGGACCGCCGGATGCGCGCCGTTTGGAGGGGCTCTACCGCCTGTTGGACGTGAACCGTGATGGGAAACTGACCCGCCAGGAGTTCAGCAAGATGGCGCAGTACTCCCCAAGGATGAAGAACGATCCGGATGCTTCGGACAATCTGTTCATACAGCTCGACAAGAGCGGGGATGACAAATTGGTTTTGTCGGAGTTCATGGACATGATCGAATTGCAGCGGGCTGCCCGCCTGCAAGGAGCGCCTCCCCCTGAAGCTTTCCCTGCTCCCAAAGAAGCCGCCAAGCCTGCCATGGTGGAACGCGAACCGACCGCTGAAGAGCTGGCGTTCTTCGAGAACAAGATACGTCCGGTGCTGGTGAGCAAGTGCTATGATTGCCATTCCGCCGATGCGGAGAAGATCAAAGGCGGCCTGGCTTTGGACACCCGGGAAGGTCTGCGCAAGGGTGGTGATTCCGGGCATGGGGTCATCCCGGGGGATGTGGAAGGGAGTCTGCTGATCAAGGCGCTGCGTTACACGGATTCGGATTTAGAAATGCCGCCGAAGAAGCAAGGAGGCAAGTTACCCACGGAAGTCATCGCGGATTTCGAGAAGTGGGTAAAGATGGGTGCGCCGGATCCGCGTGATGGCAAGGCTACAATCGTCAAACCGACCATCGACTTGGTGAAGGGCAAAGAGCATTGGGCCTTTCAGTTGCCGCAGAAGACACCGGCGCCCAAGGTGCAAGATAACGCTTGGGTTTATAACGAGCTGGATCGTTATGTGCGCGCCGAGCTGGATCAGAAAGGGCTCATTCCCGTCGGTGATGCGGACAAAGCCACGTTACTGCGTCGTGTACATATCGATCTCATCGGTCTGCCGCCTTCACCAGAAGTGCTCGCCGCTTATGAAAAGGACACCGACCCGAAAGCCTTCGAGAAGATCGTGGACAAGCTGCTGGCGTCGCCGCAATTCGGCGAGCGCTGGGGCCGTCACTGGCTGGACGTCGCGCGGTATGCGGAGTCCAGCGGCAAGGAGAACAACGTGGTCTATCCGCATGCGTGGCGCTATCGCGACTGGGTCATCCAGGCCTTCAACAAGGACATGCCGTATGATCAATTTCTGAAGGAGCAGCTCGCGGGTGACTTGATGGTGGCGACAAATCCTAATGACCGCGCTAACAAGCTCATCGCGACCGGTTATCTGGCGATAGGTGCGAAGTCGCATAACACGAGGGATTATCGCCAGTTCCAACTGGATGTGGCGGATGAACAGATCGATGCCGTGTCGCAAGGCATGCTCGGACTGACGGTCGCTTGTGCGCGGTGTCATGATCACAAGTTCGATCCGGTGCCGCAGGCGGATTACTACGCCATGGCCGGCATCTTCATGAGCACGGAGACGCGTTACGGCACGCCGCGCTTCATCCAGAACAATCAGCCTTCGCAACTGAATACCTTGCCCGCCGGGGCTAAGGTGACGCCCGCACCGGCCATGCCGATACAGCAG
>JAURFH010000145.1 GCA_030834415.1 Verrucomicrobiota bacterium | reverse complement strand
TGGCTGGATGACCAGTTGCTGGGCGACGGAGACGAACGACGTGTCATTGTATTTGCGCAACACGGCGTAGAGGAAGGTCTTGGACTGCTCGTCCAGCCGGGTGGGATTCTCGATGCTCAACGGATTGGCCAAGAGATCTTTAGCGGCGGCGATAGCCAATGCCGCGTACTTGTTGGGCGCCATCTCTTCGAGCAATTGCGTCAGATGGGCGACTTCGACGCCGCGACCAGTGGTCTGCAGCGCTTCGGCCAAGATGGTTTCGGCATCGGCTCCACCAATCTTCTTCACGACATCGAACAGACCGATGCGCAGGGAGTAGGGGTAGTAATCTTCCGTGCGGGGCAATTCATTGCCACCACCGGCCCATGGGGGCGGACCACCACGGCCACGATCGCCACCGCGATCTCCGCCTTGGACGGGGTTGCCGTTTTCATCGACTTGCTGCTGGCGTTCGCGCTCGTAGGAGACGTCGACGTTCTGCTTGAGAAAATTGCGGATGCTCGGCAGGGCCCCAGCGCCAATCTCATTGAGTGTTTCCAGATGATGGATGATTTCACGGATGCTGGCGTAGCGGGCATTGCCCGTGCTCTCGGGCTTGATCTGCATCAGCTTGTCGAGAATCTCCTTGGGTGTCTTCTGGGCGGTCTTGACCACCTCAACTGTCTCGGTGATTTGCTCTACGCGGCCAGCCTTGTTCTTGGCTTCACGCAGATCGCGCTCCAGCTTCTCTTTGTTTTCAGTCCACTGGTTCTCGAGCGCGGTCTTTTCCTTCTGATACTCCGCGGTTTTCTCGTTGGAGATGTAGACGTAGGCGGCACCGAAGCCGACACTAGCCGCCGCCAGACTCGCTAAAATGATTTTCATAATCGTATAGGGGTACGCCTTAAATTAAATCACCGGTGGGGGTGAATAGTTTCGGGCGATCACAAAAGAAGTGACGCCGGGGAAGCGATGCCGTTACAGGCTAATTTGCCGCTTAGGCGGCCAAAGCGCTGGCGGACTTCTTGGTGGTGGAAGTGGGGCTGGCTGCCCGCAGCTTGGCGATGATATCCGGGAGGATATCGAGGACGTAATCCACTTCTTCGACGGTATTGTAGAGGCCCAGGCTGAAACGCACGCAACTTCTTGCACGCTTGGCACTTAGACCCATCGCGGTAAGCACGTGGGAGGGGGTCAATGACCCGGTGGTGCAGGCGGAGCCGCTGGAGGCGCAGACGCCGGCCTGATCTAAGAGATTGAGGATGGCTTCGGCCTCCACGCCCTCAAAAGAGATGCTCGAAGTATTGGGCAAGCGGGGTTCGCGGGCCCCATTCCGGGAGGTGCGCGGGATATTCTTCAGGATGCCTTGCTCCAAGCGGTCTCGCAGCTTGCGGCCAACCGTGTTTTCCTTTTCTGCATGGCCCGCTGCCAGTTCGGCTGCTTTGCCGAAGCCGACGATATACGGCACGTTCTCCGTGCCACCGCGCCGCCCTTTTTCCTGCCCGCCGCCGATGACGTACGGCAGATACTTCGTGCGTTTCCGCACGTAGAGCATGCCGATGCCCTTGGGGGCGTTCAGCTTATGAGCGGAGAGGGAAAGCATATCCACATCCAGTTCCCGCACGTCGATATGCAGTTTTCCGGGGGTTTGGACGGCATCGGTGTGGAACAACACATCGCGGCTGCGGCACATGGCCCCGATCTCTTCCACGGGGAACAAGACGCCGGTCTCGTTATTGGCCCACATGATGGAGACGATGGCCGTGTCGGGCCGGATGGCCAGCTCGAGCAGATGCAGGTCCAATGTGCCGTCCGGTTCCACCGGCAGCATGGTGACATCATACCCTTGCTGGACCAGATGCTTGGAGAACTTGATGTTCGCCGAGTGTTCCACCGCGGTGGTGATGACGTGCTTCTTGCCGGGCTGGGTGAGCAGGGCGCTTTGGATGGCGGCATTGTTGCTTTCCGTGCCGCAACTGGTGAAAATGATCTCTTTCGGGTCCGCATTGATGAGCGCGGCGAGCTGTTCCCGGGCCTTATCGATGTCTTTGACCACCTGGTTGCCGAAGCGGTAGGCACTGGAGGGATTGCCCCATTGCTCTGTCAAAAAGGGCAGCATGGCATCCACTACCTCCGGGGCTATCCGGGTGGTGGCGTTGTTGTCGAAATACACTAATTTCCGCTGGCTCATGCTGCCGTCTTTGCTAAATTTTCTTTCTGGGCTAGAAGCTCAGGCCATGTCTGCCCAGAAGCAAGCGTGGATTAAATGGGTGTGAGCAGGTCGGGTAAAGGACAATTTTGGCGGAAAACGACGTGATTTGCATCCACTAACCCCCTATTGACAGGGGGCAGTGGTTGTGTAATCATTACTATTATTAGTGGATTACTTATGATTACAGATAACGCAGCTGCCTCAGCAGCGCCAGCAGAGAAGAAATTGACTCATAACGAAGCGATCAAGACGGCGATTCCGACCCTCGCGGGCAATATCGCGGCTACGCTCAACGATACCGCCGCGCTTTGCTTCAGCGCCGATGACGAGCAATTTTTGAAGTTCCACGGCATCTACCAGCAGGATGACCGGGACAAGCGCAAGACGGGCAAGCAATACATCTGGATGATCCGTGGTCGTATCCCAGGTGGTGTGCTTTCCGGTCCGCAATACCTCGTGTATGACCGTCTCGCGACGAATTACGGCAACAACACGCTGCGCATCACTTCCCGCCAGAGCTTCCAGTTCCACGGCGTGGTGAAGTCCGGTCTCGGACCGCTGATGAAAGAACTGAACGAGGCGATGATGGACACGCTCGCCGCTTGCGGTGACGTGAACCGTAACGTCATGGCCCCGCCCGTGCCGGCGCGCAATGAGATCCACGCGCAGATGCTGGCCGATGCGACCCGCGTCAGCGAGGCGCTGATGCCGAAGACGAAGGCGTACCACTCCATCTGGTTGGACGGTGTGCAGCTCAATCTCGACGAAGAGCAGAACAAAGATTTCGTGGACCCGCTCTACGGCAAGACCTACCTGCCGCGCAAGTTCAAGACCGCGTTCGCCGTGCAACCGGTGAATGACGTGGACATCCTGACGAATTGCCTCGGCTTCATCGCCATCGAAGAGAATGGCAAGTTGATCGGTTACAACCTCACGGTCGGTGGTGGTTTGGGCCGTAGCCATGGCAATGCCGAGACCTATCCGCGTATCGCCGATGTCATCGGTTTCCTCACGCCGGAGCAGTTGATCGATGTCTCCAAGGGGGTGCTGACCGTGCATCGCGATTTCGGTGACCGCACGAACCGTAAGCATGCGCGTCTGAAGTACGTCTTGGAAGAGAAGGGCGCGGCCTGGTTCCGTGGTGAGCTGGAGAGCCGTCTCGGTTACAAGCTCGCGGATGCGAAGCCGTTCGAATTCACGAAGCAGGGCGATCATTTCGGCTGGGACACCGCCGCCAATGGCAGCAAGTTCCTCGGTCTCTACGTGGAGACGGGCCGCATCAAGGACAAGGAAGGCTATCGCTTGAAGACGGCCTTGAAAATGATCGCGGAGAAATTCGCGCCGCAGTTCCGCCTTTCGCCTTCGCAGAACATCATCCTCTCCGACATCAAGGCGGAAGACGAAGCGGCCATCACGCAGATCCTTGCGGATCACGGGGTGCCGGTGGAGAACCAGACCAGCGCCTTGCGCCGGGCCTCGATGGCCTGCCCGTCGATGCCGACTTGCGGCCTCGGTCTCGCCGAGAGCGAGCGCTATCTGCCGGGCTTGATGACCCAGATCGAAGGTCTGCTCGACGAAGTGGGCCTGAAGGATCAGGAGATCATCATCCGCATGACGGGTTGCCCGAACGGTTGCGCCCGTCCGTATATGTCCGAGATCGGTTTCGTGGGCAAGGGCCCGGGCCGTTACCAGATGTATCTCGGCGGCAACGAGGCTTGCACGCGCCTGAACAAGCTCCACAAAGACTTGATCAAGGATCCGGAGATCATCGGTGAATTGCGCGGTCTCTTCACCCGCTACGCAGCCGAACGCGTAGGCACCGAACGTTTCGGTGATTGGGTGGAACGCGTGCTCTGGAAAGAGCAGGCGGATGCCGCCGCGGCTGCGCCAGCAACGAATTAATATTCTCCCCAGAGAACAAAAACGGGGCTGACCGCAAGGTCAGCCCCTTTCGCACAGAATCCAATGACACTCAACTCAACCGTGCAAGGCAGCGTGGACGTTGCCGACCATGCTGGCGCTGGGCTTGAGGGTCTTGCTGCCCTGACGCCACTTGGCGGGGCACGCCTCGTCCTGATGGGACATGAGGTAAACATTGGCTTCCAGCTTGCGCACGAGTTCGTCCGCGTCGCGACCGACGTTGTAGAAGTTGACCTCGGAGGTGACGAGTGTGCCGGTGGGGTTGATCATGAACGTGCCGCGCAGGGCGAGGCCGGTCTTGTAGTCAAACACGCCGAAGAGTTTGCTCACCGTGCCGGTCGGGTCGGCGGCCATGGTGTAGTTGACCTTCTCGAGGAGCTTCTCGGAGTTGCGCCACGCCAGATGCGAGAACTTTGTGTCCGTGGAAACGGAGATTACCTTGGCGCCGAGCTCTTCCAAGCGGGCTGTTTTCTCAGCGAGGTCCGCGAGTTCGGTGGGGCAGACAAAGGTGAAGTCCGCCGGGTAGAAGACCAGGATGGTCCATTCGCCTTGGGCCTTCAGTTCAGCGAGGGAGACCTTGCCGAAGCCGCGGTCCATGGGTTCGTAGGTTTCCATTTCAAAGTCGGGCACTTGGGCACCGACCGGGATCGAGTGGGTTTCAAACGTCATAATTTCAGTTCCAGTGTTCAGAAATGCTCACGCCGTCAGGCGCGAGGCCATTTTTCAAAGGGAGCAAAGAGAATGCCTAAGCGTCTGAGCGTCAAGTTTTCGGCAGCATTTTCTAAATAAATTTTTGGTCATGCCATATTCCCACCCCCAACCGATCGACCGTCAGGGCGCACTGACGAAGATCCGGCACATGATGCCCGGGGCGGCGGCATTGGCGGTGGCAGCAGGTTATATCAATTCGGTTTCGTTGGGCTTCTTTCATTCACCCGTCAGTCACATGACCGGTGCCGTCTCGCGAATGGGCTTGGATGCCGTGGCGGGAAGGATGAGCGATGCCCTGGCATCGGTATCCATTTTGGTCGGCTTCGTGTTGGGGGCTGCATTGTGCGGCGTGATCGTGGGTGCATGGAAGCTGCTTCCCAGCCGCACCTATGGCATAGCCATGATGGTGGAGGGGCTGCTTCTCTGTGTGGCTTGTTCCATGTTGATGTTCAAGACGCGCTGGGCGTTGCCAGTCATCGCTTTGGCTTGCGGTCTGCAGAACGCGATGACGAGCAGCTATTGCGGCCTGATCGTGCGGACGACGCACATCACCGGTCTGGTCACGGACATCGGTGTGATGTTGGGCCACTGGATCCGTCACCGGCAGATCCAGGGATGGAAGATGAGGTTTCTTTTCATCGTGCTGTTTTCATTCAGTGCCGGTGGGGTGCTCGGCGCTGTGGCCGATTTGGCGTATGGGCCAATCAGTCTAGTTTTGCCCGCAGTGGGCATCCTGATCACCGGAATCATTTACTGGGCGATGCACCACTACGGTCTCGTTGAAGCGGTCCAAGATGCTTCACCACAGACGCCGGTGACCGGCACGTTCCCCAATTTTAACAAAGACGATAAATAGTCATGACTGCTGAACAAATCGCACAAGCCAATGCCGAGCTGCGGACGAAGTCGCCGCTCGAGATCGTGAAGTGGGCCATCGGTCAATCCAATGGTCGTGCCATCGTTTCGACCAATTTCCGTCCGTATGAGGCGGTCATCCTACATCTCTGTGTGCAAGTGCAGCCGGACATCGAAGTGCTCTGGGTGGATCATGGTTACAATCGTCCGGCCACGTATCTGCATGCAGAGCAATTGCGCAAGCAGCTCGGTCTGAACATCAAGGCGTTCATCCCCAAGATGACGGTGGCGCATCGCGATGCGGTATACGGCCCGATCCCCGATACGAGCGATGAAGAAGGCCTGAAGCATTTCAGCGCGGTGATGAAACTCGAGCCGTTCCAACGCGGCATGAAAGAACTCGCGCCGAGCGTGTGGATCACGGCTTTGCGCAAGGTGCAGAACCCGAATCGCGGCGGACTGGATATCGTTTCGCCTGACCCCAACTTCGGTTCTCTCAAGCTCAGCCCGGTGTTCTACTGGAGTGATGCCGAAATGGAAGCCTACCTGAAAGAACACAATCTGCCGAACGAGTGGGATTACTTCGATCCCGCGAAGGCCGATGAAAAACGCGAGTGCGGTTTGCACGCCACGTGGGGTGGTGACGCAGTGAAGAAAGCCTAAGAAAATTTTTAGATGAAAAGTTACCATCTGGACCATTTGCAGTATTTGGAAACGGAAGCCATTCACGTGATGCGTGAAGTCGCGGCGGAGTTCGAGCGCCCGGCTTTGTTGTTCTCCGGCGGCAAAGATTCCATCTGCCTTCTGCGTCTCGCAGAGAAGGCGTTCCGTCCGGCGGACATCCCCATGCCGTTCCTGAACGTCGAGACCGGCCATGAATTCCCGGAGTTGCTGGAATTCCGCGATCGCCGCGCGAAAGAACTGGGCGCGAAGCTCATCGTCCGCTCGGTGGACCAGGCGGTGGCCAATGGCACGGCGGTGCTGACGAAGAGCGAGATCAGCCGTAATCGCATGCAGATCCCCGTGTTGCTCGGTGCCATCGAGGAGTATCGCTTCGATTGCTGCATCGGCGGGGCGCGTCGTGATGAGGAGAAGGCGCGCGCGAAGGAACGTTTCTTCAGCTTCCGTGACGGCTTCGGTCAATGGGATCCGAAGAATCAGCGTCCGGAGCTGTGGAATCTCTATAACGCCCGTTTGAACGGTGGTGAGAACATGCGCGTCTTCCCGCTCTCCAACTGGACGGAGATGGACGTATGGGAATACATCAAGCGCGAGCAACTGGAAGTGCCGAACATCTATTTCAGCCACACGCGCGAGTGCTTTTTCCGCGCCGGCCAGTGGCTGCCGGTGCCGCCGCCGCATACGGACCCGACCACGCCAGATCCGTTTGAAGGGGCTCGCCCGGGCAAGGAACCGCGCAAGACCATGGTGTGCCGCGTGCGCACCATCGCGGATATGATCAGCACCGGCATGCTGGAATCCCCGGCGACGAGCATCGATGACATCATCGGCGAGATCTCCGCCGCACGCGTCACGGAACGCGGTTCCCGCGCGGATGACAAGGCTTCCGAGGCCGCGATGGAAGACCGCAAGAAACAGGGGTACTTCTAAAATTTTAAGAACGCATTTTTCATGAGTCAGCATCCTATCGAAATCTTACGGTTCAACACGTGCGGCAGCGTGGACGACGGCAAGTCCACGCTCATCGGCCGTCTGCTCTACGATTCCAAGTCGTTGATGGAAGACCAGCTCGAGGCGTTGCAACGCTCGGCGGACATCACCGGTGGCGGTCAGGTAAACCTGGCGAACCTCACGGACGGTCTGCGGGCGGAACGCGAACAGGGCATCACGATCGATGTTGCCTACCGTTACTTCGCCACGCCCAAGCGCAAGTTCATCGTGGCGGACACTCCTGGTCACGTGCAATACACACGCAACATGGTTACGGGCGCCTCCACGGCGAACCTCTCCGTGGTGCTGGTGGATGCCCGTCTCGGGGTCATCGAGCAAACGCGCCGTCATTCATACATCGCGGCGTTGCTCGGCATCCCGCACATCGTTTTTGCGATCAACAAGATGGACCTGGTGGATTGGAGCGAGGAGCGTTTCCTTGAGATCCGCGAGAACATCGAGGCGTATCTGCCGCGGCTGGATGTGTTGAAGGATGTGAAGTTCATCCCGATGAGCGCCTTGAATGGTGACAACGTGGTGGAGCTTTCCAAGAACACGCCGTGGTATCAGGGACCGGCCTTGCTCGGTCATCTGGAGACGGTGCACATCGCGAGCGATTGGAACCTGAACGCGTTCCGTCTGCCGGTGCAGTGGGTGAACCGCCCGAACAATCCGCGCGACCAGAAGTTGCATGACTTCCGCGGCCTGAGCGGCCAGATCGCCGGTGGTATCGTGAAGGTGGGCCAGGAGGTGCGTATCCTGCCCAGCGGCCTGAAGAGCAAGGTGAAGCAGATCTGGACTTACGATGGCGAGCTGGAAGAAGCCTTCTGCCCGCAATCCGTCACGCTCGTGCTGGAAGACGACATCGATGTGAGCCGCGGTGACATGATCGTGGGGATGGAGAAATTGCCGGGCAAGAACTCCGAGCTGCACGCGCGCATCTGCTGGATGCATCCGAAAGCACTGGCCCCGGGCCGGAAGTATTTCGTGAAGCACGGCACGCAGACAGTGCAGGCGATGGTCACGTCCATCGATCACAAGATCAACATCCAGACGTATGAAGTGGAGCCCGCTCCGGCAGAGCTGGCGATGAACGATATCGGTGAGATCCGTTTGCGTGTCTCCAAGCCGCTCATCTATGACGGCTACCGCGCGAACCGCCTCACGGGTTCCTTCATCCTCATCGAGCAGGGGACGAATCACACGGTGGGTGCCGGCATGCTCCATGCCCCGCTGGAACCGGTGAAGCCGGAATACGACGACTTCGCGATTTAAGGCGCGAGGTTTGGTAAAAGACTCTCACCCGATGAGGCCCGGTGCTTCATCGGGTTTTTCTTTGGCGTATGAATTTATCACTCACCCCAGATGCTATCCAGCAGGCGGCTGGCGCTGTGGCGGAGACGACGGTGCCAGGGCGCTTGCGCATCGGGAGCAGGGGGTGGTTCGTGCAGACGTATCTGCAGCCGGATCATGCCGTGATTGGTGACGCCCAGCCGGACGCGGCGGAAGTGATCACCGTGGTTGTAGGACGAGTTCATGGGTGCCTGCACTTGCATATAGCACAGGGAGTGCCATCGTCGTTTGTGTCGTATGAAGCTGCATTTTGAACGACTTGGGGCGGGCCAACCGCTGGTGATCTTGCATGGATTGCTCGGGAGCGGAGACAACTGGCTGGGGCTGGCGCGCGCATGGGTCCAAGATTTTGACATCGTGGTGCCGGACCTGCGGAATCACGGGCGCTCGCCCCATGCGGAGGAGGCCGGTTTCGCGGCGATGGCGCAGGATGTGGCGGAGTTGATCGCGGCGGAGGGATTGTCGCAAGTGATTGTGTTGGGGCACTCTCTGGGTGGAAAGGTGGCGATGCAACTGGCGCTGGATCACCCGGAGTTGGTGAAGGGATTGATCGTGGTAGATATCGCGCCGAAGGCTTATCCACCGGCGCACAAGGCACTGATGGAGGCGTTGATGGCGGTGGATCTGTCCCGCTTCACGACACGAGGCGAGGTGGACATCGTGCTGAGCGGACCTATCCCGGCACCGGCTATCCGCCAGTGGTTGTTAAAAAATCTGAACCGGGATGCCGATGGCAAGCTGACGTGGAAGCCGAACCTGCCGGTGTTGCATCGGCAGTTGGCAGAGTTGTCCGGTGGATTTGCAGAAATGCGAGAATACGCTGGGCCGGTTTTGTTTGTGAGGGGTGGGCTTTCGGACTATGTTTCTGCGGAAGACCTTCCCCGCATCCGGGAGTATTTTCCGCTGGCAAAGCTTGAGGTGATCCCCGAGGCCGGCCATTGGGTGCATGTGGATGCGCCGGGGAAGGTCGGCGAGTTGGTCAGGAAATTCACACGTATTTGATCCGTTTTTGAAATGAGTTCCAGTATCGAACAAGACATCACCTGTCCGGCGTGCGGGCACAAGCAGAGCACGACCATCTGGGAGAGTGTGAACGTGACGCAGGACCCGCACCTGAAGCAACGGGTGCTCGCGCGGCAGTTGAACCAGTTCGTCTGCACGGAGTGTTCGCACCGCGCCCCCATCGCGTCGAACCTCCTGTATCACGACATGGAGCGCAAGCTGATGCTCTGGCTCGTGCCGCAGGCGGATGGGCAGGCGCCGCATACGGTGGAGATGGACCCGAAGCTGTTCCAGATCGCGGAGACGTACAGGCTTCGCCTGATCGGCAGCTACAATGCGCTACTGGAAAAGATCCGCATCTTCGAGGATGACCAGAACGATTGTTTCGTGGAGTTACTGAAGCTAGTGGTGGAAGTGCAGGGCGAGAATCCGGGCACGAAGCGTCTGCTCTACGGCGGCTTGCGCGAGGTGGGTGATGATGATTTCGAATACCAGATCCTGTTCCTGGAATTACGCGAGGAAGGTCCGCCCATGGAATACGCGCTAGGGCTGGAAGAGATGAAGACGCTGCTCTGGGATCGTTTCCCCGATGATGCCTTTCATCCGCTGGGCGGCGGCCAGTGGCCGGTCATCGACCGGAAGTACGCGGCGCAGTGTTTTGATGAGGCGTCGCCATGAAAAAAGCCCCGGCCAAGAAGAGGGAGAGCAAAGACCCTTTGGGCCGCTACGGGGCTAAACTGCTTTTTCAATTCCGGGTCACGGTGGATGGTTCACCGGGTATTCGCCGCATCTGCGAAGAGCGCATCATCAACTTTTCCGCCACGGATGCCCGGGCCGCTTTGAAAGAAGCCAAGCGTCGCGGACGTGCCGCGCAACATTCCTATCGAAACAATCACGGTAACCCCGTGTACTTTCAGTTTCTGGGGGTGATGGAATTGCTATGTCTTGGAGTTGAATGTGATGATGATGAAGTATGGTACGATATTGTAGAGCGAGTCACCCCGAAGGAACGCTCGAGGAAATTCATTCCTCCGGAGTCCAAGCTGCATGCCATTCGTAACAACGAATGATTCGTGCGCTTACACCGCATCGATCAGTTTGATGCGGCGTTCGTGGCGGCCGCCTTCGAAGGGGGTGTCCAGAAAGGTCTTCACGATGGCGAGGGCGGTGGCTTCATCCACCATGCGCTGGCCGAGGGAAATCATGTTGGCGTTGTTGTGCTCGCGGGTGAGCTTGGCCGATTCCACATTCCAGCAGAGGCCGCAGCGGATGCCGGGCACGCGGTTCGCTACGATGGCCTCGCCATTGCCGGAGCCGCCGAGGACGATGCCGCGCTCGAACTCGCCATCCGCCACCCGCTCCGCCACGGGACGGATGAAGAGAGGATAATCCACCGGCTCCTCGGAGAACGGCCCCAGATCATGGACCTCATGGCCGAGGGATTTCAGATAGTCCCCGATCTGCTGCTTGTAACGGACACCGGCGTGATCACTGCCCAAGGCGATTTTCATAGGATGGATTGGAGGCTCAACTCAATGCGATATGGTCAGAGCTTGGGCGGACGGGGAAGGAATGCAAGCGGAACCAGCTGGGTTCAGGTGAACTTGCTCT
>JAURFH010000144.1 GCA_030834415.1 Verrucomicrobiota bacterium | reverse complement strand
GCGATCACTGCCAGCTCCGCGCGATCCCGGTCCCAATCATCCATCGCTGCATCAAACTCTTCCCTCGCCGTGTCACCCGCTGGCAAAGAGCCACGCAACGCGGGAATGGGCTTTTCCTTAAAGCGCTCGATGTGTTCCTTCACCACGTCCACCGCCCAAAACAAGGGCAACAACCGTTCTTCCGGCAATGCCTGGCGGCTCAGCTCCAAAGCTGAATAGATCAGGTAGACCGTGTGATGCCCATCATGCAGCAAGGCATGGAGAAAGGCAGCAGCCATCAATTCCCGGAACGGCACGCCTTTGCGTAATTGCCCCGCCAGCATCTCCGGACACCTTTCCCGCGGCGTCTGCTCGATCAGTTTGATTAGCGGGATGATCTCGGGGCGCAACTGCACCAGATCCGGCGTGACCGCTGTCTCGGCTGCGTTCAGCGGGCTGAAAGGCAAAAGACCGTTCAGGTTGCCTATGCCCACCGCCGCACCGCCTGCAAGGGACAGAAAACGACGCCGATTGGTGTTCATATGTCTATGCTCTCAGGTCCACTCAATTTGCGCACCACTTTTTGGATACGCACGCGCCTTTGCCTGAATCACTTCGCCAAGAACGGCCAGAACTTCGGGATGAAATACACCGCGATCGCGCAGAAAATCAGGTTCAGCGGCAAACCGACTTTGATGAAATCACGGAACCGGTAACCACCTGCACCATACACCAGCGTATTCGTCTGGTAACCGATTGGCGTAGCAAAACAGGCAGAAGCACCAATGGCCACCGCTATGATGAACGGACGCGGACTCACGGACATCGTCGCCGCTGCCTGTATGACCACGGGTGTCAGCAAGACCGCTACTGCATTGTTGGATAGGAACGAGGTCATCACCGAGGCGATGATCACAATCGCCATCAGCACCACTGTTGGCCCCATGCTGCCCAAGCCGTTGATGATTCCATGCGCGATTAGTTCCGCCCCCTTCGTCTTTTCCAACGCCAAGCCCAAGGCCAGCATCCCGAAGATCAGGAAAATGATTTTCCACTCCACCGCTTTGTAGGCTTCCTCCACATCGAGGCAACGCGTAGCCACCACAAATACCGCTCCGATCAAGGCCAGCGCACCGATGGTCGCCACATTGAAAGCCGCCAGCGTGATGACCATCGCGATGGCTCCGACGGCGAACCATTGCTGTTGATGACGCTTCGGCTCGTGCGGCACATCCAGCAGGAGCAGGAAGTCATGCCCTTCCGCCAGTTCTTTTACGGTCGCCTCTGGTCCCTCCACCAGCAACGTGTCACCATACTGCAATTTCACATCAGTGAAGTTCTCCCGCAGACTGATGCCTTGGCGATGCACCGCCATCACCATCACCCGATAGCGTTTGCGAAAATTCGCGTCCCGGATGCTGCTGCCGATGAGACTGGAGTGAGGCCCGATGACGCACTCCGCCACCACTGCCTTTTGCGTTCCTACCAGCTCGATGCCCAAGTCTACCTTGGGGATAATCTCCACCCCTTTCATTGATTTAAGATCGATGACCGAAGACAGCTCAGTGGTCATACGCAACCGATCCCCTTGCGCCAGGATGATCTCATTCAGCGGCATGGGCACCGCTTCCCCGAACCGGATCACTTCCATCACCCGCACCTTGGCTTGGTTCGCCAGCGGCGTATCCGTAAATTTTTTCCCGATCAACGGCGAGTCCGCCACGATGACCGCCTCGGTCAGATATTGCTTACTCTCCGTGGTCTGCAGGATGGAGGCCAGCGTTTCCCGATCCGGCAATAACTTGCGCCCGATGGTCAGCAGATAAGCGATTCCCACTGCAGTCAGGATCAGCCCCACCTTTGCCAGCTCAAACATACCCAACGGCTGTTCGCCCATCTGCGTGGCCGTGGAACTGACCAACACATTCGTCGAGGTGCCGATGAGCGTGCATGTCCCTCCGAAAATAGACGCAAAGGAGAGCGGGATGAGCAGCTTGGATGGCTTGATGCCGCGTGAAGCTGCCAGCGTGATCATGATGGGCATGAACACCACCACCACGGGTGTGTTGTTGATGAAGGCGGAAGTCGCGGCCACGATCGGCAACACCAGCACCAAGACCGCCCAATCTGATTTACCGACCAACTGGTTCAGATGCCGACCGATACCTTCGATGACTCCGGTGCGTTCCAAGGCGGCACTGAGCACGAACATACAGGCCACCGTGATGACAGCATCGTTGCTGAAGACTTGGAAGGCCTCGACCGGGGTAAGGATGCCAGTGGCGATGAGCGAGGTTAAAGCCAGCATCGCCACGACATCGAGTGACAGTTTCTCCCACACCATCATCGCGAACGTGACGGCGAGCAGACCGAAAACAAATAGCATTTCCCAAGTCATGGGCGACTCAACTTAAACTACTAGGCGATTTCAGGCCCCGCGTTGGCATCTGTCATTTTTAATGTGATTGGGATGAGCGGGCTATTGGCTCTCAACACTCCCGCTTCAAGTGAGATTTTCGTTCACTACTTGCGGGGAAAACCCTCAGATAATTGGCCAGATGCGTCTCCCCCAAAAACGATATTTCCTCCTGCCAAAAGCGGGTAGGCTGCCCGGTTTAACTCGATCAATGCAGCAACGTCCTTGCGCGTGGCTTTCCATACGCAGACGGCGCTTATTTTTCTTTTCTGCCATGTTGCCTTTCCACACGGCGATACGATTAGGCGCCGGTATAAATGGTTGTAATTGAGCACCTTCATACTGCCAAAACTTGTTCTCCCGGTCAACGAAAGGAATGATTTTCGGCGGTTTTGAGTGGCTGTTTTAGTGAAACACTACCTGCTTACAATCGTGGCAATTTCCGGCATTCGCAAGTGATACGCCGAGTTTTTGTTCAAACACCCGAATCAGAAATCACTTAGCGTGGTAAAAATTACCGGCTGGTATCGATTGCTTCTCCGCTCCTGGAGTGATCCATGAAAACTTTAAGGCAGGTTTACCCTGCTTACCCCGGGAGTAATAAAGGCGGAAGGGATGCAAACCAGCCTTCAACTTGATGCTGCCACTGGCTTCCTTGCCGCTCACATAACCGTAGTCCGCATCGATCACCGTGGCATCATGGATGCGTAAGAGCGCACCCGTATCAGTCTCGATAGAAAAAGTATATCCACCATCTTCCGGCACTTTCAGATAACCGGTGAAGAGCATGCCCAACTCATTGTCCCGGGTACGCTTGCTGAGATCGATTTGCGAGGCTGTCCCCGAGGCTTTCGCTTTCAACGTCTCCAGATTAGGCACCCATTGGAATGCCCCTTCATAGGACTTCCATTCCACTCCGTTTATCACCTGTTTCACGGCGACTGCAGGAACAAATTCATCATCATACGGCCGGGGTGCACTGCTGTCTGGTCGGCGTGCTTGTAGGACCACTGCCCGCATCTTCGCTTCCAGCTCTTCCATTTTGGGGGCGAGGTCTTTGGTCTCTTTCGGGTCATTCACCACGTTATAGATCTCAAAAGGAGCCGTGGCTGACTTGATGTCATAGCGTATGCCCACGAAGTCTCCCATGCGCACAGCTTGCATCTGTCCTCGCTTGCGTCCGCGATTGGCTGGCGTGAAGTCAGAATATGTTGGAGATTTGCCGGGGTTGAAATACTCGACGTAGAGATAGTCTCGCTTGGCGGGCGTCCCCTTACCGGTCAGGTCGGGCAGCAAGGATATGCCGTCTATTCTAGCAGGCACTGGTACACCGGCGGCATCAGCAAAGGTCGGCAACCAGTCATAGGAAATACTCGGGCGCGCCATCACTTTCCCCGCCGGGATATGTCCCGGCCAGCGGGCCAGTGTCGCCACCCGCACGCCACCCTCCAGCACATCCCGTTTGATACCGTCGAAAGGCCCGAAACTCTTAAAGAAGTCCGCTTCGAGGTTTTGCTTAGGCAAATAGGATTCGATACTCGGACCATTGTCCGAGGAAAAGACCATCAAGGTGTCCCGATCGATCTTCAAATCTTGCAGCAGTTGCTTGATATCCCCCACCGCGTCATCGATCCGGCGCACTGATGTGGCATAACGCTGATAGACATTCGGCCACGCCACCTCTGGCGTAGTTGGATTCTTGTCATGATCATATGTCGCCCCCCGATAAGAGGGGTGGATCCATGAATCGATGGTTCCCGAGGCCGTGTTGATCATGTGTCCCGGTTGGCCGAGCCATTGCAGCCCGCCCTTCAATCCACCGCCTGCTGGATACGCTTGCGTAGGCAGTTCATCCACCGCATGCGGCGTGTCATAGGCCAGATACATGTAGAACGGTTGCGATGCTTTGGCCTTATGGTGTTCTACGATCCAGTGTTTGGCTTTGGCCGTCCAAAGATCCGCCGTGTAACACTTGTCCAAAACATCAGCGATATTCTTGTCGCCATCCCAGACTTCCTTGCTGCCACGATAGAGACCTTCTTTGGGATAATGCTCATGCCCATCCCGATGACGCACATAACCGAAGTAGTTGTCGAAACCCCGCTTCGTCGGATAGGCCGTCCATGTTGCCGGATCAACCTCCTCCTTACCATTGCCCTGCAGGCCCCACTTGCCGATAGCCACTGTCGCATAGCCCGAACGGCGCAGCACATTGGCCACGGTATGATTGTCCTCCAGGGCCTTGTCGAACTGGTTGTCCCGGATGTTCGCATGTCCTTGGCTCACCCCTAACATGATGGAAGCCCGTGAAGGCGCACAGACCGGTGCCGCGCAATAATGGTTCGGCAACTGCGCCCCTTCCGCGGCCATCTGATCGAGGTTGGGTGTCAGGTGCCATGGCTCCGACCGGTCACCTGCGTTCTTGCGGCCATTTTGAAAAAATACGCCTACATCGCCCCACCCCAGATCATCGGTCAGGATGAAGATGATGTTCGGACGCTCGGCGGCAAACAGACATTGCGCCGCCAACAGGATGGCCAAGATAGGATATCGTTTCATCGCTTCGCGTGTGTAGTCCCAGCAGAACACAGAGCCACTTCGGAGCCAAGCCAACAATCTGCCAGCGGCTCAGTTCGAGCTGGCCTCTGAAAAGTTGCATTCCATTCAACTCCTTTGAGTTGTGAAGTTGCCAGATGGTGAAATCGGACTTACTCTACATAAAGTTGTTCCACGCGGCAGGCGTACCGGCCGCTTCCGAAAGCCTACATAGTGGAATTTTTAAGAGAATTATCTGCTTATCTGGAGCCGATCCTGAACTATCCCCTGGTTCAGCTTAGCAACACCACCCTGACTCTTAGTCTCATCATCACGCTGCTGCTGCTCTTTGCCGCCGTGGTGATTATTCAATACGTGATCCGTCGGCATTTATTGCGCCGAGTCCTTGCTCAAACCCGGATGGACATGGCTCTACAATATGCCATCAGCAAGATTGTCGGGTATCTGGTGGCCGTCCTTGGATTCTACGTCTCTCTTCAGATGGTCGGTATCGACCTCAGTTCACTGGCCATCATCGCTGGTGCCGTGGGTGTCGGTCTCGGTTTTGGTCTGCAGAACATCATCAATAATTTCGTCAGCGGCCTCATCATCCTCGCCGAGCGGCCGGTTGCCATCGGCGACCGCATAGAAGTAGGCGGTGTTGCCGGGCGCGTAGACAAGATCAGTCTCCGCAGCACCACCGTGGTGACAAACGATAATATCGCCATCATCGTCCCCAACGCCGACTTGATTTCCACCGCAGTGACCAACTGGAGTTACGGTGATCCCAAAGTGCGTTTCCCCATCCCCGTCGGTGTCCACTACAAGAGCGATGTGCAAAAAGTCACGACCGCTCTCCTGGAAGCCGCATCGGAATGCCCCGACGTACTGAAAGAGCCTACACCCAAAGTCCAGTTCGCATCCTTCGGCGACTCCTCATTGGATTTCCACGTGATTGTCTGGTCAGACACTCTTTGTCACCAACCCAAGGCGCTAGTCAGCCAAGTCAACTTCAAGATCTGGGAGAAGTTCAAGAAATACGACATCGAGATCCCCTACCCACAAAGGGATGTCTACCTGAAGGAAATGCCGGTCAAAGCTTCAAACTGACCACTTAAGCGACTTATCCCTGCGGTCAGGCACGGCAAGTTCCGCACCTGACCGCAGTTCAGCGAGCATCAACCCCGTCGTGTTGCCGGATCATTCTTCGGCTTCACTTTTTTGGGCTTCTTGAGCTCTTTTTTCTTACTGTTATTTCCTTTGGCCATATGCGCTTCCGGCTGATTGTTGACCGCCAGCTACGCAGCTTTGTTTCGCGTTAGCAATGACAGACGGACTTTATTTTCTCAGACCAGAAACCGCACCGCCGCAGGCCTGACCGCTCAACTCAAAGCATCGCGACAATATTTGAGCGCCCGCGCAATTTCCGTCATGCGATCCGAGCCGGCCGGAACCTTGTATTCAAATTCAATCGTCCCCTGGATCTTCCACTTGTTGTCCCGGATGAGACGCAGCACCTCCACGAGCGGGGTATCCCCTTCTCCAAAAGGCGTGTTCGGCCCGTTGTTCACCTTCCGATCCTTGAGATGTACATGCGTGATCCGCTTGTGATGCTTCTTGATGAACTCCACGGGCGAACCATTGTTACCCGCCACGAAATGACCGAGATCCACATTCGCCGCATTGTATTTGGCCAAGGAAAACGCGTGTTCCCAATGCTCCGGCTTGGTCGTCGCATGGCCGTGATAACCCACCCAGAATTTGTGCTTGTCTGCAAATTTCCCAACGCGCTCCAGCTCTTCATCCTTGTGCGATATCTCCGTGGAGATAGCCCGGCCGCCAAGAGATTTAGCTAGGGTGAAGGCGTAGTCCAACTCTTCATCGCTCATCGCAAAGAGCCCGTCCACCTTGACGATCTCGATGAGCACGCCCGCATCTTCATACATCTTGCGGAAGTCTTTCACCTTCTCCATCGGTGCGTTCTTGCGCCAGTTGCGACGCTCTTCTGCGGTCGAGGCCGCCGAGCCTTTAGCCACCTTGTTTTTCGGACTGATCAATTCCAGAGGAATACCCATGTATGCCTCGACCGGCTGCGTGCGTAATTCCAGGCCGCTGACACCGAGCTGCAGACAGTTCTTGAGCACATCCTCACCGCTCATGAGCGGGCTGCCGAAACTGTAGGGCACGTTCAGACCAAGCTGGACGCCCGCCACCATGGAGTTCGGCTTATCCGAGCTGGCGGCTTGCAACTGCCCCAGCATCGAGCCCATGCCAATCGCAGGCAATGCAGCCAGCGTTATCTTCGTGAAATCCCGGCGAGTTAATGCAGACATAGTCTTATATATGAAAAGATTGCACCCGGCAGAGTCGGCGACTCGGATACACGCGGGCGATGGATAGATGATTAAACCTTCTTGGTAAGTCGGAAAGAACAATCTTTCATGTCAAACTGCTCACCAATCCTCAAGTATCTAATCAATCGTGATTGAAGGCGATTTTCATAGTAGGCTTCGCGGCCGCTTTTAGTTATGGTCAATGTCATGAAATCCCTTTGGCACAGTGCCTCCTGCTTCTTTCTTGCCGTCCTATCGCTGTTGTTTGCCGACAACACAATCCACGCGGCTGACAAGGCCAAGCAACCCGCACAACCGAATATCATCATTTTTCTGGTGGATGACATGGGCGTAATGGACACCTCCCTGCCTTTCCTGACCGATGCCGCTGGCAATCCAAAACGCTATCCGCTCAACGACTATTACCGCACGCCCGGCATGGAGCGACTGGCCGCGCGCGGCATACGCTTCAACAACTTTTGCGCGATGAGTGTCTGCTCACCCACCCGCATCTCCATCATGACCGGCCAGAATGCCGCCCGTCATCGGACGACCAACTGGATCAACCCCGACAAGGACAACGGCGGACCACAAGGCCCGCCCGACTGGAACTGGCATGGATTGAAGAAAGGCGATGTCACCCTGCCGGGACTGCTGCGCGAGGCGGGTTATCGCACAATCCATGTTGGTAAAGGCCATTTCGCACCACGCGCAGATGAGGGTGCCGATCCGGCTAATCTGGGCTTTGACATCAATGTCTCCGGAGCATCCTTTGGTTCCCCCGGCAGCTATTATGGGAAAGATAATTATGGTGCACTAAATCAGAAACGCGCTTCCTCAGCTGTGCCGGGTCTGGAGAAGTATCACGGGACCGACACCTTTCTGACGGATGCCCTGACCATCGAGGCGATGTCCCGTGCAGATGACGCTGTAAAAGATGGAAAACCGTTCTATCTCTATTTCGCACACTATGCCGTGCATGCACCGTTCAATTCCGATCCACGCTTCGCTCCGCATTACAAGGATTCTGGCAAGTCTGCCCAAGCCCAGGCTTTCGCGACCCTGATTGAAGGCATGGACAAATCGCTCGGAGATGTGCTCGATCATCTCGAGAAAAAAGGCATCGCGGAGAACACGCTCATCTTCTTCCTGGGAGATAATGGTTCTGACGCCCCCTTGGGCGATCAGCATGCGGTGGCTTGCGCTGCGCCGCTTCGGGGCAAGAAGGGCTCCCATTTTGAAGGCGGCATGCGCGTACCCTTCATCGCCGCTTGGGCCAAGGTCGATAAAAACAATCCCTTTCAGAAACGTTTACCCATCGCCGTCGGCGCCATCCAGCCCCAGCAAGCTGCCATCTATGACATGTTCCCCACCCTGCTCGCTTTGACCGGTCAAAAGGCACCAAAGAATCATGTCGTAGACGGATCACGGCTCGACACCTTGCTCACCGGCAAAGCAGACACGAGCCGCAAGGAACAATTCCTCATGCACTACCCGCACTCGCCGCATCGCACGGATTATTTCACCACTTGGCGTGATGGCGACTGGAAGGTCATCTACCACTACTTCCCGACCAAGGTCTCTGATGGTTCCCACTATCAGTTATACAATCTGGCCAAGGACCCCTTCGAACAGGACAATCTGGCCGACAAGGAACCAGCCCAACTCCGTCGCTTGATGCAAGGGCTCATGATGGCGCTGGACAAGCACCACGCCGTTTACCCCGTCGAAAAAGACAACCATAAACCAACGAAACCAATCATGCCTTAAACAAGGCTCTTAAATGAAATCTATCCTCGCCCTGCTTTCAGCCCTCGTCCTGTTGCATTCGGGGTTCGCCGCTGAGTCGCGACCTAACATCGTGATCATCTTCATCGATGACATGGGTTATGGCGATATCGGTCCCTTCGGAGCCACCAAACAAAAGACACCGAATCTCGATAAGATGGCCCGTGAAGGCATGATGCTAACTAGCTTCTATGCCGCTCCGGTGTGTTCTGTTTCCCGGGCACAATTATTGACGGGTTGCTATGGGGCGCGGATATCAGTGCCGGGCGTTTATTTCCCCGGTCAGGCAAATGGTCTGAATCCCAAGGAGCACACCATCGCCGAGCGTTTGAAGGAGCTCGGTTACGCCACACAATGTGTCGGCAAATGGCACTTGGGCGATCAGCCTGAATTTCTGCCGACCCGGCAGGGCTTTGATCACTACTTCGGTATTCCCTACTCGAATGACATGCTCAAACCGCAGAAGTCCGACGGCAAACGGGTGGTGCCGCTCTTGCGTGATGAGAAAGTGTTGGAGTTGATGACGGATGAGGAGCAAAGCCGTGTGGTGGTGCGCTATACAGAGGAAGCGGTCAGTTTCATCCAATCCGCCAAAGACAAACCCTTCTTCCTCTACTTCCCTCACACCGCAGTTCACACCCCGATCCACCCGGGCGAAGCTTTTGCCGGCAAGTCAGCCAACGGACGTTTTGGCGACTGGGTCGAGGAAGTCGATTGGAGCGTTGGCCGGGTAATGGAAACTTTGCGTGAGCTGAAGATCGAGCAGAACACCTTGGTGCTGTTCACCAGCGATAACGGCCCTTGGCTCATCAAAGGCAAAGACGGTGGCAGTGCCGGGCCGCTTCGCGGAGGCAAAGGCAGCACCTGGGAAGGCGGCATGCGTGAGCCGACTCTGGCATGGTGGCCAGGCAAGATTAAGGCAGGCAGTGTATGTGACGCGGTATCTGGCACTATCGACTTGCTGCCTACCTGCATAACACTGGCGGGCGGCAAAGTGCCAGCAGAGCCAGTGATCGACGGCCGCGATATCTCAAAACTTCTGTTGGGCCAGTCAAAGGAATCCCCTCGGGAGGCTCATTACTACTTCGCTGGCTACAACCTTCAGGCAGTTCGCCAAGGCCCGTGGAAACTCGCTATCGCCTCCCAACCGGAATCCATGGGCAAAGGCACCGCCGCCGATACCAAAGTGAATCCGCGCCTCTACAATCTTGATAAAGAAATAGATGAGAAAACCAATCTGGCTGAAAAGCACCCCGATATCGTGGCCAAGCTGCAAGCGTTGGCCAACCGCATGAGTGGGGAGATCGGCGGCAAGGATCCATCTGCTCGTCGTCCTGCTGGTCAAGTTGAGAATCCCGTGATGCTGTATCCTTCCGATGACACCCAGAACACCAAGAAAAAGGCAGGTAAAAGCAAGCCTGTCAGTTTGGAGAACATTAAACCCGGTGATGAATTGGATTCAGCCAGCGCACCACAAATCAATGGCAAGCCTTTCACCATCACTTGCTCCGTTGAAACCAAGCAACAGGACACAATCTTACTAGCCCACGGTGGACTCACAGCTGGATATGCGGTTTACCTCAAAGGAGGTCATCTTTCCTTTCTCACCCGGTCCGGCGGCGCCGAGGCATTCTCTGAGTTAGTTATGCCCGAGAAATTCACCGGCAGTGCTCAAATCACAGCGGCGTTATCGGCTGATGGTGTGATGTCTCTCAAGATCAACGACCAACCAGCCATCACAATCAGTGGAGTTAAACTCATCCCTCGTCAGCCAGCGGAGGATTTCTGCATAGGACATGATAATGTCAAACCGGTCGCCGCTTATGGGAAGGCCGCTCCGTTCAAAGGCAGCATCACGGGTTTGAAAATCACGACGCCCTGATCTCACCAGAGCGTCGTGATTCCGCGAACGTTTACTTGAACATCTTGTTCTTGGGATCGCCTCCGCTCAACACGTAGGCGGCAAGATCCAAGATCTCGTCTTCCTTGAGCATGTTCAGGAGGCCTTCAGGCATCGGTGACACCTTCGAGTGCTCCATCTTCACGACCTGCTTGCGATCTACGCCCACCCGTTGGTTCGGGTCTGTGAGGTCGGTGTTAACCTGCACGGTATCACCATTGAGATTCACAATGATGCCAGAGATCGTGTCGCCATCCGCCTTGGTCAGCACCACGGGCACGAATTGCTCATTGATCTCCTTGCTCGGGTCAAGCACCTGCTCGAGGAAATCATGCGTATTGTAGCGACCACCAGCACCCGTGAGATCAGGGCCAGTCATGCCGCCTTCATTGCCGAAACGATGACAGG
>JAURFH010000143.1 GCA_030834415.1 Verrucomicrobiota bacterium | reverse complement strand
ATCTCCTTGTGCCGGTACAGGGCGTTGTCATCGAGGCCGATCTTGGCGTCGACCGCCACCATCGCCTCCCCTCCCGAGGGGGTCTCGACGATGCACAGCGGGTTGATCTCCACCAGCGACGCATCGCATTCCCACCAGGTCTTGTAGACGGCCATGATGAGCTTCACCGCGCCACCGAAGACTTCGCCCTTCAAGCCCAAGCCCGTGGCGATTTTGCGCGCCTGATACGGCTGGATACCAACGGCGGGATCAATCCATTCCTTGAGGATCTTCTCCGGCGTCTTCTCGGCCACTTCTTCGATCTCCACGCCACCTTCGGTGCTCGCCATGATGAGCGGACGGGAATTGTTCCTGTCCAGCAGCACCGCCAGATAGAACTCCTTTTTGATCGTCTCCGCGCTGGCCACCAAGATGGTGCTGACTTCGCGACCTTCTTCACCGGTCTGCTTGGTCACCAATACCTTGCCGAGCATGTTTTCCGCCACATTGACGGCCTCATCGATCGATTTGACGAGTTTGACGCCGCCCTTGAAGCCGTGCTTGAAGGTGCCCTTGCCGCGACCACCAGCATGGATCTGGGATTTGATGACGGCAAGCTTGTGGCCCCCGTTAAAGAGTTGTTCCGCAGCGGCTTTCGCCTCGGCCACGGTCTTACAAGGCTGTCCCTGTGGTACGGCCACGCCGTACTGGGCCAGCAATTGCTTGGCTTGATATTCGTGAATATTCATCTTTTTAAATTTTTAACTGAAGTAAGCGTGCGAAAGGGCGGACTTGCGTCCGCCCTTTGAGATTTGATTTTGATCACCGTTGGTCTAGCGGAACCACGGTCAGACCGACCGGGCCGGTATATTCGCTTTGCGGGCGAATCAATCGGTTATCGGCTAACTGCTCCAAGATGTGCGCCGTCCAACCCGAGGTGCGGGCGATGGCGAAAATCGGCGTGAACAGGTCCGTCGGGATGTTCAAGGAGTAATAGACCGTGGCGGAATAGAAATCCACATTGGCGTGCAGGCTCTTACGTTCCAGCATCAGGGCGGCGATGCGCTCAGACATCTGGATCCATTTTGGTTCACCCAGCTTGGAACTGAGGATCTGCGCCATGCGCTTGAGATGCGGCGCGCGCGGATCGAGCACCTTGTAAACGCGGTGACCGATACCCATGATTTTCTTCTTCTGGGCCAGGCAGTCTTCCACGAACGGATCCACGTTCTCCAATGAGCCGATCTCCTGCAACATCTTGATGACCCCTTCGTTGGCACCGCCATGGAGAGGTCCCTTCAAGGTGCCGATGGCCGAGGTGATGGCCGAGTAGATGTCGCTTAAAGTAGCAATCGTCACGCGGGCACTGAACGTGGAGGCGTTCATACCGTGGTCGGCATGCAACACGTAGCACATGTCCATCGTGCTTTCCTTCTCCGCGGAGGGCTTCTCGCCGTCCATCATGTAGAGGAAATTGGCCGCTTCACCCAAAGACGCATCGGGATGCACCAAGGGCAGGTTCTGGCGATAGCGATGGAAATAAGCCGTGATGACCGGGATCTGGGCGATCAGGCGGAGGGCCTTGCGCCGCTGGGCATGCATGGAATCATCTTCCGCCGCCGTATCAAAACAACCCAATGCCGAAACCCCCGTGCGGATGACATGCATCGGCGGGGTATCCTTGGGCAATTTCTGGATGATATCGATGATGCCCTTGGGCAATTCACGGAAACCGGCCAGGGTGGCCTTCATTTCGGCCAGCTCTTTTTGCGTGGGCAAGGAACCGTGGTGCAACAGGTGAACTACTTCTTCGTAGCTCACTTTGCCCGCGAGTTCATTGATGTCATAGCCGCAGTAGATTAGCTGACCAACATCGCCCCGCACATCACTCAAGCGGGTCTTCGCCGCTACGATACCTTCTAGTCCTTTTGACACTGCCGTAGGGTTGCTCATGGGTCAAAAATTCAATGTTTTCGGGTGGTTTTTATGCAAAATGCGCGGTCAATCTAGGGGACGGCACCAATAGCGTCAACGGTTTTAGCCCACAGAAAAGCACGAAAGCATTTTTTGATTCCACATACCTGCCACTCCGTGGGCAAGCACCCCGATTAGCCCCCCTCATACCCTGCCAATCCGAGCTAATGGCAAATCCATAAAGAGCCCCAGAAGTGGCCCTTTCCAGCCAGAAGCCTCTCAGAGGACAAATGTTCTTTGTCACCCCACTTTACAGCCGGTCAAAGGTTCGGTTAAATGCCCCGTAACAAAGGACGGCGTAACGGCCGTCCTTAGCATTTTAGGACCATGAAATATATTTTCGTCACCGGCGGTGTGGTAAGCTCTCTGGGCAAAGGTCTGACTGCCGCTGCGCTCGGCACTCTCCTGGAAAACCGCGGGATCAAGGTCGCCCTCCAAAAGTTCGACCCCTACCTGAATCTCGACCCCGGCACCATGAGCCCCTATCAACACGGCGAGGTCTATGTGCTGGATGATGGCGCCGAGACCGACCTCGACTTGGGCCACTACGAGCGCTTCACCAATACCAAGCTCACGCGCATGAATAACCTGACCAGCGGTCAGGTCTATGCCCGCGTCTTGGAAAAGGAGCGCAATGGCGATTACCTCGGCAAGACCGTGCAGGTCATCCCCCACGTCACTGATGAGATCCAGCTCCGTATCACCCAGATCGCCGAACAATCCAATGCCGATGTGGTGATCACCGAGATCGGCGGCACCACTGGCGATATCGAAGGCCTGCCCTTCTTGGAAGCCATCCGCGAATTCGCCTTGGAAGTAGGCTACAACAATGCCCTGTTCCTGCACGTGACCTACGTGCCCTTCATCAAGGCCGCCGGTGAACTGAAGACCAAGCCCACCCAGCAATCCGTCGCCAAGCTGCGCGAGATCGGTATCGCGCCGCACATCCTCGTCTGCCGCTGCGAGAAGCCGCTCGACAAGGAACTACGCCAGAAGATTTCCCTGTTCTGCAACGTCCCTTACGAAGCCGTCATCGAGGAGAAGGACGTGGACCACTCCATCTATGAAGTGCCGTTGATGCTCCAACGCGAGCGCTTGGATGACCTGGTCTGCCGCCAACTGCAATTCGATGTGCCGCAGGCCAACATGACCCACTGGCAGGACATCATCCGCAAGCTCATCGCGCCGCAGCATCGCGTGCGGATCGGCGTGGTGGGCAAATACATCGAGCTGAACGACGCTTACAAATCCGTCTACGAAGCCGTCATCCACGGCGGCGTGGCCAATGATTGCGGCGTGGAGATCGAGAAGGTGGATGCCGAGGATATCGAGAAATTCGGCGCGGAAAAGATTTTGAAAGGTCTCGGTGGCGTGCTGGTACCCGGCGGCTTCGGCGAGCGCGGTATCGAAGGCAAGATCATGGCGGCCCGATACGCCCGCGAGAACAATCTCCCCTACCTCGGCCTGTGCCTCGGCATGCAGATCGCGTGCATTGAATTCGCCCGCAACGTGCTGGGTCATGCCGGCGCCCATTCCGTCGAGTTCGACCCGACCACGACCAACCCGGTCATCTGCCTCCTCGACGACCAGAAGAAGGTCACCAAAAAGGGCGGCACCATGCGCCTCGGCTCCCAGCCCTGCCACTTGGGCGAAGGCACCAAAGCGGCAACGCTTTATGGTGCCCCTGTGGTGATGGAACGGCATCGTCACCGTTACGAATTCAACAACACCTACCGTCAGAGCTACGAGGAAAAGGGTTTTGTGTTCAGCGGCACCTCGCCGGACGGCAAGCTCGTGGAAGTCATCGAACTGAAGAATCACCCGTTCTACGTGGCGAGCCAGTTCCATCCGGAATTTCAGAGCAAGCCGAACATGCCGCACCCGCTGTTCCAAGGCTTCATCGCCGCCGTGCATGAACACATGCACCACAAACCGCTTTGAACGACCACTGACGCCGAACCTGACCATGAGATAACCGGTCAGGATTTGCGGACGGATATGCTGCCGTGACCTACGCCGAAGCCATCGAGTATCTCTACGGCCTCCAATGGTTCGGCACGAAGCTCGGCTTGGAGAGCACTCGTGCATTGGCTGATCTTTGCGGCTCTCCTGACAAGCAACTCCGCTTCATCCATGTCGCGGGCACAAATGGCAAAGGCTCTGTCTGCGCCATGCTCGAGAGCATTTACCGACACGCCGGATTGCGCGTGGGACTTTATACGTCGCCGCATCTCGTCGCCTTCGGCGAGCGCATCCAGATCAATCGCCAGATGATCCCGGAAGCGGAACTCGTGCGCCTCGTCACGCACATGCAGGCGAAGCTCAAGGAACTGCCCACCGACCATCACCCAACTTTGTTCGAGTTCGTTACTGTGCTGGCTCTGCTCTATTTCACCGAACAGAAGTGTAATCTCGTCATCTGGGAAACCGGGCTTGGCGGACGTCTTGATGCCACGAACATCGTTACCCCGATCGCCAGCGTCATCACGAACATCGCATTGGACCACACGCAATGGCTCGGTGACACGCTCGCCAAAATCGCCGCTGAAAAAGCTGGCATCATCAAGCTCAGTATTCCAGTCATCACAGCGGTGGATTCCCCCGAAGCATTGGAAGTCATACAAACGGTTACCGCCGATAAGCATGCTCCGCTGCGGATCGTCAACGCTGCCGACACCGCCGCCTTTCCTTATCAGCTTTCCCTTCGCGGAAGACACCAGCAGGAGAATGCCGCGCTGGCCCTCGCCGTCGTTCAGGAAATGCGTCTTCAACTTCCGGTCTCGGACGATGCCCTTACTCAAGGTTTCGCCTCCGTGCATTGGCCGGGGCGTCTGCAACTCGTGACTCTCGCCAGCGGCCAACGCATCCTCATCGATGGCGCGCACAATGCCGATGGCATGACTTTATTGCGTGAATCGTTGCAGCAAGATTTCACCGGTGAAAAACCCGTCCTCCTGATGGGCGCGCTGGCCGATAAAGACTGGCGCGCGATGTGCGAACTGATCGCGCCCTTGGTCGCGGAGATCCACCTCGTCCCGGTCGCCAGTCAGCGCACCATTGCGCCGGTTGAACTTGCTGCGGTTTGTCAAATGGCGAACCCCTGCTTACTGATCCGCCTCCACGACAGCCTTGCACAAGCTCTGGCCGCCTCATCCGACCGCCCCTTTCGCCTCATCACTGGTTCGCTTTATCTGGTCGGGGAAGCCCTGGAGCAACTGGGCGCTGCCGCCATCCCTTCAACGAATGAACGCGCCCTCAATGAATGGGGCGCGAAAAAGAAGTAATTGTCCCCGTCTGGTTCCCGCTATTTCGCCAGCGTGCGAATCTTGATGCTCTTGAAGGCCGACTCCGTCTGATACGTCGCGATACCGAACGGCACATTCTGTTCGATATCCCCGGGGCGCATGCTGACTTTCTTGCCCTCGAGTTCCACGTCCGCAAGTTTCTCCTCATCGATCCATGCCTCGATCTTCTTCGTCGTCACCCGCACGCGGATCTTATACCAGTGGTCTTTCTCGAACTTCATGTACTTGGTCGTCTCATTCTCTGAGGCGTCCATCTGATCCAGACTGGAGATGCCCACTACGGCCCCACCCCAGCCACCCATCACAAAAGTGCAATGCTCCTTGCCCACCGGGAACGTCAGCGCGCAAAAGAAATCCGACCCTTGGATTTTCTTCCCTTCCACCTCTACTTCGAAGTTCGTCTCCGGCACCTTGTTCGTGAAGGTCAACCCGCTCAGGCTCTCGCCCATACCCACATGCAGAGTGCCCTTGTCCACCTCCACCACTCCGCCGCCCGCGAAATCCGCCTGCTTCCACCCCTTCAAGGTTTTCCCATCGAAGAGCGATTGCCACTCGGGTTCTTTCGCCGCCTTTTCCTGCGCCATCGCTGGCAGGGCCAGCAAACTCAGCGCCGCACAAAGCGCAAACACACGGAGGAAAACTTTGGTCATCGAATGATTCATCATATCGTTATCAGTATTGGACGCCTAACCCGGCCGACTCTTTCAATCAACCTTACTGCTTCTCGAGCTGATTCTCCACCGGCTTGATGCTCGCTTCATGTTGCTTCACCAGCTCGCGGATCTTCTCGATCACATCGGGGTGTTGTTTGGCGATGTTGAATTGCTCACCCGGGTCCACCCCCATGTCATACAGTTCCGGAATTTCCGGACGCACCACCGGGTCCTTGCCGTAAGCCGACTTGGTGGCAAAATGCGCCTTATACTGGCCCAACCGCGCGGCATACACCTCCACATCGCGATAATACGGGAAGAAATCACGATTCCCCTTGCCCTTGCCGAACAGGAGCGGCCCCATATCCACGCCATCATATTCACGGTCCTTCGGCATCGCCACCCCGGCGAGCTTCATGAACGTCGGGAACAGATCCAATGTGCTCGCGATGCTGCCTTCCACGACACCAGCACGCACCTTGCCCGGCCACCAAGCGATACCCGGCACCCGCTGACCACCATCCCAAGTGCTCCCCTTGCCCTCCTTCAACAAACCGGCCGAACCGCCATGATCGTTGAAGATGAGCCAAGGTCCATTGTCGCTCGTGAAAAATACCAACGTGTTGTCCGCCAGTTTTTCTTTGCGGAGCGTCTCCAGAATTTGCCCCACAGACCAATCGATCTCCTCCACCACATCACCATAGAGACCCCGGCGACTCGTCCCGCGATACTCCTTACCCACGAACAACGGCACGTGCGGCAAGTTGTGCGCGAGATAGAGGAAGAACGGCTTGTCCTTGTTCGCCTTGATGATGCTCACCGACTCTTGGGTGTAACGTTTCGTGAGCGTGTTCTGATCCGCCGGACGCTCGATGATCTCTTCATTCCGCATCAACGGATTGTTCCAATACTCCGTCTTCGGCTCCCAAAATGCCTCGCGCCCCTTCGGCCCCTTGGTGTTATCCCGGTTCATGTCATTGCTGTACGGGATGCCGAAATAAGAATCGAACCCGTGACTCGTCGGCAATGTTCCCGGCACCACCCCGAGATGCCATTTACCCACCGCCGCCGTCGCATAGCCCTTCGCCTTCAGCGCCGTTGCGGTGGTGATCTCGTTCGCGGGCAGGCCGCCCTTGGACTCCGGGAACAGCACGCGCCGTTTCGAACTCGCCATGCCGCTCCTTACCGCGAGGCGTCCTGTCAACAACCCCGCCCGGCTCGGTGTGCATACTGGTGCCGAAGCATAAAAGTCCGTGAAGCGCATCCCCTCCGCCGCCATCCGGTCCAGATTCGGCGTACGGATGGTGGGATGCCCATAGCACCCCAGATCACCATAACCCAAATCATCCGCGAAGATGACGACGAAGTTCGGTAACTTGGCCGCCGCTGAAACCTCCAGCGCACCAACCATCACCAAGCCCAACACAAGCACCAGCCAACGAGTAAAACGTAACGGGGTCTGCATGCCACCCAGTCTAGTTCCTCACGCCCCTGAATCAACCCGCTTCTTCCCGTACCGTTTTCCGGCTTATGTTCCCACCCCTTTCCACTTGGCAGCCAGCGCTGCGGGCTTTATCCATTAGGCGTTCTCGCGCAAGACTTGTTTCCATGAATATCGAAGCCGTCATTTGCACACACGCCCTCACCAGCATCAATTTGCTGCTGTGAAAAACGGCTTACAATCCCGCCGCCTCCTGACACTCTGATCCAAGACAAATGCTCGAGACCCTCAAACAAACCATCCGGCGGATTGAAGCACGGGTGACTCCACGCGAAAGCGAACTGACTTTCGCCGGGCATCGGTTCTCGGTCGTCCGCTCGATCTGGTGGAACGATATCTCCCAACCTGTTTTCGAGGCCGAGATCGGACCGTACTTTCAAGCCTTGGATGGACACACCGGCTTCCGCTCGGTCATCGATGCCGGCGCAGCCATCGGCATGTTCTCCATCACCGCTGGACTGCTCTTTCCCGAAGCACAGCTGCATGCCTTTGAACCTTCCTTACGCCAACGCATCGTATTGGAACGCAACTTGCAGAAAGCGGGCCTCACCAGTCGAGTACAGGTCCAAGGCGCGGGTTTATGGAACAAGAATGACCGCCTAGCCTTTCGCACTCACGGGGCCATGAGTTCGATCGAGAGTGTCTCCGAATTGCAAGGTAAGATGCCGTTCGAGGAATCCGTGGAAGTGGTGGCCTTGGATCGCTGGACAGAAAAGCACCCACTGGAAGCCCTCGATCTGATCAAGATGGATATCGAAGGCGCTGAGATCGAGGCCCTGGAGGGCGCGTTAAAAACCTTGGAACGTTTCCATCCTGAACTCCTCGTCCAAGCCTATCATATCCGCGAAGGGAAACGCACCTACGAACGCTGTGCCGACATCCTGAAACCACTCGGCTACCAATGCCGAGAAGTCACTCCCGGCTTCTTGCACGCACGGTACCAAGGATAAGTATTCACCGAACCACGGTGACGATTTTCACTGGGCTGGCACGCCGGGTAACTTTCATTTTATTTCGCGCCCTGGCGAATTAGGGAAATAACCGCTCCCGCATCATCGGGCTCAGCGCTGAGGCATACTCGCTGATCTCGAAGACCTCCACCCACTCAACTTTCCCGCTCGCCGCCTCACCAAATTTCGCAATCAACTGAGCGCGATACGTCTGCGCTAGATGATGCGCCCGGTCATGGTAGAAATCATGAACCACTTTGGCCCGCACACCGGGATCGTTTGGCACAGAATCCGTCTCACGCCGATTATACGGCAGCCACTCGAAGAGCTGCGATTCATGCGCCGCAAGCATCCCGAGGATCCGTTCCAGATGCGGTGTCACATCCACCACCGCATCCACCTGAAACGGGTACGGCTTCGTGAAATGGTCATACAGGTATGCCACCACTGGATCGCGCCGCAATGCCGGCACATCCGGCACCACCAGCGGCACCGTGACCAGATACGAAGCATCACGCACCGCATGACCGACCGCCCGATGATCCGGGTGATAATCATCCGGACGATGCGTCAGCACCAAGTCCGGTGCGAACGTGCGTATCTCGCGGATGATCCGCTCGCGCAATTCGAGCGTAGGTTGCAGAAAACCGTCTTGAAACTCCCACACCTCATGCTCCGCCCCGATGACCTTCGCCGCGGCCGCCGCTTCTTTCCTCCGCCGCGCAATCAATGCCTCTCGTTCCATCGCGTGATGTCCCGAGCCGCCATCTGTCACCGACACCATCTTCACCGTGTGCCCCAACGCGCGATACACGCACGCCAATCCGCCCGCGCGAAACTCCGCATCATCCGGATGCGCTCCCAAGATCAATAATTTCAGCGGTTGTTCACTCATAAAACTCAATCCATCCCCAGCGGCAGCGACACCGCGCCACCCTCATCCGCCGCAATCAATCCCGCTTCCAATATCTCCTGTGCATCCCGCGCCAGCCGGTCCTGGCAGAGCGGATGAAATTCTTCGCCCGTCTTCAGGCAATGCACGAAATGCGCCGTGGCATTCCGCAAGTGCTTCGGGGGATTCGCCACCTTCACAGCCTTGCCATTGGGTTCCTTCTCCGTGGCGAGCAAGAGCCGGCCTTCCGCACCCGGCTCCACCATGATGGTCCCCTTCGTTCCGTAGATCACCACCACGTAGGAAGTCATATAACCGACCTGCGTCCAAGATGCCTCCGCCGTGGAGAGCGCATCCGGATATTGCATCAACAACACGGCATTGTCCTCCTGCGTGATGTCCTCCTTGCACAAGCGCCCGCTCATCGCCGTCACGCGGCTCGGCATGCCGAGGAACCACCGCGAGAGCGCCGCGCCATAGCAGCAATAGTCGATGAGTGCTCCGGCACCATTCAGCTCCGCATCGTAAAGCCATTCGCAGAAGAACGGCGAGGCTCCCATCTCCCGTGGCCCACAATGCGCCGCGCGATACTTCGTCTGCCACACCCGCCCGATAGTCCCCTGCGCCACCAATTTGCTCGCCTGCTGCAATTGCGGCCACCACGCGAACGGCCAGTTCACCATCACCCGCGTCTGGTTGTTCCGCGCCGCCGCGATCATCTCATCCGCGCCGGACAAAGTCGCCGCCATCGGCTTCTCGATCAGCACATGCAGCCCGGCATCCGCCGCCAGGATCGTCGCGATCTCGCCCCCGGCATTATCGCCATACACCAGCACCGCATCCAGCTTCTCATCGCCGAGCAGACTTTCCATGTCCTCATAGGCGGCACAGCCGTATTCCTGCACCGCGCGTTCCCGCAAAGGCTCGTTCTCATCGACCACCGCGACGAGCACGGCATCGCGGTTGCCCTTCAAGTCTTTCAGGTTATCCCAGATATGATCGTGCGTGAGTCCGATCACGCCCAGACGGATGGGTGATGCTTTTTTGATGGCCATAAAAATTTATCAGATCACTGACGGTTCGCTCGCCAGAGCAGCCAGGTGCCCAAGCCCTGGAACAGGAACGTCGGGATCCAGACGATGAGATGCGGCAAGTAGAGCGGTTGCGTCTCCACTGCCTGCGCCATGACGATGAAACTGTAATACAACACCATCAGGATGACCGCGAAAAAGATACCCACCGTCGTCTCCCGTCGATGCGCCCGGATACCCAGCGGAATCCCCACCAGCACAAACCCCAGACACGCGAATGAAAACGAGATCTGCCGGTTCATATGAAACTGCACCGGCGAAGGATTGAACCCGGCATTCTCCAAAAACCGCCGCTCCTCCAACAACTCGCCAAAGGTCATCTCGCCCAGGCCCGGCTTGCGCGCCCGTTTCATCAGGGCATCCAGCTTGATCGGTTCCGTCACCCCTTCCGCCCCCGTGATGGGCCGCCAGTTGGCGATATCTTTGAGCATGTCCGGCGCTTCCAGCGGATGCGCCGCGAGATTGCTGTCATTGACCTCATTCGTGATGGAGCCGCTCGTCGTATTCGTGATGGAGGCCGCATCCGGGGCTTGTTCCTGTCCCGGTTTGTAGGCGATGCCCTGCCAGTGCTGCAGCTCGAAGTACACCTCGCGCTTCTCGTTATCCACCACCAGCTTCCCTTTCTCCGCCTGCACCCGCCAATCCACCTTGTCATCCTTCAGATGATACACCCACAGATCCTCCAACACGCCCTTGCGATTGCGACTCAGATAAATGATGTGATCCGGGAACTCCGTGATGAACCGCCCCTCCTGCAAAAGCGCCAGCGGATCGCGCATACCCTGGCTGATGAGCAATTGCTTGTAAGCCACCCGCGCCCGCGGACCCACCTCCATATTCAACCACGCCGAGAACACACTCAGGCACACCCCCAGCAGGATGATCGGACTCACCAGACTCACCAGACTGACGCCATTCGCGCGGATAGCCGTCAGCTCCTGATCCGCACTAATCCGCCCGAACACTAGCAAAACCGCCGCCAGCAATCCCAAAGGCAGAGCGAACACCAGCACAAACGGGATGAGCAACACCAGCGCCTGCAAGATCAT
>JAURFH010000142.1 GCA_030834415.1 Verrucomicrobiota bacterium | reverse complement strand
GCTTTGATTTCCCGCACAACTACAATCTCACGAGCCGTCAGGCGGTGTATCCGTGGCTGGGCGAGCATTTACTGAAGAAACCGGACACCAACTCCTTCACGGAGCAGACGTATCAGAAACTCGCGGACAAGGAGATGCTGGTCTGGCCAGATGGACAACGTCCCAATGGCGCGCTCAGCTATGAGAACTTCATGGCGGCACAGCGCAAGCTCGTCGAATCGTTGCTCGACTCGCTCGTGACTGGCAAAGCCGGTGCTTATCAAAAAGCTTATCTCCCAGTCTGGCAGCATAGTCTGCAACTGGATCTGCCTGACACCAAGGACATCTTGAGCGAACAGGGTCACACCATCGGCGATGGCCGGAAGATTTTGATCGGACGCAGCGGCAAAGGTGATCGAGTTCCCCTGCTCGTCCTCGCACCGCATGTGAAAGGCAATGGCAAGGTCGTGGTGATGGCCACACCCAATGGCCCACGCAATGTAACGGATGCGGAGGGACGGGCGACCGGATTGGCTGCGGCTCTGCTCCTACGCGGCTTCACCGTAGTAGTGCCGGAACTTTACCAAACGGGCGGCCTGTATCAGCGGGATATCGCGGCGAAACGGAATTACTTCACGAACTTCTTCACGACCTACAATCGCACCGATGCACAGGAGCGTGCGCAAGACCTAGTGACGACCATCGCCTATGCGCGTTCACTTGGCAAAAAAGTGACGCTCTGCGGATTCGATCGCGCCGGTCTGTGGGCGATGCTGGCCGCACCGGCAGCGGACGTGCTGGTGGCGGACACACAAAGCTTCAATTCACTGAATGAAACTCTGTTACTGGCTGACGACCTCTTCTCCCCCAACCTGCTGCGGCTGGGTGGATTTGATGGCATCGTGGCTTTGGCCGCACCCAAGCCGGTGCTGTTACACAATACCGGCGGGCAATTCAGCACCTCGGTGACAGAACAGATATACGGGAAGGATGCCAAGGCGCTGCGGATCGAGAAACGGCGATTTGATGATCTGGCATTGGCAACTTGGATTTCGGCACAGTAAATGAGGAAGATAAAGGCATGATGAGTGTGATGGAACGTATCAGGACATGTAGCAAATTGGCCGCCTTGATGGTGTTGGTTTGGGCGGGGACTTCGGTGCAGGCAGCGAGTAATCTGACAACGCCCCCGAACTTGGTGCTCATCATTGCAGATGACCTCGCTTGGGATGATGTGGGCTGCTACGGGCACCCGACCATCCGCACGCCGAATCTGGATCGACTGGCGCGCGAAGGCATGCGGTTCACGAGGGGGTTTGTCACGGCGGCTTCGTGCAGTCCCAGCCGCGCCAGCATGATCACGGGACGTTATCCGCATAACACCGATGCCGAGGAACTGCACTGGCCGGTGCCGAAGGAGCAAGTGACGTTCGTAGAGAAATTGCGGGAGGCAGGTTACTGGACAGCAGCAGCGGGCAAATGGCATTTGGGTGAGGCGTTAAAAGATCGTTTCGACCAGATCAAGGAAGCCGATCCGTCAGGGTTTCAATTACCCACGGGCAAAGACGGCAAGCCTGCGGAGGTCATCAAAGCCAAGGGCGATCAAAGCGGTTGCATCGATTGGGTGCCGACTTTGAAAGACCGCCCAAAGGACAAGCCGTTCTTCCTGTGGCTGGCGTCGCTTGATCCGCATCGTGATTACGAGGAAGGCATCTCCTCACGCCCGTACAGGCCCGACGAAGTGAGGGTGCCGGCGTATCTGCCGGATGTCGTAGAGGTGCGGAAGGATCTGGCGCTCTATTATGAGGAGATCACGCGACTGGACGGATTTGTCGGCCAAGTATTGGATGAGCTTGAGAAGCAAGGGGTGGCGGATAACACCTTCATCCTGTTCCTCTCAGACAATGGCCGCCCTTTCCCGCGCGACAAGACGACTCTGTTCGAAGGCGGCATCAAGACGCCATGGCTGATCCGCTGGCCGAAAGGCGTGAAGCCCGGGACGGTATGCAATCAACTTGTGAGCAGTGTGGATATCGCCCCCACGATGCTTACGCTCGCCGGGCTCCAGCCCGGACCAACCATTCAAGGTAAGGACTTCAGCGCGTTGCTCAAGAAGCCAACGACCAAGTTCCGTGAGTATGTTTATGGCGAAGACAACTGGCATGACTACGCAGACCGTGCCCGTGCCGTGCGCTCGGACCGGTTCAAGTATATCCGGAATGATTATCCCGACCTGCCCAATACTCCGCCCGCTGATGGGGTGCGGAGCCTCAGTTATCAGGCCATGCAACGTCTACGTGACAAAGGTTTTCTCACCGAAGACAAGCTGACGTGCTTCAAATCCCGGGCTCCCGAGGAGTTCTACGATCTGACGAACGATCCCAACGAGATGAAGAATCTCGCGAATGATCCGCGCTTTGCCTCAGAGCTGCGCCGACATCAGGAAGCCCTGGCTGCCTGGACCAAGGAGACCAAGGATGTGATGCCCGCGAAACGCTCACCCGATGAGTTCGATCGCGAGACCGGCAAGCCCCTGCCAAATCGTGTCCGCCCGCGTCCCTCCAAGGCGGAGATGCAGAAGTAAAAAAGAATCTTCACACCACGTCTTGTGCCCGGAATCGGCAACCCTTAGAACAACCGCGTGAATCCGAAAACGACCAAGCCACCCGCAAAAGGCATCAGCATGGGTCTCAGGCGCTACCTGTTTTTCACCGCGATGGTGACAGGGGCCGTGGTGCTCGTCGTGGAGATCTTGGGAGCAAAGATGCTTGCGCCTTATCTGGGCACATCGCATTTCGTGTGGACGGCGCAGATTGGCGTCACCCTGCTCTCTTTGGCTACGGGTTATTGGTTCGGCGGCTGGCTGGTGGAGCGCTCACAGAATCTGAAGAACCTGTATGCGTGCATCCTCGGAGCGGCGGTCTATCTGAGCGGCACCATCATGGCCACGCAAACGGTGGCGTATGGGTGCCTGAAATTCAGCCTGCCAGTCGGTTCCATTCTGGCATCGGCCTTCCTGTTCTTTGTGCCGCTGACCTTGCTGGCTGCGGTGGGGCCGTTTCTCATCCGCGCCTTGAGCCAATCTGTGCAAGGCGTAGGTGGCTTAGCTGGAAAACTCTCCGCCATCAGCACATTTGGCAGCGTGGGCGGCACCGTGCTCATCGGTTATGTGCTGCTACCTTTGATGCCGAATTCCGTGACGATGTTCGCATCTGCCGGAGTGCTGATCGCACTGGCGGCCGGGTATTTCATCGTTTGGGGACGCGGTGGTGGCTCCATTGCACCTCAAGCCACTGCGGTTTTGCTCGCGATTGCCTTGGGCTCGTTCGGTGTTTATGCCGATGGAAAACGTGATTACCACGAACAGGAAGAATTGCTACGTAGCAACTCAGATTTCGGCCAGTTACAGGTCATCCGCGACAAGTCTTCGGGCAATCTTTATTACCTGAACGATTACTTGTGGCAGAATACCTATGATCCGGAAGCGAAGAAGAGCATCTCACTCTTCACCTACATGCTTCACGGTCTGGCGCAGCTGTATCGCGAGCCGCTGGATGAAGTGCTGTGTATCGGCTTGGGCGTAGGGATTGTGCCGATGGAATTTGTGCAAGACGGCTGCAAGGTCGATGTGGTGGAGATCAATCCCGCGGTGGTGCCGGTGGGAGAAAAGTATTTCGACCTGAAACCGGAAAAAATGAATCTCACTATCGGGGACGGGCGACAATTCCTAAACGAATCGACCAAAACCTATGACGCCGTGATCCTGGATGCCTTTCTCGGTGATTCCTCCCCTTCCCACTTGATGACGCGCGAAGCGTTTGCCTCAATCAAAAGCCGTTTGAAGCCCGGTGGTGTATTAGTCATCAACAGCTTCGGGGATTTCGCCGCTGGCAAAGATTTTCTATTGGCTTCGATGGATAAGACACTGAAGGCGGTCTTCAAAAGTGTGAAGATCCATCACTCGGGTGGTGGGAATATCTTTTTTGTGGCCTCGGATGCCGATGAATTGAAGCGGGTCCGTGAACCTGATCTGGAGCGTGTGCACGCTTGGAAAAAGAGCGAGGCTGAGTATGCCTTCAGCAACGAGCACGATCTGCCGAATCCAGCACACGGCATCGTGCTGACGGACGATTACAATCCGGTGGATTTCTACGATGCGTCAAATCGTGAGGAGTTGCGCCGTCGCCTCGCGATGAGCATGCGGCGGAAGTGAGCTTAGAAAAAGGGATTGTGCGATTTTTCCTGAGCCACCGTCGTCAAAGGTCCATGACCGGGACAGATCAGGGTGTCCGCAGGAAGGGTAAGAATTTGTTCGCGCACCTTTTCCCGGGCCAATGCTAAAAGCTCACGTGCGCCTCCCATCGAACCGGCGAAGATCGCATCCCCAACGATGGCCACATGCGGCGCATCCTCTGGCCAGTTGCCGACGATATAAGTCACGCCATCCTCGCAATGCCCGGGAGTCTCGCGGTGACTGATGCGCAAACTGCCGAGCTGCACGCATTCGTTCGGCTTGTTCCGTTGCTCCACGGGCACCTTCTTTGAGCCGGAGCGGATACGCACCAACGGATATTTCTCCCGGAGCGTCCCCAGCACCTCCACGTGATCCCAGTGTGAATGCGTGATGAAGATGTAACGCAAGATCAGCTGTTCCTCATCGAGAATCTTGAAAATCGCATCGGCATCCGTGCCCGTATCGAACAAGGCGGCATCGCGCGTCACCTCATCCCAGATCAAGTAGCAATGTACCTTCATGCTGCGGGCGGGCGAAGTGATCTGGCGAATCTCCCGCCAGGTGGAAGTATCCGTCGGCTGTGGCAGCCAGCCCTTGGCGAGCGTTTCTAATTTGGCTGCATCCACCGAGAGAATCTTGGCGAGGGCAAGATAGTTCGGGGTCTTGCCACATTGGCCAGCATCCTCAATCTGGGCGTATTCTGCCAACGTCAGCCCCGCCGCTTGGGCTAGGACATCTGGCGCCGTGCCCGTGAAGCTGCGTGCCTTGGCCAACACATCTCCGACATGATCTTCCAACTGCATGAGGCACAGGATACTAGATGCGCTCATGTCCGTCCATCTCGTGAGCTGTTTTCTGAAAAAATAGAATTAGATGATGAAATCTGATCTAATTCATGCTAGAGCCTAACGGACCTAATCCAAAACATGATGAATAAGACGTACTACACAGTCTTTAGCTTGGCTGCCACCCTGTTTCTGACCGCAACCACCTCAACCAAAGCACAATCCGCAGATGCTCCCGAGCGGTTGCCGGAAGTCAAAATCACTGGTCAACTGGCCGAGGAAACACCCGTAGGACCTTATGAACAGCCGGAATGGACCACGCACCGGCGCTTCTCCACCACGCGGGTCTATCTGCAGCGCGCGCCGTGGGAAGTTGAGTTCGAGCAATGGTGGCGCGGACGCTTTAAGCGCGATGGCACTTCAGGACATCTTTTTCAGGAAGAACTCAGCGTGGGTCTGCCCTACCGCGCCCAGCTAGACCTATACGAGAACTGGGTTTCCGATGACCACAGCCATATGCGCCATCACGACGTGGCCACGGAATTGCGCTGGGCGCCAGCGGACTGGGGTAAAATCCCGCTAAACCCCACCTTGTATGGGGAATGGAAATTCGTGGATAAAACACAAGGTCCAGATGTGTTCGAACTGAAGGTGTTGCTCGGTGAAGAACTGACACCCCGCTGGCACTGGGGCTTGAATGCCATTTACGAGCAAGAGGTCGGTGGTTCACGGACCACAGAATGGGCCTTCAGCCAAGGCGTCAGCTATACCCTCATCGATGAAAAACTGAGTGCCGGTGTCGAGATGAAATTCACCCATGAGACCGCCGTAGGCACCCGCAGCAATCCTGAGATCAAATTTGTCATCGGACCCAGTTTCCAATGGCGGCCATGGTCTTGGATGCACCTCGATATCGTTCCACTGCTGGGAACCACTGGTGATTCTCCCCGGGTGGAAGCCTATGCTGTTTTGGGCATCGACCTCTGGTCCAAAGACAAACATCACGGGTTTGTCCCGACCTCTACGCGCAGCCAATAGACGGCGGTAGAACTTGCCGTGCCAACCAGTTCAAGGGATACTAGGAACATGACCCTGTATCAATTGAACTGGTTTCGCTTTTTAGCGGCCTGCGTGCTGGGATTCCATTTCCTGACTGGTAATGCCACGGCAGCCAGCAACACATCTTTGGTTTACATCTCCGCCAGCGGAGACAACCAGATCCTCCTCTATCATCTGAATACCGAGACGGGTGAATTGACCGCAAAAGGAAGTTACCCCGCAGAGAACGGACCTGGGCCGCTCACGCTTCATCCGGACGGCAAGCATCTCTACGCTGCTTTGCGCTCCACGAAATCAGTGGGCACCTATGAGTTAAACCCCAAGGATGGCATGCTGAAGCAACTTGCCACCACGCCAGTGGTGAACAATCCCGTCTATTTGGCGATTGATCACACCGGGAAATTCCTGCTCATGGCCTCTTACAACGGCGATCAGGCCGCGACCTACCCGATCAATGATGACCTCACAGTGAACAGCAATGCGGCCACGGTCATCGCCACGGGTAAGAACCCGCATTCCATCATGACGGACCCATCCAACAAGTTTGTCTATATCCCCAACTGCGGCAGTGATCAGGTGCAGCAGTATCATTTTGATGTCAAAAAAGGATCGTTGAATCCACTTCGACTGGCGGCTGTCAGCACGCCAGAAAAAGACGGGCCGCGCCATTTCACTTTTCATCCTACCAAGCCATGGGTTTTCGTGGTGAATGAAAAGGGCAGCACCGTGACCAGCTACGAATACTCACCCGATCACGGCAGCCTGAAGGCCATCGACCGCCTCCCCACCCTGCCCGCTGATTTCACGGGCAGGAACACGACCGCAGACATACATGTGACCCCGGATGGAAAATTCCTTTATGCCTCCAACCGCGGACACGACAGCCTTGCCGGCTACGCGATCGATGGAGCGACCGGGAAACTGAAATTCCTCGGGACAACGCCCACGGAGAAAACTCCCCGCGAATTTGAGATCGATCCCAGCGGTGATTTCCTCATCGCCGCCGGGCAGAACTCCAACCAATTGGCAGTCTATCGGATTGATCGCAGTAGCGGAGCGCTAAAGCCACTCAAGGTTTATCCAACGGGTAAAACTCCCATGTGGGTGCTGATTCGCCCCCTCAAGTAGTCCTGCGCTTTGGCCATTGTGAATCACCACCCTTTGATGCTATCTTAGCACCGTGAGCCAACTGTTAGTCGGTTTAATCAGCGCCTTGATGTCCACCAATCAGCCGGTGGCCGTCAGCAATTTCGTCACCCAGACCACCGGCGTTTCGGTGGAAGCTGTCGCCAGCGCCAATGACCCGGCCGAAAAAGCTTACCGGCAATTGCTCGAACTGGACGAGAACACTACCGAGGAGATCGACAAATGGATTCGGGATGCACAGGCGATGGAGGCCAAGACCGGTGCGGCTGCCCCGAACGTCACGCTTAACGCAAAAATCCGTGAGCGACTCGAAGCAGTCAAAACCGCTTACGAGAAATTCCTCGAGAAGAATCCGAAGCATGTCAAAGGCTGGCTTGCTTTCGGTTCATACCTGAACGAGATCGGTCAAGAAAGTGAAGCGGCAGCCAAATGGGAAAAAGCCCGGGAACTGGACCCCACCGATCCCGCAGCGTGGAACAATCTCGCCAACTACTACGGCCACAAGAGCCCTGTAAAAAAGGCCTTTGAGTATTATGCCAAGGCCATCGAACTCAACCCGAATGAGCCGGTCTATTACCACAATTTCGGCACCACGGTTTACCTCTTCCGCAAGGACGCCAAAGAATATTACGGCATCGAGGAGCAACAGGTCTTCGACAAGGCACTGGAGCTCTATCAAAAATCGCTCAAACTCGACCCCGACAACTTCATCCTCGCCCAGGATATCGCCCAGACCTATTACGGCATCAAGCCCCAACGCAATGAAGAGGCAGTGGCCGCATGGGATTACGCCTTGAGCAAAGCGCGGGATGATTACGAACGCCAAGGTGTGCAAATCCATCTGGCACGCTTCAAGATGAATCAAGGCAAGTTCGCCGAAGCACGCACTCACCTCTCATTGGTCACTCATGAAGATTATGGCGTGCTGAAGGAGCGCGTCACCACCACGCTGGAGCGCAAGGAAAAGGAAGCCAAAGGCGAGAAGCCTGCCGCGGAGTGATCGTTCATTATGACCGCCGCACAAAAACTTTCATTGCGGCTGCTTTTCCTCCCCTTTCTGCTCGCGGCCTTTGATGCCATCGCCACGCTGTATTATCAGCCGGGCGATTACTGGAATGGGAATTACAACGACGCCTCAGACGGCAATCCTATTGTCCTCATCGCCCTGCGCATCAATCCGCTGTTGATTATCCCCGGCACACTCGGCTGGTTGATCATCACTTGGTTCCTGATCTGCCACACCGCCGCATGGATTGCCCTGCGTTCCTATGTGATCCTGATCATCGGTCACACCATCGGTGGCTGCGGCTGGCTCTTGCGCTACCATTCGCATGGAGCGGAGCTATACGCCGTCATCGCCACTGTCGTATTGCTGATCGCCAGTTGGGTGATTTACCCGTTTCTACGCCACTGGTCGGCTGAAGGCACTCTACGAGCAATGAGTTTACTGGGGAAAACGGATGTGCAGGAAAATCCTCGTTCGATACAGACAGCTTGAGGGGAAAATCACCCAAAGAGATGGTCGGGACGGTGAGATTCGAACTCACGACCTTCTGAACCCCATTCAGACGCGCTACCAAGCTACGCTACGTCCCGGCCATTTTCTCTTAGGTGGAAACCTTTGAGGTGGCGAAATAGTAGGTCGACATTTCCTGATTTCAACAGCTTTTTCAAAATACTTGCCCCCAGTCGATCAAAGGAGATCGCCCACCGCAGCTTGGATTCTCCTTGGGCCATCTCCGCCTTGCTGCAAGTCCACTGCCTCCAAGCGCCGGATCAGATCTACCACATCCTTCCGCGCATACGGCCCACCAGCGGCATCGCAGAAATGCGTGCGACAACCAAACGGCCGATCCGCATAGATCATGCACTTGCCCGTTTCCAGCTTGAGTAGCGGACAGGAACCATCCGCGCGCTCAGGCAATTCCTTGCGCCCCGTCGCCTTGAATGTCCGCGCCGCTAGCAGTGCTTCACCCTTCGTCAACATCGGTGTGCGCCCGGTCAACTTGAACTGGCAACAATCGGTTCGCGCGATGCACTCGCGCTGCACCGGCCGTTTCGCCAATTCGGCATACACCGCTCGCACCTCCGCCAAGGCCGCCTGAATCTCTTCTTTGCGCATACGCGACACACATTTCAGCCTCCGCCACCACCACTTGCCAGTTCAATCTTTACCGACCATCTCCGGAGCCAGCCGCAGGAACAACTTCTGCCACTCGCGATACACCGATTGCGGTATCGTCATCTTGCCCGCCTTCTCCAAACCATCGATCTCTTCGATCGTCGCCCCGTCATAGTGCCCCACCCAACCGCACGCCAACTCACGCGAAGCCAGCAGGAACTTCTCCAACTCCGCCACCGTGCAACTCAGCGGAAACGTCTCCTCGATCACGATCGGCTTGCCGATATCGAACTGCTTCAAGCACTCCATCTCCTCGCCCGACTTCTTACTGTCCGGATAGATATGCACGCACAGGAAATCCAGTTCCGGCCCCACTGTCTTCGGCAGGAAGCCCGAAAGGAACTTCCACTGCCGCGACCACGGCAACATCCCCACCGTGATGAGCGTCTCCTTGTCCTCCTTGCGGATGGCCGCTGTCAACTGCTTGATCCACGCCGCCGCGATGTCCTCCCGCTTCCGCCCTGCCGGGTCCAGCGCGATGTATTGCAGGAAATCGAACCCGCCAAACAACGACCCCGAAGACCACTTGCCCGCCTCCCGTTTACCCGCTGGTGAGAGCGACTCGTTGATAAGATCGTAACAGAAAATCGCCGGACTCCCCTTCCCCGCCTTCGCGATGATGCTCCAGAACTTCGCCTGCGCCGCCCACCGCTCCTTCTCCTCCATCGCATCATACCACTTCGGCACATCCGCCGGCCGGTAACACGCCAGCCCCGTCACATCCAGATAGATGCCCACCTCCTCCGCCAGCTTCACCATCCGCTGATACTGCTTGAACGCCTTCGCATTCGGCTGCTCCGGCGATTCCATGAACTTCCCATACTGCAAGTGCACCCGCACCACATTCGCCCCCAGCGCCTTCATCTCGCGGAAATCCCCGGCGAACGTCTCCCACTCCGCCTCCCAGAAGTCCTCCATCAGCCGATGATTATTCCCGTAATTCATCCCCCACGGCTTGAATGGCTGCTTCGACTTCGCAGTGACGAACCCCTTCCCATCCGGCGAAACCACGATGCGCTCCAACTTGTTGGATTTAGCGGCAAAAGTGGTCTGAATGCTGGAGCAAGCCAGCAGGAGAATCAGAATAATCAGTGGATGCTTCATGGATGAACATATCCTAGCCCACTTATAAGGCTTGAGAAGCCTGCAATGATTTCAACTTACGACCGTGTTTGCTGAAACTCCTCGATATACCCCTTCATCTTCGAATCGATGACAAACGTCGCCACGGGAATCAGTGAAGCCACAAACACCAACGCCCCGCGTCCCATCGGCCAGCGCGCCACCCACATCGTTTGCGCTAGGGCCACACAAAAGATCACGAACAACAGACCGTGGACCGACCCCACTATCCGCACCGCTAGCGGCATGTCCGCCAAATACTTCAAAGGCATGGCAATGCCCAGCAAAACGAGATACGACACCGCCTCGATCAGGGCGATTTTACGCAGAAATGGAATCGGGTTCTTCATAAGTCAAAACAATCCTCAGACGGCGTCGGGATACTGCCCGTTCAGAAATGATGCACTCCAGCCCTAATTACCCTATTCAGCCTCATTTACAAACCAGCAGACATCTGCCATACCTTCCGCCATGAAACTCCTGCACGCTGCATTGCCTTTGCTCGTCGCTGCCTCCCTTTCCACCGCTTTTGCCGAAACCGTCAAAGACCGCGAGGGTGCGGTCCGCAATGACAAGGCGACGATGGAGAACGACGCCAACTGGATCTACAACGATTTCGAGAAAGGCTTCGCCGAAGCCAAAAAGACCGGCAAACCCCTGCTCGTCGTGCTGCGTTGCGTCCCCTGCCTGGCCTGTATGGGTATTGATGCCCAGGTGCTGCAAGAGGCCGAACTGAAACCCCTGTTGAGCCAGTTCGTCTGCGTGCGCGTCATCAACGCCAACGCCTTGGACCTCGCCCGGTTCCAGTTCGATTACGACCTGTCATTCTCCACCCTGTTCTTCAATAGCGACGGCACGGTCTATGGCCGCTACGGCTCCTGGACGCACCAGAAGAACCCGCAGGAAAAGACCACTGCCGGTTACAAACGGGCCCTCGAATCCGCCTTGGCGATCCACCAAGGCTACCCGGCGAACAAAGCCTCGCTCGACGGCAAACAAGGCC
>JAURFH010000141.1 GCA_030834415.1 Verrucomicrobiota bacterium | reverse complement strand
CACATCGGTCTTGGACTTCACCGCCATCGCAGCCGCATGTCCTGAAGCCTGTCCCAGTGAAGTCCAGATAGGCTCTAGTCGTAACGCGCAAAAGCCGACATGCGATGCACTCATCGCACCGGGCACTAGCAAGTTCTTCACATCTTTGGGCAAAAGCACGCCATAGGGGATCTGATACGGCGGTGTAGCCTGATAGAATTCACCTGTGTGCTTGCCACCAAAGTGTGACCCCTCATGCAAGGTGCCATGGCAGTTATGCGTGTATTCACCCAACGCGATGGCATCCTTGTGCAGGATTCCTCGCGCATCCCCCGGAGCATGCTGCGTATCATTCTGAGTATAAACATGCACCCCGACCATGCGTCGTGCCTCCCGCACATAGATTTGCCCGGGAATATTGTCTGTCTCCACGAACTCATCCTTGCACAAGCCCCACGAAAGAGCTTCATCCCGTAGATGCTTGGGCACGGCATCATCATTCTGGAAAAAGTAGAGCAACCCCAGATTCCAGAGTAGATGATGGTCATAGATTTCCTGGCGCGTCTTGGCATACCCTTCCGGCCAGCCAAGCTGCTCTCCAGGCAAGGAAAGGCGGACCAGTCCACGTGACTGGTCGTTAATGTCATGCTTACCATTGGGAAGAGGCGGGATGTGTGCTTTATAGATGTTCGCCTGATTATAGCCAAAAATTGTTTTCAATTTCTTCGTCGCGAACAAATCTAACACCCCAACGAATTGTTCACGGGTATATCCCTTGGGCATCTTGGGGAGCACACGATTCGTTGGGTTTTGCGTCATGCAGAAGCGGAAGTTGTATCCCTGGAGCTGGCCATCAGTCTGCTCTGGGGCAAGAGGCTCGCCGTAAACATCCTTGCCCTCACGACCCACCCGGTAATCCACCTTCGCAGCAGCCATCAAGTCACCCTCATAGGTGGCATCAATGAACACCTTGGCCTGATACTCATGCCGTTTGCCTTCGGCGTCAGTGAAAGTTGCGATCTGCACTGCCCTCGCTCCCGGTTTTCCGTTCATCTTCACCGTTGTAAGCACCCACTGTTTCTTCACCGCGATACGCTTCTGTTCACCCAACATCTGCTCGATAACCAGCAAGTTCACTTTCGGCTCACCATGCGCACCGCGGAAAGAATCCTTCACCTGTTGCGAGTTATCCCCGTAGGTCTTGCGGTAGTAGTTTTCCACGCGTTTGCAAAAATCGAGATAGGTGCCGGTGATGCCTTCAAACACATGGTAGTCTGTGTGCGACAATCCATGGGTCAGCAGGCCGCCAATACGAGGAGTCGGCTCGACCAGCAAAACCGATTCACTATCCTTCGCCACAGCAATCGCAGCCGCAACACCAGCCGGCGTGCTGCCATAAACCAGCACCGAAACATTCTCTGCAGCCCGAACAGAAAACGTCAGGGCCAAAAATAGTCCAAGGAGGAAACGCATGGGCCAAGAGTATGAATATCCAGCCTCATTGCAACTTGGGAAGATGACAGGCGGTAAAAGCTGAAGCATAATTCGGTCTATGATATTCGATGTCGAAGGCGAACATGCCGAACGCGCTTATCCGCTCCTAGCCAGTCTCGTTACCCCTCGCCCAATCGCTTTGGTCACCACCTTGAGCCCGGAGGGAAATATCAACGCCGCCCCTTTCAGCTTCTTCAATGTCCTGGGTGCCAATCCGCCCATCATCGCTTTCGCGCTGGGAGACCGTGATGACGGCACGCCCAAGGATACTGCCCGGAATATCCGACTCACTCATGAGTTTGTGGTGAACTTGGTGGACGAGGCCATCGCTGAGCCGATGAACCAATGCGCGGCTTCCCTGCCCTACGGAGTCAGCGAGCTGGATAACGCCAAACTGACCACACAACCCTCACTCACCATCAAGACTCCGCGTATCGCAGAAGCCCCGGCCAGTCTGGAATGCACCGAATGGGGCACACTGCAGATCGGCGATAACCGCGTGATCATCGGATTGGTGAAGCGTATCCATGTGCGGGATGAACTGGTCGATACGGGCAGCCTCAGGATAAGAAGCGAACTCTTACACACTGTCGGGCGCATGGCTTCTCCTAATTGGTATTGCCACAGCACTGACCGGTTTGAACTGGTGCGACCGAAGTGAGGCGGCTCAGGCCAGCAATTCGCGGATGACCTTGCCGTCGCTCAAGGCGATCGGACGTCCGATAGGAGTGATGATCTCCTTCTCGTGATTGATGCCGAGCGCGTGCAGGATGGTCGCATGGAGGTCTTCCACATGCACCGGATTCTCCGGCTCTTTCTTTTCGCCTTTGGGATCAGTCGCACCGATCACGCGTCCGGTCTGGATGCCACCACCCGTCATGGCAACCGTAAATCCATGCGGCCAGTGATCACGACCTTCGAGAGGATTCAGCTTAGGCGTGCGCCCGAATTCACCACCACAAAGGACGATTGTACGGTCTAGCAAATCCCTACGTTTGAGATCTGCAATCAAAGCAGCGAGGGCCGGGTCAAGCGTCTTGACCAATGCGCCTTGCGATTCATGGTTGTTCGTGTGGGTATCCCAACCGTTCAAGGTGACCTCCACGCAGCGCACACCGCGTTCCACCAAGCGCACAGCCGCGAGGCAACCACGCCCAAATGAGGTATCGCCATAAGCCAACCGCTCGGCCAGAGGAACTTGTGAGACATCGAACGCCTTTACCTGATCAGAAGTCATCATGCCGATGGCGTTCTGCATGCTTTGCTGGTGCAGCGTCTTCTTGGCGTCGAAATCAGGCTGGCGTCCCTGCATGAAAGCTTGGTCGACAACGGAGACACTCTTCATGCGCTGTTCCTGACGCTTGTCACTCACCCGCAAGCTCAGGTCTGGCAAGGGTTGTGCCGGGTCGCCGGTCTTGAAAGCATCATAAGCCGCTCCGAAATAGCCGCCCCGCGCCGGCCATTGTCCGGGCAGGATGGAGATATGCGTAGGAATCTCTATCTTCTGGTTCGGCAATTCGTGACTGATGATCGCTCCGATGGAGGGATAAAGAATGGTCGGGTTCGGGCGGTAGCCCGTCTTCATGTTGAACGTCGCGCGTTCATGATCCCCTTCTTTGCTAACCACCGAGCGCACCAGCGACATGTTCAAAAGGATATCCGCTGTCTGCTCCAATCCGGCTGCGAGTTGAGCATCCTTCAGGGAAGTCTTGATCGCCTTCGTGCCATAGGCGATGGGTGAATTGGGATGCGGATCAAAGGTCTCCAACTGGCTCGGCCCACCCTGCAACCACAGCACGATGACCGACTGCGCCGGTGATCCTTTCTTTTTCTCGGCATCCAAAGCCAGCAACTGTCCAAGCGGCGTCAACCAAGTGAGTCCCGCCATGCCGGCTGCCTTGAGCAACGTGCGACGGGAGAAGTGATCGGCGGCCCCGCAACCCTGGTTCATCTCTGGTGAAATCATGACGTCGTTCTTTTTCAATGGTTCCAGGAAAATTCCGTGGCATTCAGCAAGCTCCAGTAAAGATCTTCCATCACCTTGAAACGGGCCTTGCCTTTGATACCGTTCAACAACTCGACAAAATAGTTCCGCTCCTGCTCCGTCGGGCGACGTGTCAGAGCGCAAAGATAGGCGGTCTCGACCGCCGAAACATCATCCGGAGCCAATGAGGCAATGCGCGAAGAGGCATTCATCACGATGTTTTCATCGGACCGTTCCTTCACCAGCTTGCCATTCATCATCAACAATCGCTGAGGCACTGTGCCACTGCGCTGGTTGAATTCGTCTTCGCCAATGTCCCCATACCGTTTCACGAAATCGCCTTGCTGGAAGAACCGGGTCACCTGCCACAAGATGTGGGCCTCGGCATCTATCGTGCGCAGAGATGAAGCTTGAATGACGCTGCCCGCCACCTGTTCCGGGCGCAGTCGGGTCACGGGGAAAGATGCGTAGAGCTTTTCCTGTCCATCCGTCACGTGATGCTCGTTATCACGATTGGTGCTGTCCAATTGGAAAATCCGCGTGGCCGCGATCAAGCGAATGAGACGCTGAAGATCGTAATGGTGCGCAACCAAGTCATTCGCCAGAATCTCCATTCCCGGCGGATAGGTTCCCTCGAGTGGAATGTCATCAATGGGCTCTACCAACGGGCGATTAAACATCAGTGCCCAAATGCGATTCACTGTGGTGCGGGCGAAGGCCTTGTTCTCCGGATGAGTCACCCACTTGGCCAACCGCTCGCGCAAGGCTCCCTCTTTAGGCAGCAACTCCGGCTTGAAAGGGACTCGAGGCGTCACTAGTTCGTCATCCATTTTGCCATGGTATCGAAACTCATACTGTTTCTTTTTATTATCCCTCACCCCCGTCAGTGACATCTCCGCCGGCGCAAAGAATGCGGCCAGTTCATGAAAATTCTTCTGCTCCCATGAACCGCCCATGAAATCATCATGGCATTGTACACAATCCAGGCGGACGCCCAAGAAGGCACGGGAAACCCGTCCAGCCAACTTCACCTCATCCGGCCCCTTGTCCTTGTCATTCTGATCCACTGTTACGGTAATGAAGTTCACTTCCGGCTGCGTGGTCCAGATACCGTTGGCATTGATCAGCTCGCGAGATAACTCGTCGTAAGGCCGGTTCTTTTGAATCTCCGTGCTTAACCAATCCACCATGCGATGCCGGCGATAAACCAAGAAGGGACCGTTCTCCACACCCACATAGGCACGGGCAAAACGTTCAGCCAGATAATCACTATAGCGGCGGTCCTCAAACAGTCGGGTCAGCCACCACTGGATCACCTGCTCTTGGGGTTGCTCCTCCAAGGCCCTGATCTCTTCCAGAGAAGGCAATGTCCCGGTAAGCCCCAATGATAGACGGCGAGCCACCATCAATGCAGGCGCTTGGGGGGCGGGCTTAACCTTTGCCTCCCGCCACTCCTTCTCAATAGAGGCATCCAGTTGACCAACCACAGCAGTGAATTCTGGCGATTGCTGTTGGGCGGAATTGAAGTTCTTCGGCGCAGGTGCCGGTTTGCTGGTCCAGAGTGGAATCAATACGCTGCCCGCCACCAAGAGACACAACCCCACGAAAACGACCGTAGGCCAAATACCACGACGGTCATTTCTCACAGGCAATGCGGGTGGAACCTCGTTCATGAATGCGGTCGGGCGTTATTTATATCCAGTATTATCCATCTATAGGGTCGTTATGACAAACAGAACTTTAGGTCTGTCCGGCGCTAGACCTTCCAATCTCACCACTAGTGACGACGATCACCCCTTCCGGTTACGAGGAATCTCCTTTTATCAGCGACATTTTGCCCCAATGAACGTATTATACTTAACCATAAGCTGTAACCGGAGCTTTTACGTGACGTCATACTCATAACTAGTTGATGAACGGAACGATAGAACTACCCATCTTGCAAACTGTGCCAGAGCTCGGGGAGCCTGCCACACCGCCGAGCAGTCCTCCGCTGAGTTTCCCTGCCCGGATGCGCGGCTTCATCGGCCGAGTCATTCACGGCATTGGCTCAGTGGTAGAGTGGATTTTTGGGGTTCTGACCCTCATCGGCACGTTGGCGGTCTGCTCTGTGGTGCCTTTCTTGAATTTCCTCAGTCTCGGCTACCTGCTCGAAGTCAGCGGCCGCGTCGCCCGGACCAAGCGTCTCCGGGATGGCTTCGTTGGTGTCCGAAAGGCAGCCATCTTTGGCCGGATAATCTTTGGTGCGTGGCTGATGCTTTGGCCCGCGCGTTTCGTTTCCGGTATGTGGCAGGATGCCGAACTCATCGCCAGCGGCAGTAAGGTAGCCATTGCCTGGCGTATCGGTCTGTTCATCATTATCGCCCTGACAGCTGCTCACATCCTGTGGGCCTGCCTACGCGGCGGCAAACTGCGCCACTTCTTCTGGCCAGCTCCTATCCGCCTCTTTAAGTGGCTGCGACGAGATGATAAATTTAGCGGCAACCAGCAGAACGTCTTGGACTATCTCTCCAGCTTAAGGTTGGGCTATTATTTCAAGCTGGGCGGCTTTGGCTTTTTAGGCGGTCTCATCTGGTTGATCGTGCCGGTGAGCATACTGCTCCTCGCCTCGCGTCTACCCGCTGGAATCGCGGCGCTCCTCAGTCTGCTGGGCGGCGGACTATTGCTGCTCGTCACCATGTATCTGCCTTTCATCCAGGCATACTACGCCACCGAGAATCGCTTCGGGGCGATGTTTGATCTGAGGAAGGTTCGCCAGTTATTCGGCCACGCACCGCTCGCCTTCTGGACCGCCTTGTTCATCACGGTGCTCTTTTCCGTTCCCCTTTACCTTTTGAAGATCGAGTTCCCACCCAAGGAGATTGCCTGGCTGCCCAGTCTGCTGTTTGTGGTATTCATCTTCCCTGCTAGGCTATTGAGCGGATGGGCCATCGGCCGGGCACTGCGGTATGAAGAGCGGCGGCATTTCTTCTTCCGCTGGCTGGGACGTTTGGGGGCCTTGCCCGTCGCCTTCTTTTACGTTCTCGCCGTTTATCTCACGCAATATCTCTCTTGGAACGGTGCGTTCAGCCTTATTGAGCAACACGCGTTTCTAGTGCCCGCCCCCATGCTCAGCATGTGATGAGGTCACTTGTCGATCCGCACGCCGAAATCTTTCATATCCCCCAACTGGCTTCGTGAATTTCCCTGCAAAGGATTACCTTTCAGGTAAAGATTGAAGAACGGCGAGAATCGCTTTTCCCCTTCAAAATCCTGCTTGGCCATAAGGTAAAGTGGTGTCAGGTCCCTGATCTCATTTTCTTCCAAGAACAGATAATAGAGCCCGGAGAGCCCCATCAAAGGAGTCAAATCGGATATCTTGTTCTTGCTGAGCGAAAGCGAGGACAGGCGCTTGAGCCCGTTGATACCAGCGATGGTGCTGATGCTGTTGTGGTCCAGATAGAGCGTTGTAAGACGAGGCAACCCCAGCAGCGGTGAGATATCACTCACTTGATTATTGGATAGATACACCGAAGCCAAATTGGTCAGCGCGCTCAGCGGCTTGATGTCACTCACCTTGTTGCCGGTCAGCTCAATATATTGCAGAGCGGAAAGCGTCGCCAAGGGCGCGATGTCCCGTATTTGGTTGCCGGACAAGTCCAGCAACTGGATCATCGCCAACCCCTTGAGCGGCGTGATGTCAGATATCTGGTTATCGCCCAACTCCAATGAAGACAGATGCTTGCAGTGTTCCAGCCCGCTCAGGTCTTTTATCCCCGCTCCTTTGGCTTTGATGACCGATAAAGTGCCCACATCCGCTGCCGTGATGGGCTGCGTCGTGTTTCTTTTCGCAAAGACATACTGGCGGACGGCTTCCTCCAGTTTTTTGTCTTTGAAGATGGATGACTCAGCTGGCTTGGCTTCGGGCTTCGCTTGCGCAAACAACGAGAGCGCCGGAAGCATTGTCACTGCCAGCGACAATGTTAACAGGGGCACAAGTGGCTTGTTCATGACTTGAAAACATGTTTCAAGTAAACGACAACCCACCGGCGGCGATTGTTCAAAAAATACTTACTGAATCAAGGTTTCAGCACGATCTTGCCGCCCAACGCCCCGGACTTCTGCACGGTGCTTTCCTCCTGCAAACGATGAGCCTCGGCCGTTTGTGACAACGGCATCACCCGGTCGATGCGTGCCTGTAACTTCCCCTCTTCCAGCCAACGATTGATATCCGCGGCGCACTGGCGCTGTTCTTCCGGATGGGCGGCGAACATGACGAAGCCATGCAGTGAACAGCCTTTAACGTAAAACGGCCCCACCGGGAATGGAGGCCTTGCCTCTCGACCAGCCATGAGAATCATCCGTCCCCGTGAAGCCATGCTACTTACCGCCAGATCAAAATCTGGTTCACGCAAAGTCTCCCACCAGACCTGCACTCCAGCGGGCGCCAACTTCTTCAACTCATCTTCCAGTTTCTGAGTGCGATACTGGATGACATGGTCCGCGCCCAAGTCACTGGCCAGTTCCGCCTTCTCCGGGCTGCCGGCAGTCGTGATGACTCGGGCCCCAACGGCTTTGGCCATCTGCACCACCATAGAACCAACTCCGCCCGTGCCGCCCCGGATGAAAATCGTTTCACCAGCTTGCAGCTTGGCCTCGCGGAACAAACCCAAATGCGCCGTGATACTCACCAACGCCACCGCAGCGGCCTCTTCATCACTCACATCATCCGGCGTGGGATAGAGCCAGGTCTCATCCACCACCACTTGCTCGGCAAAGGTGCCTTGCCGTCCAAGCACCCCTTGGTTACTGCCCCAGACGCGCTGGCCCAACTTGAGCCGTTTAACATCAGGCCCCACCGCTTCTACGACACCAGCCATATCACATCCCACAATGAATGGCACTGGCAGATTGAACTGCACCAGACCGGCGCGAATGTAGGTATCGATCGGGTTCACTGAGACCGCTCCAACTTTGACACGCACTTGGGTACCAATTGGTTCAGGCACCGGCAGGTCGCCATAGGTTATTTTCTCAGCTGGACCCGTTTCTTGGATGAAGGCGGCTTTCATTGTGGAATTTCCTAGTCCGCTGAGATTAACGCGGGTTACGGCATAGAGCAAGCGAGCGACCTAAGATTTGTCAGGAAGCAAACCTGTGCTAGTTTCGTGACCATTGAAAAGGGTCATTCATTGGTTCCGCCGGGACTTGCGCGTCACAGACAATACCGCTTTATTCGAAGCGGCGCGTCAGGCCGAAATGGTCATTCCTGTCTTTATTCTCGAAGACGCTTTCAAGACCGGACCCGATGTAGGCGCCGCTAGGGCAGCCTTTCTGCTGCAATCAGTTGATTCGCTGCAGAAAAACTTAAATCACCTGGGCTACCCACTCGTCATCCGAAACGGAAAATCGACGGATTTGATCCCTCAATTGGCCCGTGCGTTGAATGCCGAGGCCGTCTTCTGCAACGCTAGGTATGAGCCTTACGCCGAGGCGCGCGATCAAAAGATTGCTGCCGAACTGCAAACCTTCGGCGTGCCTCTCCGTGTATTCAAAGACGCCGTAGTATGGGAGCGAAAAGAAATCCTCACGAAGACCGGCAGTCCCTACACGGTCTTCACACCCTATTCAAAAGCATGGAAAGCGTTGCCCGTCCCAGCTCCAAAACCCAAGTTAAAGGCGACGGCGCAAAAATTCCCCACGATAACAAGCGATCCGTTGCTGCTCGATCCAGGAAAGCTTGGATACCCGCTTGAGCAAACCATCTCCGCCGCCGGTGAGCGGGCAGCTTCCGAGCGACTGAAGCTTTTCCTAAGCGAGCATGTTTACCATTACGCTGAGCAACGCAATTACCCGGCTGTAGACGGCACCTCACAGCTATCACCTCACCTCCGCTGCGGCACCATTGGCATACGCACCATTCTTGCTGAACTAGAGAAAAGAAGAGCCTGTGCAAACGCAGTTGAATTGAAGAACTGTGACGTCTTCCAGAGCGAACTCATTTGGCGCGAGTTCTACAACCAGATACTGGCGAACTTCCCTCATGTAAGCAAAGGGGCGTTTCGCCCGGAGTACGATCGCTTGGAATGGAGTGATGATGAATCGCACTTTCAAGCCTGGTGCGCCGGTATGACAGGCTTCCCCATCGTAGATGCCGCCATGCGCTGTCTGAATGCCACCGGGAATATGCACAACCGACTGCGCATGATCGTGGCGATGTTCCTGACGAAGGACCTGCTCATCAACTGGCAACGCGGCGAGCGCTATTTCATGCAGCAATTGATTGATGGTGATAAAGCGGCCAACAATGGTGGCTGGCAATGGAGTGCAGGCACTGGCACGGATGCGGCTCCTTATTTCCGCATCTTCAACCCTATGTCACAGGGAGAGAAGTTCGATGTGAACGGAGACTTTGTGCGCCAATGGGTGCCGGAATTGAAAAGCCTTCCCACCGCCGTCATCCACCAACCGTGGGAATATCCCCTCTTTGCTCAAACTGGATACGTGAAACGTATCATCGACCACCGAGAACAACGCGAGAAATGTCTCGCGATGTTCAAGGCGGTGAAAAGCTGACTCACACCTCGAAGTCGAACGCCAACACGGATTCCACGTTAGCCCCAAGCAGGACCTTGATTTTCTCGTGTTCCGGATGGGTCAGATAGGCGTCGCGCGCGGCGGCGTCCGTCAGGGTCATGATGAATCCGTGAGTGTAACCCTGCGCCAACCCTTCGGGGCTGCAGTCCACACCGGAAACATAATCTTCGATACCCGGAATCTCTTCCGTGGCGTTCAGAATCTGATCGAAGAGGTCATCAATCTGATCTTCGGTCACTTCTGCCTTAAACTTGAACAAAGCAATGTGCTTAACCTTTGACATATATCCTGCTGATTTGCTAGGCGCAGTTTGCGGACTAATGGGACCGAGGTAAAGCTTTCAGGATAAAAAGTTTTCCTGCTTCACTTCACTTGGCCGCCAGTGCCGCCGCCACTTCCTTGATAATCTCTTCACTGTCCGGCTCCATGTCTGGATCAAAACGTTTCAACATTTTCCCGTCCTTACCGATCAGGAACTTGGCGAAATTCCATCCCACCTCACCAGGAAACGGGGACGCCTTACCTGTCAATTTCTCATACAAAATATGCTTGTCATCACCAGCCACCTTGATTTTCGCAAACATCGGAAACGTCACCTGGTAGCGTGACAGGCAGAACTGCTTGATCTCCTTTTCCGTGCCCGGCTCCTGCCCACCAAAGTCGTTGCATGGAAACCCCAGCACCGTAAACCCTTGGTCCTTGTATTTCTTATACAAGTCCTCCAGCCCCGCATACTGCCCCGTCAGGCCACATTCCGACGCCACATTCACTACCAGGAGCACCTTGCCTTTATACTCACCGAGTGAACGCTCTTTACCGTCGATGTCCTTTACTTTGACATCATAGAGCGTGGGTTCTGCACTCCAGCCCGCATTCGCCAGCGTCATCATCATCAGGAGGATTGCCAGCCAAGGTTTCACGGGTTTACTTGAACTCCTCAAAGAAGAACTTCACGTCTGCTTCGGTCTTCAATTTCTGATAGTAATCCGGGATCTGCTTCTGCACTTCCTGAGCTTGCAGGGCGTCCTTGATCCGCGGTGCCGCCTCACTGAAAGGAATCGTCTTCGGCGCGATCTTCTCCAGCACCTTGATGATGTGATAACCATACTGAGACGTCACCACTTCGCTTATCTGGCCCGGCAACAAAGTGAACGCCACAGCATCAAACTCCGGCACCATCTTGCCACGCGGGAAGGTGTACTCGCCGCCGTTGCTTTTCGAGCCGATGTCTTCGGAGAACTCCTTCGCCAAAGCACCGAAATCTTCTCCCGCCTTGGCCCGCACCAGTAACTTGTCGATCTTGGCCCGCTTCTCATTCTTCTTCTCTTCGGATAGTTCCTGACGCGTTGCCGAATCCAAGGTCACCAAGAGAATATGCGCTGCACGCACCATCTCCGGCTGATCAAAGGCTTTGGCATTGTCGTCGTAATACTTCTTCGCGGCGTCATCCGTGATCGTGATCTTGGAAGCGACCTCCCGGTCCACCACTTTGCGCATGATGGCTTCCTCTTCAGCCCGTTCGATGA
>JAURFH010000140.1 GCA_030834415.1 Verrucomicrobiota bacterium | reverse complement strand
CAGGAATGGTCCTTCGAGCAAGCTATCGATATGGCAGCCGATGTCGGCGCTTACGAAACGGGCTGGTTCTCCGTGTTGGCCAATGCTGGTTTCTTCGGTTTCGCCTGTTATCTGGCACTGATTGTGGAGTTCTTCCGGCGACCCTTCCTCCGTATTTGGCGCTACGGGGTGAAAGACATCGTGGGCGCAGCTTGTCTCGTCAGCCTCTATTACACCTCCATGTGGTGTATCTTTGGTTGGACTTATGGTGCTTACCCCAGTTTTGAACTCATGCTGCTCGTCATCGCCAACGTCGCCATCTTCGATGAAAATCGCGAGCAAGCTGCCCGGCAGGCTGCTCTGGCCGCTCAACAAGCCGCAGCTACTGCCACCCTTGCCGCCGCCCAACCTGAACTCGCTGCCGCCCGTTAGTCGGCATCTGTCTGAAATCGTTTTCTTATGAGCCTCACCCTTACCCCTGCGGAACTCGCCCAATACCTCGATCATACCCTGCTCAAGCCGGAGGCTACCTCCAAGGAGATCGAGAAACTTTGCGCCGAAGCCCGGGAACACAAGTTCCGCTCCGTTTGCGTGCACAGCTCCCGTGTGGAACTTGCCGCTTCGCTGCTCGAGGAGAGTGATGTCCTCGTCGCCGCCGTGGTCGGTTTTCCCTTGGGTGCGGCGGATGCCGATGTCAAACGCTACGAGACCGAGGTGGCGGTGGACATGGGCGCGCAGGAGATCGATGTCGTCATGAACCTCGGCCGTTTCAAAGACGGATTCCACGGCTATATCGTCCGGGAATTGCGCGACGTCGTGGAAGCCGCCGATGACCGCCCTGTGAAGGTCATTCTGGAAACCTGTCTGCTCTCCGATGAGGAGATTGTCCAGGCCTGCAAACTTGCGCTCGAGGCCGAGGTCCATTTCGTCAAGACCTCCACCGGTTTCGGGAAGGGCGGGGCGACCGTCGAGCACGTCAAACTCATGCGCGATACCGTGGGCCGCAACTGCGGGGTAAAAGCCTCCGGCGGCATCCGCGATGCCCGCACGGCCCTCGCCATGATCGAGGCTGGTGCCACCCGCCTCGGCACCTCCGCCAGTGTGGCGATCGTGCAAGGCCTCACCACGGATTTCTCCACCAGCTACTGAGGTGCTGAGCCATTGCCAATCTCCCTGTGCATGTTGGATTCCTGATCCATTCATGCGCCCAGTGTAAGGGGGGACCTAGGACAACCGCTGTCCATGGTCCCTTTTTACTGAAAATATTTTTTTATCAGCAACTGCCTCAACCGTAATGAGTTACTTAAAATAAGCTCCTTTGGAGCCTGATATTTGTTAAATTATTTCCTTCTTCCCGCCATCAAGACGCGCGACGGCTTAGGAAATAAAAAAGCGCAGGGAATCATTCCCTGCGCTTGTTGGTAAAAGGAAGTGCCTAGTCCTGCGGATTGATGGACCACATGCCGTGCTGAACGGTTGCATTTACCGCATTCGTAGTGGTTTTTCCGGGCAGCATAAATTCTGCGTGACCATCTACAAATACGTAGTTGAATCCATCACTGTGGTGCTGAGCTGCATACTGTTGGAACAGTGTGGTGGAATTGATAGTGGTGACTTGATCTTGCAAGACTGATGCGTGATAGCGCATGCCACTGCCATAAGCTGGCACATCGATCCAGCTGATCCAGTTGCCAACTATCTGCTCTGTCAGGTGAGTCCGTTCTGTTACTAGGATGGTGTCTGTGGGGGCTTGCACACCCGCAGTTCTCACAGCTGGCAAGCGACTGTACTTGAAATTTTGCACACCTACATTTGCTGTGATGGCGATACCACTGCCATCTACTGAGCCATGCCAACCCCAAGGCATTTTTCGGGTGGATGAAAATGAGTGTACGACTCCTACACCCGTGGATACCGAAGGGTTGATGTTAGTATTTATGGGGCTGGAGCCATTGATTGCACTTGTGGATGCATCGGTACGATAACGCGGCATTGCGTAGCTGCGCCGTGTTCTCAATACCGAGCTGGATACCGGTGGCGCGAATTTGTCCGCCGGGCAGGTGAGTATTCCTTTGGGAGTGATTTCCGCGATCGGTTGCCAGCTTATGTATGCTCCTCCAGCAGCGTTGACATCACCTCCAAGATATTTAAAGAGCAGTTTGTCCCAAGTGTTGTAGCCATAGGTCGTATCTCCCTCCATGGCCATGGAGCCATACATGATCTTTTCCGAGTTATCCGAGGAATACATGCCGCTCGCTACCCCGAACTGCTTGAGGTTGTTTAGGCATTTTGTGCTCATTGCTTTCGCTTTGGCGCTTGCCAATGCGGGCAAGAGCATGCCAGCCAAGATGGCTATGATGGCGATTACGACCAGCAGTTCGATCAAGGTGAACCCTGACTGATGCTTGTCTGATGGTCTGTTTTGGCGATGGTCTGGTTTCATGGTGTTTTTGGTGGTTTTGGCGGAATCAAGGGGCAGCAGCGATGAGTTCGACTTTCAATGTTTTCGCGTTGATTGCGTATTTTTTACCTGTCGGAGCAGGTGGGATGGCTTTGATCACTTTGAATCGGACCAATTCGTTAAGATCGGTGATCGGCTCCCTGAGCTTCTTCAAAGCAGCGGAATAAGTCTGATACTCTTCTTGAGTTCTGAATTGGGGCTCAGGTTCGGGCGAATAGGTGGCGCGACTTTCATTAAACCGGAATACCAGAGCATTTAAATACTCCAAGTCGTCCATCGAATTGCCATTGTCACCAAGCGGGCGGTCTGCTGCTCCGAAATCAGCCATTGCCGGCGGGGGTGGACCGAATGTCTCCGGATTGAATACTTCTGGGGATGCAGATGCAGTGCCTGAAACGCTACCCGGGGCCGAAAGTGGATCTGCTCCAACGGCAGCGCCTGGATTCGCCTCTGGCAATTCATCTTCTTCCTTACTGCAGCCAGCCGTTATCACACCGACTGCCACCAAAGATAATAAGATTTGCTTCATTTTCATCTATTAACAATACAATTTGCTTAAAGTTGCGAGCGGTTCAAGCGGCGCGCGGTACGCATTTTGGGTGATTCTTTAAACTGTTAACTACTAGGTATTTAAATGGTTAAAATCGGGTTTTTATTAGTCGAAAAATGGCCTTATACTTTAGTTCTGGTGTTTTTATTTTGGACAAAAAAACTTATATTAATATCAGTTTGTGTTAGTTAAAACAGATTCTATGTATTTGGAAACATTACCGCATCAAGGTGTTGCGTCATTTGGGATTGGCAGGTTTCAGTTTGGGATAGTGTGAGATTGACCCCGAGGCTTGGACCGCTTACCCGTGACGCATGTTGCTGGTCAAAACCCGCCTCGCCCCCAGTGCCATCCACGGCATGGGCCTGTTCGCCCTTGAACCTATCCCGCGCGGCACTCCTTTTTGGCGTTTTGAACCCGGCTTTGATCAATCCATCTCCCCGGAACGCTTTGCCGCCCTCCCGGAATTGACCCGCCAGCACATCCGCTGGTTTGCTTATCGCGTTGAAGCGGCTGGCCCCTATATCCTGAGCGGTGATTTCTGCTGCTTCATGAACCATTCCCAGGCGCCCAACACCGGAGCCCCTTCAGACGCGCAACCTCCCATCACCACCATCGCCCTTCGCGACATCGCCGCTGGCGAAGAACTCACCTGCGACTACTTCGCCTTCGACGCCGAAGCCGCCCAAAAACTTGGCTAACTTTAATGTCAGGGGAAAAGAATCTGCTCTCTAGAGGGGAGATGGGTGCGTTGGTTGGTAAGGCTGGCTGTCCTCAGCCGGCTGTCTTCGAAGCAACTGGGCTTTCGAACATAAGCAGATCCAAGTGACACCCACCACCTTCCACCTTAACCGGCTACAGCCGCTGACCAATCCTCAATCGCGGTAGGGCAAAAGTGCCCCTTTGCCCAAACATCAGCCTGCACCACTGCCTGGCTACCCACTAAGCAACTGCCCGAGTTTACCGATCTGGTCGGGCATATGCCTTCACTCGGCCAAAAAATACGCATACGTGCAATTCAGGCTTGGCGTAACCGCCCCGGCCGTGTAGGCATGCTCCGTCTCAGGACTCTATTGTTAACCGACAGATTGTGTACACATGAGCGCCAACGTATCGCCAGACGGTTCCGTTCCTTGGTGGAAACTCCTCACTAAATATCATTGGTTCGTGCTGGCGGTAGCCGCCTTGGGCTGGCTATTCGACTGCCTGGACCAGCAACTCTTCCTGCTGGCCCGCATGCCGGCCATGAAGGACCTGCTCCCCCCAGGAGCCGATCCCAATGAATACGCCGGTTACGCCACGGCCATCTTCGTTCTCGGCTGGGCGACGGGTGGTCTCATCTTCGGTGTGCTGGGTGACCGCATCGGTCGGGCCAAGACCATGATGATCACTATCTTGATCTATTCCCTTTGCACCGGCTTGAGCGCCCTGTCCAAGGGCTTCTGGGACTTCGCCTTTTACCGCTTCATCACCGGTCTGGGTGTGGGCGGTGAATTCGCTGTCGGCGTGGCGCTTGTGGCCGAGGTTATGCCGGACAAGGCCCGCCCTCATGCCTTGGGTCTGCTCCAAGCGCTCTCGGCTGTGGGCAACGTGAGTGCCGCTTTGGTGGAGATGGGTTTGAGCACCATGGAACGCAGCGGGGCGATGCCTGAGGCGGTGGCCAAGTGGCGCATCATGTTCATCATCGGTGCCGTGCCTGCCTTGCTGGCCCTCATCATCCGCGCCAAGCTCAAGGAGCCGGAGAAATGGCAGCAGATGAAAGATTCCGGCAAGATGTCCAAGGATGTCGGTTCCTACAGCGCGTTGTTCCGCAGCCCGCGCTGGCGCAAGAACGCCCTCATCGGCCTTGCCTTGGCCTGTGCCGGTGTCATCGGTCTATGGGGTATCGTCTTCTTCGTGTTCGATCTCGTCGGCTCCGTGATGACCAAGCAATTCGCCGCCCAAGGCCTGACCGGGGGCGACCTCGCCGGTGCCGTGGGTCAATGGAAGGGCAAGACCTCCCTCATGCTGAACATCGGCGCGTTCCTGGGCATGATCGCTTTCACCAAGTTCACCCAACGCACTAGCCGTCGTCTCGCCTTCACCGTGGCTTTTATCGGGGCGATGATCTCCACCTTGTTGGTGTTCTGGATTCTCCGTGAGCCCTGGCACATCTATGTGCTCGTGCCCATCATGGGCTTCTTTATGCTGGGTATCTTTGGCGGTTACGCCATCTATTTCCCGGAACTGTTCCCGACCTCGCTACGCAGCACCGGCACTTCCTTCTGCTATAACGTGGGCCGCTTCCTCGCTGCCACTGGTCCCTGGACCATCGGCTTGCTGAGCAGCAAGGTGTTTCAAAACACGGAAGAGCCTCTCCGTTATGCCGGTATGACCATGTGCCTCGTCTTTTTGCTGGGCCTGATCGTCATCCGCTTCATGCCGGAGACCCGGGGTGAACCGCTACCGGAAGAAGAACGCGGCTTCGCTCACTAAGCGGATCCTTGCCACATTCACTAAACACAAACGCCGCGCATTTGCGCGGCGTTTGCTTTTGAAATGAGACCGTATTTCGCGGCAGCTTACACCGCCGGTTTCTTACGGGTGAAGTGGACGATCACTACCAGCGCGATGAATGCGCCCAGACCGATCAACCCCTTCGTGCCCGCCTTGGCGTTGATGGCGTAGAGCGAGCCTGTCGCCGCTGCCGTGATAGCGATCAACATCGCGGTATTCAATGCGATGCGTTTCTTGCCCGTGGGCAGGTTTTCCTTGAGCAGCGACTTGCTGTTCATCATCAGGAAGAACGTGATGTAGGCGATCGGCAACAGCACCATGCCGAAAACACTTGTCGGCACCGCCAGCCAGAACCGCGCGTTCGCATCCCCCCACAGCAGCAGGAAGCCGAGTGAACCCGTGATGCCCGGCAGGAAGCTGCCCAGACGATGCATCGCGCCCTTCGGCTCGATGCCCAGCGCTTCGCACAGCGTGAAACCGTTGATCAGCATGAGAATGATGATAGTGGACACCGCCATGCCGAGCACACCGATGCCGAATACGCCTTGGGCCACGCCTTTACCGGTCAATTTCTCCAAAGAACCTGCCAGTGAATTCGCATCCCGTTGAACGAGCATCGCCGCCAGTTGGCGATCCGCTGCTGGCAAGGTGGCCACCTTGGCCGTAAACTCTTCCTTCGTGGCCGTCGCGACATCGAAGCCCGGCTCCGCCGCCAACCGCTTCTTCAAGTTGCCCTCGTATCCACCTTGCAATTGCTTGGTAATCGCCGTCACTTCGCCTTCACCCAACAGGCCCGGGTCATACTTGCCGTGGAATTGGGAAGCTGCCGCGATGACCACACACGAAGTGGCCAGCAGGAAGGGGATGAACAGGCCGGTCGAGAGATCGAACGTGGCCAGTCCGCGGAAATTCTTATCCCAGCCCCGCTTCAGCATGGAGTAGGGGAGCAGGAAGGTCATGTTGATACCCACCGCCGTGGCCGCCGCCGTGATCATGTTATCCCGTTGCGTCGCGAGAATCATGCCCGACCAGTAATCCGGATTGCCGGAAGCTGCGATGAACGGCTTCAAACCATCTGCCGGTTCCCGCAAGAGCGAGAGATTCGGGATGAAATTCTTGAGGATCTCGCCCCAAGGCAGACCTTCCTGGCTGAACGTCATCGCCCCCACGACTCCGAAGAAGGACACCACCACGACCGCCACCATGATCTTGAGGATCCAGTCGAAGATTTTCACCCCTTTGCCACCCGCATCGTAGAACCAGATGATCACGCCGGAGATCAGGAACAGCACGCCCGCTGCAATATGGCTGCCGAACTTGCCCATGAACGACCCCTCAGGCCCGGTGAATAGACCCAAGTTCTGCTGCAAAGCCGCTGTGCCCAGTGAGAATTGCGGCATGGCCCAGACCAGGTTCGCCATCATCGCGGCGATCAACCAGCCCCAGCCCAAGACCGGGTTGATATGTTTATTGATGGCCCGGAACGGTTTTTCACCCGTGGAAAGCGTCACGTATGCGATACAAGAGAGCATGATGATGCCCAAGATCATCATCAGTGGCTGAAGCCACATGAACTGATAACCGCCGATCACACCCAGATAGAGCGAGCCGGCCAATGAGCCGCCGCCGAGGGTGATGGCACTCTGCAACCATCCGGGACCGGAAAGTTTGACGTACGTTTTCCAAACGGAGCTGCCACCCTTTTTCTGGGCGTCTTGCAGCATCTGCCGCTCCTGCTCTACACGATCTTCTGAACTCATTCTGGTATTCTCTTTCGCTTGTCTTAAACAACAGACAGCCAAGGGCGGTCTGCTCGGAATGCGCCGACTATGCTGATAACCACAGCGCGGGAGAAGTCATTTCAGCCGCAAAATGCCAGAAATTGCCCTGTGGCCCGGCAAAACCTGTCTATGAACGCGGATTTTGCCACTTGCACCGTCATGGACCTCCAGTAAGTTGACCACGCAATTGTGACGGATCGTAACTGGTTTCAAATCGCTGTCCTGCTCTATGGCATCAGCATGATTTACTCGGTGTTCCTCTGGCGGAAGGGTTTCCGTGAGGATAACCGGGTGAATTACTTTTTGCTGCTCAGCGCGTTTGCCGGGCACACCATTGCTCTGATGCAGCGCGGCTTCAGCTTCTCCCGCTGCCCGGTGACTAATCTTTATGAGGCCACCGTGTTCATCATCTGGACCATGGTCGCCGCGTATCTCATCTTTGGCATCTGGTCCCGTTTGCGATTCTTGGGCGCATTTCTGTCGCCGGTATTCTTTTGTGTGAGTGTGTTCGCCCTGATGCCGGCCTTGGACAATCACCATGGGCCCAACCCTGAATTCTTCGTGCCCGGCTGGCAGAATAGCCTGCATGCGGCCATGTTTGCCCTCGCTTACGCGGCCTTTGGTCTGAGCGCAGGGGCAGGGCTGATGTATCTCACCCAGGAGCATGACCTGAAGTTTCACAAAGCCCGCGCCATCCTTTCCCTGATGCCCCCCATCCAGCGTTTGGAAGTCGTCACGTGGCGGCTCATGCAGACGGGTATCAGTCTCTTGACGGGTGCCTTGCTCATCAGCATGTCCTATTTGAACAAAACCCAAGGTTCCTATTGGTCGGATGACCCCAAGGTGCTTTGGTCCTTTCTGGTCTGGGGCATCTACTTGGGGCTGATGATCATGCGCTGGCGGATGGAGCAGGGGGGCAGGAAGTTTGCGTGGGGTGCCGTGGCGGGCTTTGCGTTTGTGCTGCTGACCTTTTGGGGCACGAACCTGCTCTCGCCGATACATAATCCATGAGCGTCGTCGTCATAGGCCTGAATCATCATTCCTCGCAAGTCGAGCTGCGTGAGCGGTTCGCCTTCCCGGAGGCTGTGATACCCGAGGCGCTCCAGCAGATGCGTGATGCCGGTCTGGCGAATGAAGCCGTCATCCTCTCTACCTGCAATCGCGTGGAGCTCTATGTGGTGACTCCTCAGGCTGAGATGGAGTCCTTCAAGGCCTTGAAAGAATTCCTCAAGACCCATCGTCAGTTCGAGGGCGAATTGAACGAGGAAGTCTATGCCCTCGGTGAACCCCAAAGTCTTGAGCATCTCTTCAAGGTGGCTAGCGGCTTGGACTCCATGCTCTTGGGCGAAACGGAAATCTTGGGGCAGTTGAAGAAAGCCTACGACATCGCCTTGCAGAGCAAGCAGACGGGTGGCCGGCTCAACAAGATTTTCCAAAAGGCTTTCAACGTCGCCAAATACATCCGCACGCATACCAACATCCAGCGTGGCAGTGTGTCCGTCGGTTCTGCTGCCGTGGAGCTGGCGGAGAAGATCTTTGAGACATTGAGCGATCGCAACGTGATGGTCATCGGGGCAGGGGATACGAGCGAAAAGACCGCGCGCTCGCTGATGAGCCGTGGTGCCAAAAGCGTGATCGTCTCCAATCGTTCCTACGATCGCGCTGAAGCATTGGCTAAGGAATTGAACGGCCGCGCAGTTCACTTTGATGACTGGGCCAGTGAGTTCGCGAATATCGATATCGTCATCAGCAGCACTTCGGCGCCGCACTATGTCCTGGACCGCAAGAAGCTCGCCCCGTTGATGGCCTTGCGCCACAACCGCCCGCTGCTCCTCATCGATATCGCGGTGCCGCGTGACATCGAACCCGAGGTGAACTTCATGGAGAATGTTTACCTCTACAACATCGATGACCTGCAGGCCATCGCGGAGGACTATTTGAAACAGCGCCGCGAAGAGATCGCCCGTTGCGAAGTCATCATCCGCGACAAGATCAAGGAGCTCTTGAACAGCGGTCCGCCGCGACAGCAGTCACAAGATGGACGTTTCGGCTTCGGCCAGGAGAGCAGCGCTTAAACATGTCTTCGAAACCTTTTATCATCGCCACCCGTGGCAGTGCCTTGGCCTTGGCCCAAGCTTACCAGATCCAAGGTCTGTGCCGTGCGGCTTTCCCCGGGGAATCGTTCCAGATCAATATCATCAAGACCACGGGCGACAAGCTGCAGACCGCTTCCATGGCCAAGCCCGATGCCTCACTGCCCAAGGGATTGTTCACCAAGGAACTGGAGGTAGCCCTCTTGAATGGCGAGGCGGACCTCGCGGTGCATAGCCTGAAAGATTTGCCCACGGAATTGCCGGACGGCTTGGAACTCGGCGCCGTGACGAAGCGGGAAGATGTTCGTGATGTGATGGTGTTCAAGCCGAACACCGCAGGTGAAAGATCTTCCGTGATTCCCGAATTGCCAATGGGGGCGACCGTCGCCACCAGCAGCACCCGTCGCAAGGCGCAGTTGCTGCATCATCGTCCTGACCTCAAGATCGTGGAGATCCGTGGTAACGTCGGCACCCGTCTGCGCAAGCTGTATGAGAGTCCCAGCCTTTCCGCGACCGTCCTTGCCGCCGCTGGTATGAACCGCCTTGGTTTCAAGGTGCTGCCCGATGGCACGCTCGAAGGCGCGGAGGTGCCTGCCGGACTGCGCGCTCGTCCCTTGTCCTTGGAAGAGATGCTGCCGTGTGTAGGACAGGCCGCCATCGGCTTGGAGATACGCCAAAACGATGAGCGTCTGCAAAAAGTCTGTGCGGCTTTGAATCATCTGCCAACCTGGTATGCCATCACGGCTGAGCGTTCATTCCTGCGCGCCATGGGTGGCGGCTGCCACAGTCCCGTGGGCGCATTCGGACAGGTCGATGGCGAAAGTATCAAGTTGAGTGCTGTTTCCTTCCGGGATGGCCCCTCTCGGGCCCATGAATCTTCCGGAAACACCTGTAATTCGGATGCTTTGGGGCAGGAAGTAGCACATGCATTGAAAGTCTGACAGTGCAGCTTGCCGTGAATCTTTTTCATCCCTAGAGTCCTCGGCTTCATGAGTTCGACTGGTACAGTTTACTTGGTTGGTGCGGGTCCCGGTGATGCCGGGCTCCTCACCTTGCGTGGCGCGGAATTGATCAAGCGCGCGGACGTCGTTGTCTATGATGCGCTGGTGAATACCGACCTTTTGCGCCTTGCTCCGGCGTCTGCCGAGATCATCTACGGCGGCAAGCGGGCCAAAGATCATGCCATACCGCAGGAAGAGATGAACCAGCTCCTCGTGAAGCTCGCCAAGCAGGGCAAGACCGTGGTGCGTCTCAAAGGCGGCGATCCGTATCTCTTTGGTCGTGGTGGTGAAGAGGCGGAGGAACTGCAGGCGGAAGGTGTGCCTTTTGAAGTCGTGCCCGGCATCTCGTCCATCGTTGCCGCGCCGAACTACGCCGGCATTCCGGTGACGCATCGTGAGCATTGCTCCAGCTTCACTGTGATCACGGGCCATGAAGACCCGACGAAGGAAGTGGCTTCACTGGATTGGAAACACCTTGCCGGCGACAAAGGCACCAAGATTGTGCTCATGGGCGTGGAGCGTATCCGGCAGATCACGAGCGAACTGGTGAAGGCGGGCGCGGATAAGGAAACGCCCGTGGCGATGGTGCGCTGGGGTACGCGTGGTGATCAGGAATCCATCGAAGGCACCTTGGCGACCATCGCCGATATCGTGGATGAAAAAGGTTTCAAAGCACCGGCCGTGACAGTCATCGGTGGCGTGGTGAGCTTGCGCGAGAAATTGAACTGGTTCGAGAAACGTCAGTTCTTCGGCAAGCGCATCGTGGTCACCCGCACTCGCGAGCAGGCGAGCCAGTTGTCCAGCCAGCTGCTGGAGTTGGGTGCGGAAGTGTTGGAGATTCCCACCATCAAGATCGTGCCGCCGGATCAAAAGTCGGACTTGGCGGATGCTCTATTAGAGATCGGTTCTTACGAGTGGATCATCTTCACCAGCCCGAATGGTGTGACGGCGTTCTTTGATGCGTTCTTCCGCGTGTTCGATGACATGCGCTCCATCGGTGGGGCGCGCTTCCTCGCTGTCGGTCCAGCCACGGCTGCAAAGCTCAAGGAGTATCACCTCAAGGTGGATCTGATGCCTGAGAAGTTTGTCACGAAGGAGATCGCGAAGACCTTCAAGGAATATCAGGATATTGAGAACGTGCGCATGCTGCTGATGCGTGCGGAAAAAGCGAACCCCGAACTGCCCATCGAGTTGACCAAGCTGGGTGCGATCATTGACGATGTGGCTTGCTACAAGACGGTGCCGGAGACGGAAGACGTCAATGGTGCTGCCGCGAAGCTGATGGAAGGTGGTGC
>JAURFH010000013.1 GCA_030834415.1 Verrucomicrobiota bacterium | reverse complement strand
GACTTGGTCAGATGGCTTCGGTCAGCGGATAGGAATAATACCACCCATTATCAGTTGTCCGATGCTTCCTAGCCCATTTGACACTACGTCATTGGTTCCATTGACGACTACTCAATCGAACTGATGACTGGAGCATTACAGCACCCTACCACTCTTGCTGCGTTCATCACTTCACTGACTATGCCTGTCCATCCTGCAACGACGCCAGCACTTCGGGGTCACGCACATCCACCCAGCGCCCGGCGATTTCAAGTCCGGCGAGTTTGTGTTTCGCGACGAGCATGGCGGTGAGGGCATCGGTCAGTTCGTATTCGCCACGCGGGGACTTCTCCAGCTTGGCAGTGAAATCGAAGAGCGTGGGCTCGAAGATGTAGATGCCCGCGTTGTACCATGCCGTGGCACCTTGCTTCAGATAACCTTGCTGCCGTAGTTCCGTGAGTTGCGCTTGACTCGGTTTTTCCACTAGGTGGTTCAGGCAAAATTCGCCATCAAAGAAGAAGAGTCCGCCCTTGGTCACGTCTTCGCTGCCGGTCACGGTGACGAGGCCGGAGAACGTGCCGCTGTTGTAACGCTTGAGCATGTCTGCATACGTCTCCGGCTTCACGAGGATATCGCCGTAGGTGAGCAGGAAAGTCTCGCTACCCACGAATTCTTTCGCCAGTTCGGGTGCCTTGCCGGTGCCGTCTTGCACGACTTGCCGGGCGTAGGAAATCTTCGCGCCCCATTTGGAGCCATCGCCGAAATAGCCTTCCACCACTTCCGCGTGCCAGCCGGTGATGATGCAGAACTCACGCACGCCGACGCTGAGCAATCCGTCGATGATATGTTCGAGGATGGGTTTGCCCTGGACCTTGAGCATGGGTTTCGGGATCTCGGCGGTGAGATCCTTCATGCGGGTGCCTTTGCCGGCGGCGAGAATGACTGCTTTCATCAGATTGATGAGATAAAAAAGAAGAAGACCGAAAAAGAAAATCTTAATCGGCCTTCTTCGATGAATTTTAGATCCGCTTACGCGCCGAACTTGTCGAACATCTTGGCGTTAGCCTGCATGTAGCGCATGAGGTACTTGGCTTCGAACACGCCGAGGGAGCCCATGTTAGCGCCGGTCTCGCTGAAGCGTTCCAGCTTGTCGGAGCCGCTGCACTCGGAGTGCAGGAGGACCGGCTGCGGATGCCAAGAGTGGGACTTCATGGAGCACGGCGTGGAGTGGTCGCCCGTGATGACGAGCACATCCGGCTTCTTCTCCATGAGGATCGGCAGCGCGGCATCGAAATCCTCGATGGCCTTCTTCTTGGCCTCGAAGTTGCCGTCTTCACCGGCCTTGTCCGTGTACTTGTAGTGGATGAAGAAGAAGTCGTAGTTGTCGTATTCCTTCTTATACGTCTCGAACTGCTCGGTGATGGTCTGCGCGCCTTCGAGCTTCGTCATGCCGACGAGTTGGGCGAGGCCCTTATACATCGGATAAACGGCGATGCAGACGGGCTTCAGCTTGTAGCGGTCTTCGAACAACGGGATATCCGGCTGATGGGCGATGCCGCGCATGAGGAAACCGTTCGCGGGCTTCTTCTTCGCGATCACTGGCAGCGCGGCCTTGTAGAAATCAGCGATGAGCTTGGCGGCCTTTTTCTGCTTGGCGGATTTGGCATCGCGCGGCTCGGCGGTGGGGATGGGCAGACCTTCACGGTTCGGATCGGCGTCCGTGAGCGGGCCTTCCAGACCCTTGCCGCGGAAGATGACCACAAAGCGGTGTTCCTTGCCGGCCTTGATGATGACTTCCGTGTCGCCGATCTTCTTCACCTTCTTGGCGAGCAAGGCGCAGAGTTCTTCGCACGTCTCAGTCGGGATACGACCGGCGCGGCGGTCGGTGACGATGCCCTTGGCATCCAGCGTGCAGAAATTGGCGCGGGCGCAAACATCACCGGCCTTCAATTCCACCCCGAGGCCGAGCGCTTCGATGACGCCACGACCGACTTGGAATTCCAGCGGATCATAGCCGAACAAAGCGAGATGGCCGGGACCGCTGCCCGGGGTGATGCCGGGAGCCACGGGGGTCATGCGACCTTGGGCCACACCTTCATTGACGAGCTTGTCGAGGTTCGGCGTCACCGCCGCTTCCAGAGGGGTGACTTCCCCTTGGCCCATGGTGGCGATGTCACCCAAGCCGTCCAATACGATGAGGGCAAGCTTGGTCTTGGTTTTGATGGTCAGTTCGGAATAAAGGGCGTCGAGGTTCATGGTCCAGATTCAAGTTCAGCAGTTAATGTCCGGTGTTGCCGACCGCTATTTGACGGACCGACAAACGGAACCGATATTGCTGACGGGGAGAAGACCGGTCAACGGCGAATCATTCACGACACTGTCTGATTATGTGACAGGGGTGTAAAATTCTCGCAAAAGACAAAAAATGCTAATACGATCCATCTTTATAAGTCATTCATAGAAAGGTGTTTAAAATAAAAGTGATATTCCCCTTATGGCTGGCAAGGGAGTTGCCTATTAGAAGGGTAATGCAAAAGTGATAAGACGGTATTCGATAGTGCTAAATGGATAGTCAACTGCACATCTTATTGCTCGAGGATAACCCGGACGATGTCGCGCTAGTGGAAAGGCACATGCAGCGAAGCGGTATCAATTACCTGCTTCATCATGTGAAACGGCGCGAGGATTTCATCCGGGCGCTCCAGACGTTGCGCTATGACGTCATCCTGTGTGATTTCTCGTTGCCTGGGTTGAATGGTCTCGACGCTTTGGAAACGGCTGGGCAATTGGCCAACGGCACGCCTTGCCTCATCGTGACCGGCTCCATCAATGAAGAGACGGCGGTGGAGTGTATGAAGGCGGGCGCTTCCGATTATGTGTTGAAGAATCAGATCGACCGGTTGCCGCAGGCGATTTTGGGCACGTTGCAGAGACACAAATCAGAGCTGGAGCGGGAGAAGGCCGTCGAGGCGGTGCGGGAGAGTGAAAAACGGTTTCGCATCCTCGCGGATTCTGCGCCAACGCTCATCTGGATGGCGGGCAGCGTGGGTGAGTTCATCTATTTCAACCAGCCTTGGCTGGATTACACAGGCAAGACCTTGGAGAGCCAGTTGGGGGATGGCTGGCTGTCGTGCATCCATCCAGACGAAGCGCAAGCCAGCATGAAACAATATCTGGAAGCGTTTCATGCCCAGAAACCTTTTGATCTGGAATACCGCCTGCGCCGGAAGGATGGCGTGTATCGCTGGTTCCTAAATCGTGGTCAGCCGCGCGTGGTGGGTGATAACAAGCTGGTGGGATACATCGGCTCCTGTATCGACATCACGGAGCGCAAAGAGGCCGAGCAACGGCTGAGCGATTCACTGAGCGAAAAGGAAGTCTTGCTGCAGGAAGTACATCACCGCGTGAAGAACAACATGCAGGTGATCAGCAGTCTGTTCAACCTCGCAGCCTCCCAGCAGACGAATCCCGTGCTGGCGGCGATGTTGCGGGAGAACCAGAACCGAGTGCAATCCATGGCCTTGGTGCATGAGAAGTTCTATCGCAAGGCGAATCTGGCCCGGGTGGATTTCCAAGATTATCTGCACGATCTGGTGACCCATTTGTTCCGCTCCTATGGCGCTCATGGCCGGGTGCAATGTATTTTGCAAACGGAACCGATGCGGCTTACCGTGGATAGTGCCATTCCCTGCGGTTTGATCGCGAACGAGCTGCTCAGCAATGCGTTGAAGCATGCTTTTCCTAACGGACAGAAGGGCACCGTGACGGTGCAGCTGCAGCAGGATCCGAACGGGGTCTGTCACCTGTCAATCAGTGATGATGGGACCGGATTGCCCTCAGAATTTGACACCAAACGCGGCAATACGCTGGGGCTGCAATTGGTAAGGACGCTGACTGATCAACTGGGCGGACAGATCGAAGTGCTCCGCAAACCCAGCACCAAGTTTAGCTTAACCTTTCCGCCCGCAGCGGAAAAAAACAACCACATCGTATGAAAGATTCCCCCTCCATCCTGGTGGTCGAAGACGAAGGCATCGTGGCCCGCGATCTGAGCCAGCGCCTGACCCATCTGGGTTATCGCGTGCCAGCCATTTCGATGACAGGCGAAGATGCCCTGAAACAGGCAGCAACGCTGCGGCCCGACCTCGTGTTGATGGATATCAACCTGCGTGGTGGCATCGATGGCGTGGAAACGGCCTCGCGCCTGCGCCAAAAGCACAATCTGCCGGTGATCTATCTGACGGCTTATTCGGACTCCTCGACACTGGACCGCGCCAAGCAAACCGAGCCGTACGGTTTTCTGCTCAAGCCGTTCGTGGAGCCGGAACTGCATGCGGCCATCGAGGTGGCGCTCTTCAAGCATGGCCGGGAAATCGAGAACGAAGCCCGCTCTCCGCGCAGCAATGTGACGGTGAATGCCGCTCCGGATGGCGTACTGCTGCTGGACATGGACGGCACCATTTGCGAGCTGAACCCGGCTGCCGAGAGCATACTGGGCTATCAGACGAAGGATCTGGCCGGTAAAAGTTTCGTTGAAAAAGTCATCTCCTTTGAATGGTACGGCTGGTTCAACCAGGAACTGGAAGAATTCCGGGCCGGTCGTAAGACCCAGGGAGATCTCTGGATGGAGATCCATGCATTGCGCCATGATGCCACCACATTTCCTGCAGAGACGACCATCAATGTGATCGAGGCCAAGGGCCAACGCTGGCTGGTGGTTTTCATGCGGGATATCTCCCGCCGTCGCCGTTTCGAGCAGGAGGTGGATAAGCTCATCCGCAGCTTGCAGTCCTCCCTCAGTAACATGCGGACTTTGCGCGGCATGATCACCATCTGCACAACATGCAAGAAGATCCGCGACGACCGGGGTGACTGGAATTCGTTGGAGCGCTATCTGATGTCACGTACCCCGGCGACTTTCTCCCATAGCTATTGTCCGGATTGTCTCACCGATGTGCGGCGCAGTCTTGGTTTATAAGTTTCTAGTTTCTGGTTTTTAGTTTCGAGTTGTCTGATAGCACACGGCTTTCAACTAGAAACAAGAAACCCGTAGCCAATTTTCCTCATCCTTGACAAGGGGCCGGTTTCTGCGATTTTCCAGCCGTTGATGCGTTCTAACATCGCCCATTACATTATGATCGCCGGGATCATGATTATTGCCTCCTCCTCGGGGCAAGGGTAAGCGCGCGCATCGATAACTAGCGATTTCACCCCAGCCCTGAGATTCCTCTCAGGGCTTTTTTGTTTTCCGAAATCTCCATGAAAACTCAAACAGCCCAAAATGTAACTCTCACTGACGTCATAGCCGCCCAAGCCCGGATCGGCGGGGCGATTGTGCGTACGCCGTGTGAGCGGTCCTTGGGCTTGTCTGAGCTGACCGGCAGCGAGGTGTGGTGCAAAAGAGAGTATCTCCAGCGCACGGGCAGTTTCAAAGAACGAGGGGCTCGGAGTGCTCTGAGTCTGTTGCCCCGACACGAGGCGCGGCGGGGAGTCGTGGCGGCTTCCGCCGGGAACCACGCGCTGGGGCTGGCCTGGCATGGGCGGCAGTTGGGCTTCCCGGTGACGGTGGTGGTGCCGCGTAATGCTCCCCAAGTGAAGGTGACGCGCTGTCGCCAGCTAGGAGCGCATGTGGTGCTGCACGGGGACAGCTTTGATGAGACACGGGCCTTTGCCTTCTCACTGTCCGAGGAGTGGGGCCTAGCTTATGTGCCGCCGTTTGATGATGTGCGGGTGATCGCGGGGCAAGGGACATTGGCGTTGGAGTTGTTGGGGCAGGTGCCGGATTTCGATGCTGTATTGGTGCCGGTAGGGGGAGGTGGTTTATTGGCGGGTGTGGTGACGGTCTTGCGGGCGCTCAAGCCAGAGGTGCAGGTCATCGGTGTGGAGCCTGTGAATGCCGCCTGTTTTTCGCAAGCACTTCATCATGGTGGCCCAGTTCGTGTCCCAACCACAGCTACTTTGGCGGATGGCTTGGCGGTGGCGGAAGCGGGTAAGGTGACCTATGCGAATGCCGCACCGTGGGTGGATGATCTGGTGACGGTGAGTGAGGATGAATTGGGCGAGGCGATCGCAGTGCTGGCGGAAACGGAAGGTGCGGTGGTGGAGGGCGCTGGTGCGGCACCACTGGCGGCGTTACTCAGCGGGAAGCTGCCGTCACTGGGCGGCAAGCGGGTGGTGTTGCCGTTGACGGGCGGGAATATCGATTCCCAAGTTCATGCGGGATTAGTGGAGCGATATCAAACTCCCGCTGGATTGGCCCAAATATACGGCTGATTGACACTGGTAAACCCACAGTAGCCACAGCCTCATGTAATATGTTTTGACAATCTATGCCGCTTACGCAGAATCCCGTTCCCGTTGCGCGGGAAACCAGTCCGCGCCGCCGCCACGCAGGCATTCCCGGTAACCTTGGAAAAATGATCCAAGGTTTTCATTTTCCGGGTAGCATCGTGGGTTTTTTTGCTTTCGGCGGCAGGCAGGTAGTCCGGGTAGCGGGTTGATAGCGCCTAATGAGTGCTATTAAGAAAACCTAAATCATACGCTGTAAGACGAAGTTGCTTGCGGATTGTTTGGTTGGGGCCTAACTAAATTCTGACGCACGAATAGTGCGTCTTATTTTGCGGCCTTTAAGTCATAAGAAGTTCAGTAGTTTTTGGGTTGGTTTGCGGTTGAGATTAACGAAAATGATGCTGCGGTCGGCGAAAAACGCGGCTTAGGCTCAGAAAAGTTAAGCACCCAATGTCAGACATTTTTCCTAAATGGACCAATAAGCTGCCACTCTTGATTGTGGTGGGAGCATCCTTGGTCGGCACGGCGGTCACCGCCGGTGTGTGGTACTACTTCACACCGAAATACACGCGCGTCGGCTACCAGCCGAAGCAGCCGGTGGCTTTTTCACATAAGATTCACGCAGATCAATTGGGGTTGGACTGCCGCTACTGCCATAACGGCGTGGAGAAGTCCTGGTATTCGAATGTCCCGGCTGCCAGCTTGTGCATGAACTGCCACAATCAGGTGCTGAAGGATGATCCGAAGCTGCAGGTGGTGCGTGACAGCTTCAATGAGAACAAGCCCATCCCGTGGGTGCAGATCCACAAGGTGCCAGATTACGTCTATTTCAACCACTCGGTGCATGTGAATCGTGGTGTCAGTTGCGTGGAATGCCACGGCCAGATCAACCACATGGACGAGGTTTACCACTCCAAGCCGCTGAGCATGTCGTTCTGTCTGGATTGCCATCGTAATCCGGAAAAGGCCATCCGGCCGTTGGAGCATATCACTGATTTGGACTGGAAATGGAGCGAGGACCCGAAGGCCAATGCTGCGAAGCAAGAGGCTTACGGTCTTGAAATGGTCCATAAGATGAACGTGCAGTCGTCCCAAAGCTGCTCGACCTGCCATCGATGAAAACAATTCCCCCTACCCATACGGAGCCGAAGTCTGGCCAGCAATACTGGCGCAGTATGGACCAGTTGCAGGACACGCCGGAGTTCCGGCAGTGGCTCGAGCGCGAGTTTCCTGAAGGTGCCAGCGAGTTTGTGGACCCGGTTTCCCGCCGTAACTTCGTAAAGATCATGTCCGCCTCGTTCTTGCTGGCGGGTGTGGGTCTGACCGGTTGCCGCCGTCCCGAGGAGCATATCCTCCCGTTCTCCAAGATGCCGGAGGACTACACGCACGGTGTCTCTCAATTTTACGCCTCGGCTTATCCGACGCGCGGTTCGGCGATCCCCTTGGTGGTACGTGCCCATGAAGGCCGTCCGGTCAAGGTGGAAGGTAACAGCCAGATTCCCGGCAGCAAAGGCGGCACGGACCAGTTCGCGCAAGCTTCCCTGCTGAATCTGTATGATGTCGATCGCGCTCAACGCTTCACCAAGGATGGTGCCGGCGTGGATCGCAATGTGGCTCTCGACGCCCTGAACAAGTTGGGCGCTGATATGGCCGCGACCAAGGGGGCTGGTCTGAGCTTCCTGTTGGAGCGCAGCAGCTCACCTTCCCGTAGCCGTCTCATCAAAGCCATTTCCACGAAGTTGCCGCAGGCCAAGTGGTATATCTACGAGCCGGTTGATTTCGATATCCATCGTCAAGCGGCTTCCACGGTGTTCGGTAAGTCGGTCCGTCCGGATTACCAGTTGGGTGCCGCCAAGCGCATTCTCTCGCTGGATTGTGATTTCATCGGCAACGAGCAGGACGCCTGCGCGTTGATCCATGGCTTCACGAAGAATCGCAAGACCAAGACGGCTCATGATGACATGAACCGTCTGTATGCGGTTGAGGCGCTGTATAGCCTCACGGGTGCGAATGCGGATCATCGCATGCGCACGGCGGCCAGCAACGTTTTGCCGATCGCAGCAAAGATCGCGGTCGCGATCCTCAGCCAGAAGTCGGGTTATAGCGCCGTGGTTCAGGCCTTGGAGCCGATCGCTTCGCAGGGCAAGGCGGATGACAAGTGGATCACCGAGTGCGCCAAGGATTTGGTGGCCGGTGGCAAAGAAAGCCTCGTTTTGGCCGGTTACCAGCAGCCGCTGGAAGTTCACCTCATGGCGCATGTGCTCAATGCCGCGCTTGGTGCGGTGGGCACGACGGTCAACTACCTCCCGGCTGTTGAGCCGGTGAAGGGCACCATCCAGGAACTCGCCGCGTCCTTGAACGCGGGTGATGTTTCCACGTTGGTCATCCTCGGTGGCAATCCGGTTTACAATGCGCCCGCTGATCTGGGTTGGGCAGCCGCGCAGGCCAAGGCGGGTACGGTGATCCGCCTCGGCTACACGGAAGATGAATCTTTCGTGAAGAAGGGCTGGCACTTGCCGCTCGCGCATTACTTGGAATCTTGGGGTGATGCCCGCACGTCGGATGGCACGTTGGTGCCCGTGCAGCCGCTCATCCAGCCGCTTTTCGGCGGCGTCACGGAACTCGAAGTGCTCGCCCGCATCGGCGGTCAGTCGAAGACCAATCCTTACGATATCGTCCGTGAAACCTTCTCCGCCCTTGACGGTGGTGATGAGAATGCGTGGCGCAAGTTCCTGCATGACGGTTACCTCGCTGGCAGTTCGGCCAAGTCGGTCACGGTCACGCTCAGCACCGGCATCGCCGCCGCGCTGAAGGGTGCGAAAGTGCTTCCGGCTCCGAGTCAGAACGCGCTTGAAGTGGTTTTCCATCGTAGCTACAGCTTGGATGACGGTCGCTTTGCGAACAACGGCTGGCTGCAGGAGACGCCGAACCCGATCACCAAGGTGACTTGGGACAACGTCATCATCGTGAGCCCGGAAACGGCCAAGGCTTTGGGCGTGGGTCGCTTCAACGAAAACAATGCGCTGGGCCTGGCTGGTTGGGTCAGCGGTGAGAAAGAGATTTCCCAGACGCCTTCGGCCTCTCATGGACGTTTCGACAACCAAGTGGTTGAAGTTTCGGTCAACGGCAAGACGGTCAAGGGTCCGATCTGGATCGTGCCGGGTATGGCCGACAACGTGGTCGCTTTGGAGCTCGGCTATGGCCGTCCTGATGCTGGCCGCATTGCCAAATCCCAGAAGGATACGCCGGCCGGCTTCAATGCTTACGTCGCGCGCACTTCTTCGACGCTTTACATCGCTCCCGGTGCGAAGTTGACCGGCACGACCGAGACTTATCCGGTGGCCAGCACGCAGGAACACGGCGTGATGGAGGGTCGCTCGATCATCCGCGAAGCGAACTTGGATCAGTACAAGAAGCAGCCGGATTTCGCCACTTTGATGAACTTGCACCCGGCTCCGGTTTCCCCGGCGCTGAAGGAAAAGGGTGTGACGGAAGCTCCTTCGCTCTACGCGAATCCGTTGGATGCGTGGAAGGACAAGGCCGTTCATCAGTGGGGCATGGCCATCGACCTCAGCGCGTGTGTGGGTTGCACCGCTTGCTTGGTCGCCTGCCAAAGCGAGAACAATGTTCCCATTGTCGGCAAGGACCAAGTGCGCCGTGGACGTGAAATGTCCTGGATCCGCATGGACCGTTATTTCGCGGGTGATTTGTTGAACCCGCAGATCGCCTTCCAGCCGATGCTTTGCCAGCATTGCGAGGCGGCACCGTGCGAAAACGTTTGCCCGGTGAATGCGACTGCTCACGACGAAGAAGGCCTGAATGTCATGGCCTACAACCGTTGCGTCGGCACTCGCTACTGCTCGAACAACTGCCCGTATAAGGTCCGCCGCTTCAACTATCTCGATTACAACAAGCGTCCGCTCAATGACTTGGTCGGACCGCACTACCGCACGCCGCTCACGGCCACGGTGAATGGCGAATGGGCCATGTCCCGTTGGTGGAAGAGCCCAGAGCGCGGTTGGCGTGAGGATGAGGAGTGGGAACTCCTCAAGCTGGCGAAGAATCCGGATGTCAGTGTGCGTATGCGCGGTGTGATGGAGAAGTGCTCCTTCTGCGTACAGCGTATCGAAGGCGCGAAGATCGCCCAGAAGGTCAAGGCGCGTGACACGGATAACGTGGCCGTGCCCGATGGGACCATCAAGACCGCTTGCCAGCAGGCTTGCCCGGCAGATGCGATCGCGTTCGGTAACATCAAGGACCCGAACAGCGAAGTCTCCAAGTGGAAGGCCATGGACCGCGATTACTCGGTGCTGGACTTCTTGCTGACCAAGCCGCGCACGACGTATCTGGCGCGCATCCGCAACCAGAACAAGGCCATGCCTGACTATCAGGAATTCCCCGGGACATCCCAGGAATGGTTGAATAAACACAACAGTTTTGAGGCGCACGGGCATGAGGAGCATGCCGGGCATGACCATGCCGAGCACGCGACCACGACCGAAGAGACCAAGAAAGGAGCGCACTAATGTCAGACGCAGCCGCGATTCCTGCTAATTTCAAAGTCCAGGCTCCGCCGGTGGAGCTGGAACGCGAAGTATTAGTCAATAAAGGCCGCGACATCGGTTGGTTGTCCGACCGCGTCGCTTCCGTCATCGAGGGCAAGACCCCTTGGTGGTGGTGGGCCATGATGATCCCCAGCTTGCTCCTCTACGGGGCGATGGGGGCGATGATCGTGTACCAGATCTCCGTGGGCGTCGGTGTGTGGGGTAACAGCCACCCGGTCATGTGGGGTTGGGACATCATCAACTTCGTGTGGTGGATCGGTATCGGTCATGCCGGTACGCTCATCTCCGCGATTCTCTTCCTGTTGCGCCAGAAATGGCGTACTTCGATCAACCGTGCGTCTGAGGCGATGACCATCTTCGCCGTGATGTGTGCCGGTATCTATCCGGCCTTGCACGTCGGTCGTATCTGGTACGATTGGTACCTGTTCCCCATCCCGAACTCGAACGCCATCTGGCCGCAGTTCCGTTCACCGCTGATGTGGGACGTGTTCGCCGTCTCCACTTACTTCACGGTTTCCGTGTTGTTCTGGTTCATGGGTTTGATCCCTGACCTCGCGGTCATGCGCGATCGGGCCAAGACCAAGCTCCGCAAGTTCGCTTACGGTATCTTCTCCTTCGGCTGGACTGGTTCCAACCGCCACTGGAGCAACTACGAGAAAGCCTACCTCTTGCTGGCCGGTCTCTCGACACCGCTGGTGCTTTCCGTGCACTCCATCGTGTCTTTGGACTTCGCCGTTTCGCAGCTCCCGGGCTGGCATACGACGATCTTCCCGCCTTACTTCGTGGCTGGTGCCGTGTTCTCCGGTTTCGGCATGGTGCTGACGTTGCTCATCCCGCTGCGCACGTTGTGCAAGCTGGAAGACATCATCACGATGCGCCACATCGACCTGATGTGCAAAGTCATCTTGGCGACGGGTTCCATCGTCGGTTACGCCTACATCATGGAGCTGTTCATCGCCTGGTATAGCGGCAGCCCGTTTGAGCGTTATGCATTCCTGAATCGTATCTCCGGTCCTTACTACTGGGGTTACCTCTGGATGTTCCTGCCGAACGTCATCATCCCGCAGTTGTTCTGGTTCAAATGGTTCCGGAGCAATCTGAAGGTCATCTTCATCCTGTCACTCATTGTGAACATCGGCATGTGGTTCGAGCGTTTCGTCATCATCGTGACGTCGCTGCACCGCGATTTCCTCCCGGCGAACTGGGGTTGGTATTCCCCGACCTGGGTGGACATCCTGATGTATCTCGGTACGTTCGGTCAGTTCTTTACCCTGTTCCTGCTGTTCATGCGCTTCATCCCGATGATTGCCATCTGTGAAGTGAAAGCCATCACCCCGCAGGCAGACCCGCACCATCCGCTGGGTGGTGCCAAAGACGGAGGACATCATTAATGTCAGCTAGCAAACCATACGGCCTCTTGGCCGAGTTTGATAAACCGGCCGATGTCATGCACGCCGCCGAGAAGGTGCGCGATGCCGGATACAAGGTCTGGGACGTGCACACGCCGTATCCGATCCACGGCATGGATGAAGCCATGGGCCTGAAGAATTCGAAGGTCGGCTGGTTTTCGTTCATCGGTGGTGTCACCGGTTACACGAGCGGCATGCTGCTCATCTGGTTCACCAACGCGGTGGATTACAAGGTGATGATCGGCGGCAAGCCGATGTTCAGCCCTTTCGGCGCTTTCCCGCCGTCCTACGAGTTGACGATTCTTTTCGGCGCCTTTGGCGCGCTGTTGGGCATGCTGTTCCTGAACCGCCTGCCGCGTCTGCATCACCCGCTGTTGAAGCATGACCGCTTCAAGCTGGTGACTCATGACAAATATTTCATCGTGATCGAGACCGCCGATCCGAAGTATTCACCGAAAGAAACCCGCGAGTTGCTGGAAGCGGCCGGCAGCAAACGCATCGAACTCGTGGAGGAATAAGCGATGAAATACTTTTTGGGTTTCCTAATTCTGGCGGTGGCCTCGGTCTGCCTGATCGCCGGCCGGCAGGGGGATAAGTCCCTTAAGCCGCCGATCGAGATCATCCCTGACATGGACCGTCAGCCGAAGCTGCGTCCGCAGGCGGGTAATGACTTCTTTGCTGATGGTAAGAGCTCCCAGCTCAAGGTGGATGGCACGGTCGCTCGTGGCTCCCACTATGCAGACAATGAAGTGAACACCGGCCGTATCCCGGGCTCGACGAACTTTGTAGCGTTCATCCCGGTGCCGGTCACGAAGGAACTGATGGCCCGCGGTCATCAGCGCTATGATATCAATTGCGCTCCTTGCCACGGCAAGGTGGGCGATGGCAAGGGCATCACGACGAAGTATAACATGGTGGCTGTGGCCAATTTCCATGACCTGCGTCTGGTGTCCATGACGGATGGTGAGATCTTTAACACCATCACTCACGGTAAAAACCTGATGGGCAGCTATGGTGCGAACGTGGAGATCGAGGACCGCTGGGCGATCATCGCCTATATCCGCGCCCTGCAACGCAGCCGCCTTGCAACCATTGACGACGTGCCGGCTCCGAACCGCGCCGTGTTGAACAAATAATTTTATGGCTTCGCACAAGACCACTCCTACCGAAGCTCCACTGGACCTGTCCAAGTGGCGGACTTTGCCGACCAAGCTGATGTTCGCCGGTATCGGCCTCGCAGTTGTCGGCGCGCTCGCCTCCATGATGATCAAGCATGACGGTGAACATGCGATCTCGTTGGGGCGTCAGTTCGGCTTTTCCTGGCTGACGGCTTTCATTTTCTGCCTGAGCTTCATGCTCGGCGGTCTGTTCCTCACCATCCTGCATCACTTGTTTGATGCGAGTTGGTCGGTGCCTACCCGTCGTATCACGGAAGCGTTGGCCAGCATGGCTGGTCCGATAGCGCTGCTGTTCATCCCGATCCTGATTCTCGGACCGGGAACGGGCACCTTGTATGAGTGGATGAGCCACCATAGCCATGCGGTGGAAGCCAAGGGTGTACTCGCGACCAAGGGTGGTTTCATCGTGGTCAGCTTGATCGCTTTGGGAACTTGGTTCTTGCTGGCGAATCGCCTGCGTTACTGGTCCTTGAAACAAGACGAGACAGGTTCGGCAGAATGCACCAAGAAGATGCGAGCCTTCGCTTGCGGTGGCATCTGGTTGTTCGCGATCACAGTGACGATTGCCATCATCATGTGGGTGAAGTCCCTGCAGATCGAGTTCTTCTCCACCATGTTCGGTGTGCAATATTTTGCGGGTACGACCTGGGTGAGCATCGCTACGACCTATCTGGTCGCCTTGATCCTCAAGCGTCAGGGACCGCTGCAAGGTTTCGCCAAGGAAAAGACGTTCTACTTCCTCGGTTCCCTGCTGTTCGCCTTCACGGTGTTCTGGGCGTACATCACGTTCTCCCAGTATTTCATCATCTGGAACGCCAACATCCCGGAAGAGACCTTCTACTTTGTCTGGCGTGAACAGGGTTCTTGGTTCGGGTTGAGTGTGCTGCTGATCTTCGGCCACTTCTTCATCCCGTTCCTTGCATTGCTGCGCATCGACCTGAAGCTGAAGGTCTGGTGGATGACCCCGATCATCGCTTGGGCCTGGCTGATGCACTATCTGGACGTGACGTTCCTCATCCAGCCGGTGTTGCGTCCGCACGGCTTCATGCCGCAACTGATGGATATCGGCGTGCTGTTGTTCATGGTCGGCATGCTGGTGAACTATTTCGTCAAATCGCTGAATGCACATCCGGTGATCCCGCAGAAGGATCCCCGCATCGCCGAAGCCTTGGACATTTATGTGCCCCCGGCTTCCTCCAAACTGGCAGGAGCCAAATAACCTGAACCAAGCACTATGAGCGAATCTAACTGCTGCGGTTGCAAACCGAAATATATCGCCTGGTTCGTCGGCATTGCCGGCACGTTCCTCATCACCTACGGGTTCATCCAGGTGATGCGTAACTACACCACCACCCCTGACCTGACGGCTGCCCGGGCTGCAGAGCGCGTGAAGAACCTGAAGGAACTGCGCGCCGAGGAGAACAAGGTTTTGGCGGAGTACGCTTGGCAGAACAAGGACAAGGGTTTTGTCCGTTTGCCGATGGATCGCGCCATGGAACTGACCTTGGCCGAATACCAGAATCCCAAGGCGGCCCACGCCGAGATGGTGAAGCGTCTGGAGAAGCTCAATGAGCCCCCGCCGAAAGCCCCGGAAGCCCCGAGCGCGTTCGAGTGAGTCAATTTTAGTTAGTGCCACGACATGAGTTCGGCCCCTACCAACACTGAAGCTACGGCTGCCCCGGAGGTGACTCCGCAGCAGATCGATGCTTCGTGCCGTATCCCGCTGCTGGTGATCTTTGGCAGTTCGGCTGCCTGGCTGATCGTCAGCGCCATCTTGAGCTTCATCGCTTCGTTGAAGTTTCATAGCGCGGCGTTGCTGGCGGATTGCCCGTTCTTCACTTACGGCCATGTGCAGGCGGGTGCCTTCAACACCTTGCTTTACGGTTTCATCGCTCAGGCTGCCATCGGCGTGATGCTCTGGCTCATCGCCCGTCTCGGCAAGACCACTTTGGTCCAAGGCGGCTTTGCGGCGGTAGGTGCCATTTTCTGGAACCTCGGCGTGACGCTGGGGCTGATCGGGATTTTCCTCGGTGATGGTTCCGGATACGAATGGTTCGAGTTCCCGAAGTATGCGGCTCCGGTTTTGCTGGCTGGTTACCTCTTGATGGGGGCGGTCGGCGGTTTCACTTTTGCCGAGCGCAAGACGACGGAGCTGTATCCTTCCCAATGGTTCCTGTTGGCGGCCTTGTTCTGGTTTCCTTGGATCTATGCCACGGCGGTGGCCCTCATCCACTGGTACCCGGCAGTGGGTGTCATGCAATCCATCGTCCATCAATGGTATGCCCATAATCTGGTGACCGTCTGGCTCGGCAGCATCGGCATCGCGGCGGTTTTCTACTTTGTGCCGAAGATTTCGGCCAAGCCGCTGGCCAGCAGCAACTACGCGCTCCTCACCTTCTGGTTCCTCCTGATTTTTGGCGGCATGGGCGGCATGCACCATGGTATGCCGGTGCCGGCTTGGTTGCCTGCCTTGAGCACGGTCATGGCGTTCATGCTGATCGGTCCAGCGCTGGCTTTTGTGCTCAACCTCCACTGGACTTTGGAAGATGACTACTCGGCATTCAATTCCAGTGTGACGATGAAGTTTGTGTTGGCGGGTGCCGTGGCTTTCTTCGCGGGTATTGTTATCCAGGCATTTGGAGCGATTCCCCAAGTCAGTGATATCCTGCACTTCACTTTCTTTACGGTAGCTGTTGATAAGCTGATGCTGCTGGGATTCGCCTCGCTGGTCTTGCTGGGCGGTATTTACTATATCCTGCCCCGGGTGGCGGGTGTGGAATGGCCTTTTGCCAGCGCCTTGAAGTTTCATTTCCTGCTTGGCATTACTGGTGTTTTGTTACTTGTCCTGCCTCTTGCGCTCGGAGGAGCTCAACAAGGAGCCTTGCTGGCATCAGACACCGGATTCATGGATGTCTCTTCCGCCAGCATGAAGTTTTTGTATATCTCAATTCTTGGCGACTTGGCCTGGCTGGCTGGCAGTCTGCTGCTATTGGGTAATGTGAAAATGCTCGTCTACCATTTGGTCAAGCCACTGGTCTTGGGTTGTGTGACTGATTCCAAGAAGAGCAAAACCCGGGAGGCAACCGTATGAACCAAGGCCCCCTCGTATTTTTAGGTGTCTTTGTGACCTTGGTCACTTCCTGGTTCGGCATGATTTTCGTGCCCCAGATACAGGTCGGAGAGCTCAAACCGGTGCCTGCGGAAGTTAGTGGTGGCTTGTATCCTGCAGCTAAGCCGGGTGTAGCCCAACAAGGCGCGGAGGTCTATCGCCAGCAAGGTTGCTACTACTGCCATAGCCAGCAAGTTCGTCAGAGTGGCGTCCAGTTTGACGTCATATTGATGGAAATGGGTGAGAAGACCAACGAAGTGGCGAAAATCGTTTTGCAGGCCAATCCTCGGTTTGGTGACAAAGCGGTGAAGCAACTGTTAAAGCAACTGCCCAAGCCCGTGCTTAGCGGTGCCAATTTCGAAGAGACCAAGAAAACGGTCGATAAGCTTAAGGATGCTGGCGCGAAGTTCGAGATGCAGGTCATCGCACTCGGAGCCGATTTGAATCGTGGCTGGGGTGCCCGCCGCACCGTGGCGAACGATTACCTCTTTGAGCGCACAGTGATGCTGGGTGAGCAGCGCATCGGTCCTGATTTGACTGCTATCGGTCTGCGTCGTCCGGATGCGGCGTGGCACTTGAATCACCTCTATGCACCAACTACTGAGGTGGAGGGCTCCAAGATGCCTTCTTACACGTATCTCTTTGAGAAGCGTCCGATTGGCCGCACGCCTTCGCCTGACGCCCTGAAGCTGCCTGCAGCCATTGCCCCGGCAGGTTACGAAGTGGTACCGAAGCCCGAGGCCAAAGCCTTGGTGGCCTACCTGCTCAGCCTGAAGTCCAACGCGGCCGTATTCGAGGCACCGATGAAGCCCGAGCCCAAGAAAGAAGATCCTGCAGCCGCAACGAATGTGGTGAATGCCGCGTCTGCGGTGACCAAGCCATGAGTGACCGTAAAAAACAGAAGCCAAGCAAGCCAGTTGCCGAAACGCCGGAACCTACGGTGAAGAAAGACCGTTTTCCGGTGTTGGTCATGGTGATCGCCGGTCTCCTGTGTTATTTGGGCATGGGTTTTTTGGCGGATCGCGCCGGTGGATTTAACAAAGAAGTTTACGAGCCGTATCCTTCTTACAAGGTAGTTGAAAACATCCAACCGGGTGCGGGTGGTCCTGATCCGATCAAGGATGGCAAGAAGGTTTACGAGAACAAGGGCTGTATCGCTTGCCATCAGGGCAGCGGTGCTGGCGTTCCCGGCCAGTTTCCTCCGTTGGCCGGATCTGATTGGGTGCAGACAGAAGGCCACGAGCGGCTTATCCGCCTGGTTCTGCATGGTGTCGCCGGTCCGATCACGGTAAGTGGTACGGCTTACAACGGTGCGATGCCTCCTTGGAAAGGTGTTTTGACGGACAAGGAAATCGCCGATGCACTTAGCTACATCCGTAATGCTTGGGGTAACAAAGGCTCGATTGTGACCGAGGCCGAGGTGAAAAAGATTTCGGAGAAGGAAGGTGCACGTAGCACGCCTTGGGCTCCATCGGAACTCATGGCCATGCCTGATAAGAAGTAAACTTTATCGCTTTTCAAAAAACCTGCCTGACTTACGGTCTGGCAGGTTTTTTCTTTTCTGCCAAATCAACCAGCGGTTCGTTTGTTGATCTCGGCGATGGCCCAAGCAGCATGTTCAGCGATGAGCGGTTCGCTGTCTTGTATGGCTGACTCTAGGGCGGGTAAAGCTTCTTTCCCGGCGGTGTTACCCAAAGCCACGCAGACGTTTCTCAACAGACCACGGCGCTTGGTTCTCAGCATCGGGGTGCCGGCGAAGAGTTGCTTGAATCCCGGGGCATCTAGTTTCAGTAAGCTTAAGAGTTCCGGCGTGCTTAAGTCGTTGCGCCGATGGGGATGCAGCAGGGAAGCTTCTTTGGCGAAACGATTCCACGGACACGCGGCCAGGCAATCATCACAGCCGTAGATGCGATTGCCGATGAGTGGGCGCAGTTCCACCGGGATGGCGCCTTTTAACTCGATCGTGAGGTAGGAGATGCAGCGCCGGGCATCGAGCTGGAATGGCGCGGGCAGGGCGTTCGTAGGGCAGGCTGACAGGCAACGGCTGCAAGTGCCGCAGCGATTCACCTCTGGTTTGTCAGGGGGCAACTCTAGCGTGGTGATGATCTCCGAAAGAAAGAACCAGTTGCCTAACTGACGGCTGATTAGATTCGTGTGCTTGCCCACAAAACCCAGACCGGCACGTTGGGCCAGATCGCGCTCCAGCAAGGGACCAGTATCCACATACCAGAGCGAGCGGGTGTTGCTATCACCTTGGGCAGTGATGAAATGGGAAAGTTCTTTCAGCGGTGCGGCGAGCACATCGTGGTAATCCGTGTGACGCGCGTAGCGGGCCACGGCACCTTGACCACTGGTTGGCTCGGCCTGCCACTCGGCAGCATGATAACTGGTGGCTAGGCAGATGATGGAACGCGCGCCGGGGAGAATCTGCTGCGGGTCGATGCGCTTGTGGGCGTTGCGCTGGAGCCAGGCCATCTCGCCTTGATGACCGGCACTGAGCCAGTCGGTCAGGTGTTGCGCGCTGGCTGGCGGAGCGGCACTGGTGATGCGGCAGATGTCGAAGCCCAATTCGCGGGCGCGTTGGCGGATGGCATCATTCACTGGTGGTGGCCGAGATCACGCCGGGCCATTTGAAATTGATGGCAGATCTGGTGGGCGACTTCGCGCACGGAGCGGAACTCCGTGCTGACCAGCACATCCGCGCTACGGTAATGCGGTTCGCGCTCGGCCAGCAGGCGGTCGATCTTACCCTGCGGGTCGGGATCTTGGAGCAGGGGACGGTGGCATTGGTTCCGCACGCGGCGCCAGATGGTTTCCGGGGCTGCCCAGAGACAGACGACCAATGAGTGCGTTTTGAGGGATTCCATGTTCGCCGGATCGCAGACCAGGCCACCACCCGTGGCGATGACCATGGAAGACATCTCGCCCAGCGAAGCCACGGCTTCCCGCTCCAGTCGCCGGAAAACGGCCTCGCCATCCTCGGCAAAGATGCTGGGAATGGGTTTGCCGACACGCTGTTCGATCATCGTGTCCGTATCCAAAAAATTGAAATGGAGCAAACCGGCCACCTGCTGGCCCACGGTCGACTTGCCTGTGCCCATGAAACCCACCAGGGTCACATTGCGCAATTCCCGCCCAAGATTCATGACTGGAGGATGCCGGAACGCGGGCACGCAAGCACGCCGATTCTGTTTATTTTGTGATGTCAGACGGTCTTTGCAGGAAATTCATTTTCAAACCACCCTTTTCCGGGTAACCATGACTTGTGCCTGATCGTGCCATCAAGGGAGAACGTACGTTCCGGGGGATTCCGGTATCTGCTGGAGTCGTCCGCGGAAAGGTACTCGTCATCTCGACTTCCCGCGACACGGTGCCTGAGCGTTCCATCTCTGAGGCCGGCGTGGCGGATGAGTTGCATCGTCTGGAACAAGCCCTGATCCAAACACGGCAGGAGATTCTCGGCGTTCAGCAAAAGGTTGCAGAGAACTTGGGAGCTTCGGATGCTAATATTTTCGACGCGCACCTGCTCGTCCTTGAAGATCCCACATTGCTGGATGAGACCACCCGCTTGATGCGCGAGAAGCTGGTGAGCGTGGACTATGCCTACCAAGTGGTGGCCGAGAAGTATGCGGCAACGCTGGAAAGTATTGAGGATGATTACCTGCGTGAGCGCGCTGCCGATCTGCGCGATGTTAAGACTCGCGTGTTGAATCATCTGGTGGGCCGGGCGCCGGAAGATGTCCTCAGCTATCTCAACGAGCCGTGCATCATTATCGCGCATGACCTCACGCCTTCCACCACGGCACTGTTGAATAAGAAATTTGTGCTCGGGTTTGCCACCGAGATCGGGAGTAAGACTTCGCATACGGCCATCATGGCCCGCTCGCTGCAGATACCGGCGATCGTCGGGCTGGCGGATATCACGGCAAACTTGGTCAACGGCGAGTATGTACTGCTAGATGGCTATAACGGCGTGATGGTGCTCAACCCCACGGAGCAGACGCTGTTCGAGTATGGTCAGTTGGTGCGGCGTCAGTTGTCTTTGCAGGAAGAGTTGGGTGAGTTGCGGGACAAACCGGCGGTGACGCTGGATGGGCGCAAGGTCATCCTCTCGGCGAATCTCGAAACGCCCGAAGACGTTCACAACGTCAAGATGTGTGGGGCCGAAGGCGTGGGGCTTTACCGCACGGAATACCTTTTCATCAACCGGGAAGGGTTGCCTTCCGAGGAAGATCAGTTCGAGGCCTATCACAAGGTGGCTTCGGCATTGAAGGGCCAGCCGGTGGTTATCCGCACGCTGGATCTGGGAGGTGACAAATTTCTCTCCAGCCTGCAGATACCGCAGGAGATGAATCCCTTCCTCGGCTGGCGGGCCATCCGCTTCTGTTTGCAGGAGCTTGATGTTTTTCGTGCCCAGTTACGTGCCATCTTACGCGCCAGTGCCGTAGGTAATGTGAAGATCATGTATCCCATGATCTCCGGGGTGGAAGAACTGGCTCAGGCAAACGAGCTCTTGGACGAGTGCAAACAGCAGTTGCGCGAAGAGGGCAAAGCCTTCGATGACAAGCTCGAGATCGGGGCGATGATCGAGATTCCCTCTGCGGCGTTGGCGGCAGATGCGTTGGCGAAGCGCGTGCAGTTCTTCAGTCTGGGGACGAATGATCTCATCCAGTACTCGCTGGCCGTGGACCGGATGAATGAGAAGATCGCGCATCTCTACGAGCCCTCGCATCCTGCTATCTTGCGTCTTATCCAGATGACGGTGGAAGCAGCGCATCGCAAAGGCCTGTGGGTAGGTGTGTGCGGTGAGATGGCGGGTGATCCTGAGCTGGTACCTCTGCTTCTGGGCTTGGGAGTTGATGAGCTGAGTGCTTCACCACCCTTGGTGCCGCAGATCAAAAAACTCATCCGCCAGATCAAGCAGAGCGAAGCCGAAGCTCTGGTGAAAGAGGCGATGGAATGCGATTCCGGGACCGAAATCCACGCGCTTTCCCGGAAACTTGCACGAAAAGTTGCACCGACCCTATTTAACGATACAAAATAAATCCGATGAAAGTTCTGATCCTAGCGGCTGGTTACGCCACCCGCCTATATCCGTTGACGCTCACCCAGCCGAAACCTTTGCTGCCGGTGGCCGGCAAGCCCATGATCGATTACGTCATGGATAATCTCGCCGCCATCCCGGAGGTGGATCAAGTTTACGTGGTGACGAATGCCAAGTTCGCCGGACACTTCCAGAAATGGGCCGATGGTTACGCGGCCAAAGCGCCCCTGAAATTCACTATCATCAATGATGGCTCTACGGATGATTCGAACAAGCTTGGTGCCATCGGTGATCTCCATTTGGTGCTGACCAAGGAGAAGATCGATGACGACCTGATCGTGGTGGCGGGTGACAATCTTTTCAGCGAGAAACTCGGCGAGTTCGGTAAATATTGCCAGAGTAAGAATGCGCCGGTGTTGGGCCTCTATGATGTCGGCAGCTTGGAGCAGGCCAAGAAGTATGGCGTGGTGAGTGTCGATTCGGAAGAACGGCTGGCTAAGTTCGAAGAGAAGCCGCAGCAGCCGGAGAGCACGCTCATCGGTATCGCACTTTACTACTACCCGAAAGCCACGCTGCCGCTGGTGGATAAGTACATCAAGGACGGCAACAACCCTGATCAACCTGGTCGTTTGGTGCAGTGGCTGTATCCGCAGCAGCCGGTCTATACCTGGACAGTACCGGGCATTTGGTATGACATCGGCTCCAAAGAAACGTTGGAAGAAGCGAACCGGATTTTCGCGAAACGATAGGTTTCCTAAAACACCAAAGGCCGAAGGATTGCTCCTTCGGCCTTTTGCTTTGTGTCAGTATTATTTATCGCCCTTTGCCATCACCTCGATGGTGTAGAGCGATTTGCGGGCAGTCAGGAACAGCGTCCGCATATTCTTGCCGCCGAAGCCGAGATTGGCCGGGCTTTCGGGAGTCAGAATCTTGCCGATGAGTTCGCCGGTGGGTTCAAAGATGTGAACGCCATCCCCGGCGCTGGACCAGATGCGGCCTTTGGTGTCGGCGCGGATGCCATCCGGTGCACCTTTGTCGATCTTGCAGAAGACTTTGCCGTTGGAAACGGTGCCATCCTTGTTCACATCAAACACACGGATGTGTTTCGGTGCGCCGGAGTCGGCCACGTAGAGTTTCTTTTCATCCGGTGAGAAACAGAGGCCATTGGGTTTGTCGAAATCCTTGATGACAGCCGTGATGGTTTTCTTCTTCGGATCGTAGCGATAAACGTAGTTGCCCGGCTGCTGTTTGTCTGCCTTGTTCACCAAACCATAATCCGGATCGGTGAACCAGATGGTGCCGTCTGATTTCACCACAGGATCATTGGGTGAATTCAGTTTCTTGCCTTCGTAGGAATCCACCAAGGTTTTGATGGTGCCGTTCTTTTCTGTCACCGACACGCGACGGCCGCTGTGTTCCGCGCTGACCAGGCGGCCTTGCCGGTCGATGGTATTGCCGTTGGCGTTCTGGCTGTTGTCGCGGAAGACGGTGATGCCTTCCTTGGCGGTCCATTTCTTCAGGTGGTTGTTCGGGATATCGCTGAAGACGAGGTAGCCGCCATTGCCTTTGAACCATTGCGGTCCTTCCGTGAAACTCATGCCAGTGCCCAATCGCTGCAGCTTGGCGGAGGTGTTCACGGCTTTTTTGAAAGCCGCTTCATTGAGGATCTCGAATTCAAACGGGGCATCTTCAGCCGCGAGCGACTGGGCTAAGGCCGCTCCAATGATGGCGATGAGCAATGTCTTCTTCATAACATTTAGTACCGGGGTGCGAATGAAATAACAGGAAGCAGTTGCAGGCGTCACGCCAAAGAAAAGGCCTGCCGGAAATAATTTCCCGACAGGCCGGATGTCCGGAGTAGAAGCGCCCTAGCTCTTCAGCCACTTGGGCACGGCTTCATCAGCCAAGATGGAGCGCACGGTCTGGCGCTTGCGGATGACGGCACTTTCTTTGCCGTTCACGAGCACTTCCGCAGCGAAGGGGCGCGTGTTGTAATTGGACGCCATTACGAAGCCATACGCCCCCGCAGAGAGCAGGGCGAGGTGATCGCCTTCGCCGACTTTCGGCAACGGGCGGTCCTTCGCGAAGTAATCGCCGGATTCACAGATGGGGCCGACGATGTCCGAGGAGACGAGTGCACCACCCTTGGTCTTCAAGGGGACGATCTCGTGATAGCTATCATAGAAAGCTGGGCGGATGAGGTCGTTCATCGCGGCATCCACAATGACGAAGTTCTTCTTGCCCGTTTGCTTCACATATTCCACGCGGGTGACCAGCGCGCCGGCATTGCCCACGAGGAAGCGGCCCGGCTCCATGAGGATGCGCAGGCCCAGCGGCTCCAGCAGCGGCTTGAGCGTGGCGGCATAGCTGGCGGGCGTGAGAATTTTCTTCGCTTTAGGTGATTTCCACCATTTGGCGTCAGCACTGGCCAAGGCCGGATTGTAAATGATGCCGAGACCGCCACCGATGCTGAAGAACTCGAAGTGATACTTTTGCGCGAGCTTGGTGACGAGCGGGATCATCTTCTCCACGGCCAGCTTGAACGGCTTCACTTCCGTGAGCTGCGAGCCGATGTGGATCTGGATACCGCGCAGCCACAGGTTCTTCAATTTGCTGGCGCGGGCATAGATGCCCTCGATCTCCTCGATGGCGATGCCGAACTTGTTCTCGTAGGTGCCGGTCGTGATCTTGGCATGGGTGCCAGCATCCACGTTCGGGTTCACACGGACGGCGATGGGTGCGATCTTCTTCAGGCGCTGGGCGACCTTGTTGATGCGCTTGAGCTCCGGCTCGCTCTCGACGTTGAAGCAGTAGATGCCTTTCTTCAGGGCGAACTCGATCTCCGCCTCGGTCTTGCCGACACCGGCAAAGACGCACTTGCCCGGCTCACCACCCGCCGAGATCACGCGCTGCAATTCACCAGCACTGACGATATCGAAGCCGCTGCCTTCATTGGCGAGGGCGCGGATGACCGCCAGATTGGAGTTCGACTTGACCGCGAAGCAGACCAGATGGTCCAGCGGGTCCATGGCGGCGTCGAGTTTGTTGAAATGGTCCGTGATGGTGTTTTGGGAATAGACGTAAAGCGGTGTGCCGTGTTCTTGGGCGAGCTTTTCGACCGGAACACCTTCGCAATACAGCTTCTTACCTAAGTAACGAAAGTCATGCATGGGCGGTAGTTATGCCAGAGGTACGCCGCTTGAAAATAAAAAACCCGCCGGAGAGACTCCGGCGGGTTGAAGTTTTACGTTTTTTTTAGAGCCCGAGAATCTTGGCGCGGCGCTCGTGGTATTCCTTGGGCGTGATCTTGTCCGCCTTGTAGAGGTCGAGCAGTTCCTTGAGCTGGTCTTCCTTGCTGCCCTTGGAATCGGACGTTTTTGTAGATTCCTTCTTGGAAGGAGCGGAATCTTTCTTCATCGCCTGTTTCTTGGCCTCTTCGGCCTGCTTTTTGGCTTTTGCTTCAGCTTCCTTCTTAGCGGCTTCCTCGGCCTCTTTCTTGGCCTTGGCTTCTTTTTCAGCCTGGATTTTCGCCATCTTGCCGGAGTCGGAATCTTCCTTGGCCTTGGCTTCTGCTTTCGCTTTTGCCTCGGCAGCTTCAGCCGCTTCCTTCATGGCTTTGGCTTCGGCTTTGGCCTTCGCATCTGCCATTTTCTTGGCTTCCGCTTCGGCTTCTTTCTTGGCCTTGGCTTCCGCTTTGGCTTTGGCTTCGGCCACCTTCATGGCGGCTTCCTCGGCCTCTTTCTTGGCGCGGGCGTCTTTCGCAGCTTGGGCTTTGGCCAGCTTGGCGATCTTGGCGTCTTCCTTGGCCTTGGCTTCTGCTGCTTTCTTGGCAGCTTCCATGTCTTCTTTCTTCTCTGCAGCGGCTTTTTCCGCTTCCAGTTTGGCCATCTTGGCGGCAGCAGCCTGTTTCTTCTTCGCTTCCTCGGCGGCCTTTTCAGCCGCTTCGGCTTGGGCCTTCATGCGGGCTTTCTCATCTTTCGCTCGTTGGGCTTCGGCTTTGGCTTTCGCTTCGGCTTCTGCTTTCATGCGGGCAGCTTCGGCCTTGTCGCTGGAGGTGTCGGCCTTGGCCATCTTGGCTTTAGCATCAGCCTTGGCTTTTGCCTCGGCAGCTTCCTTGGCCTCTTGCATGGCTTTGGCTTCGGCCTTCGCCTTGGCGTCCGCCAATTTCTTTGCTTCCGCTTCGGCTTCTTTCTTGGCCCGGGCGTCCGCCTTCATCTTGGCTTCCGCTTCCTTCTTGGCGGCGGCGGCGGCTTTGGCGCGCTCGGCTTCCGCCTTCTTGGCATCTGCCGCAGAGGCTTTGGCCATCTTGGCCTTCTCTTCAGCCAGCTTCTTGGCTTCAATTTCTTTGGCCGCTTCCGTCTCCGCTTTCATGCGGGCTTCCGGAGTGGCGGACTTGGGATCGATCGTCGGAGCTTTGGCCATCTTGGCGCGGGCTTCGGCGCGCTCCTTCTCGATCTGGGCCATGCGGGCTTTGTTCTCTTCTTCCGCTTTCATGCGGGCAGCTTCGCGTTCTTTGCCCTTCATGGCAGCTTCCGTATCGGCCTTGGCCTTGGCCATCTTCGCGGCCTTCTCTGCTTCGGCTTTGGCTTTCTTATCGGCATCCGCCTTGGCTTTGGCTTCGGCTTTCGCTTTGGCTTCGGCTTCCTTCTTCGCGGCGAGCTCAGCTTTCTTCTTCGCGGCGTCGGCCTTCTTGGCTTCAGCAGCGGTCATCTTTGGTGTTGGAGCCGTCGGCTTGTTCGATGGAATCGACGGAGAGCTGGTTGAGCGGGCGACCGTGCTGCGCGGTGCCAAGGCCTGTTCACGCATGAGCGCCAAAGCGCTGGCCTTGGCGTTGGCTTCCGCCTTTTGCAATTCCGTCTCGCGGATCTTGGCTAGGATGGAGGCCTTGGCATCAGCCTCAGATTTGAGCAAGGCCTGATTGCGAGACATCGTGAGCACGTTGGCTTTCGCCTCAGATTCAAATTGTTGGAGCGTGACGCCGCGATTGGCGACCGCAGCCTTGGAATTGGAGGTAGCAGGTGCTGGAGCAGCCGCAGGGCTGCTCGTTTTGGCGCTGGCCGTGCTCTTGGTACCGGCCTTCTTGGCCGCCATCTTCTCGGCTTCGGCCTTCTTCTTGGCTTCAGCAGCGGCTTTCTTTTCCGCATCTGCTTTGGCCTTGGCGTCTGCCTTGGCTTTGGCTTCGGCCATCTTCTTGGCGTCCGCTTCTTTCTGCTTCGCCTCAGCCAAGGCTTTCTCCTCGGCCTTCTTCTTGGCGGTGGCAGCTTTCTTGGCTTCTGCTTCGGCGTCCTTGGCAGCGGCCATGGTTTTCTCTTCTTCCTTGGCCTTCTTCTTGGCATCGGCAAGAGCCTTGCGACGAGCGGCTTCCTCTTGCAGACGTTTGGCTTCGGCAGCCTTCTTAGCGTCAGCTTCCGCCTTCTTTTTGGCTTCCGCTTCGGCCTTCAAGCGTTTGGCTTCCACTTTGCGGGCTTCTTCCTTGGCCTTGGCTTCTGCCTTGGCTTTGGCTTCGGCTTCCTCTTTGGCCATCTCAGCAGCTTTCTCAGCGGCCTCGCGAGCTTCCCGTTCGGCTTTACGCTTGGCGTCGGCTTCCGCCTTTAGGCGTGCAGCTTCCGACTTGGCCTTGGCTTCCGCTTCCTTCTTGGAAGTGTCAGCTTGGGCATAGAGTACGGTCTCGGCATACACCGCGGTGTCCGGCGTGAAGGGAATCACACCCCACGTGATCAGAAAGGCCAAAAGAAATAGCTTGGAAAGTCGCATCCACGCCTTCTAACGGGAAAAAGTTTGCAAATCAATTCTATTTCGGCGCATCCGTAAGATTGAGCCGGGCGATTTTTGACCACCAAGGAGTAGGATAAAATAATACCGAGGAGAATATATCTGTCCATACCTCCGAGCGGCTGACTTTTACCCGATACTTCGGGTCTAGAACGGGCTCCACTTTTAGCCGCTGAAGGGTCCGGGCACCAATGAGTATCGGCCAAGCGCAGGCCAACCGGACCCGGACACAGCCCCAAGGCAAACTCTGAGTGTAAGCCCAGCCTGCGGCCAAGTGCTGTTCTGCCAGCTTCAGGTAACTATTATATAGAGGACGGAAGCTTGGTTCGCTCTCCGCTTTGAGCAAATCTGGAGCGGTCAGGTTATGCTTGGCCAGTGCTTCGGCAGGCATATAGCAGCGACCTTGCCGCAAATCACGGGGCAAATCACGCAAAATATTGATTAATTGCAGGCCTTTGCCGAAGCGGATGCCTTGTGCCAGCAGTAGTGAATCGTCGATTTGGGCCAGCGGAAAGAGGTGTCGTCGGCAGATGAGGGTCCAGAATTCGCCCACGCAACCGGCTACGCGGTAGGTGTAATCGTCCAATTCCTCTTCATTTTGCAGGGCGATCTGGCGGTTTTCCGCAGCGCCAGCGAAGCGTTTCAGATCTAGCACCTGGCCGCTGGTGATGACTTCCAACACTTGTCGGATCAATTGGCGATCCGCTTCCGGCGTCTGGTCCAGCAGAGTGATGGCCTCGGGAATGCGTTGCAGCAGAACTTGTTCGGCGTGAGAACCTGCTTTTTCGGCCAGACTTCCTAAGACGGGCAAAGTGGTCGTCCCTCCCATAATCCGGGCCCGGAGCGCTTCTAATTGTTGCAAACGCTGCTCAAGGGGGAGGAGTTCGGTATCGGCAATCGTATCGGTGGTGCGGGCGAGCAGGTAGGCGAGGCCGATTTGCGAACGCACGGCAGGGGGTAGCACGCGCAGGGTCAGGTAAAACGAGCGCGAAACATCCCGTAACAGCCGGGTCAACAGTTCATCGGACCGATATTCCATGTGTTACGCCGCGTATGAAACACGGGCCGGGCTAGCCTGTCAGCATTTGATTCCAAACACCCCCAAAAAGCTGTCTAAGATGAGAGTTGGTTGTTTTTAGCCACTTCGAAGTAATCTCTACCTTTAGTCATCAGGAAGCCTGAATCTTCTCTCGTTGATAGTGTAAGTGTTTATTTATCAATAGTTAATGAGGCAAGTGTGGATTTTTATCCAATTAGAAATCGTCCCGAAAATTTCAGTTTTTCGTATTTTAAGTAATACTTAAATAAATTGTTAGATATTGCCTAAAAATACAGTAATCTAATCACGCCTTATGGCATTCGGCACCTTCTGCCGACGGGTCCCCGACCCAAGTGGGAGCCTCTCCGGCTCGGTGCGAAACGGCGTTCTTCTGCCGTTTCATTATGTTGAAAATGAACTGTTGAAACTGAAAGGGAAACTGAATGAACTCAAAATGGATTAAAACTGCTGCTATTTTGGTAGTCCTTGCCCTCGTGGTATGGCTGCCAAAGCTGCTTTTGATTCTCGTGGCGATCAATCTGGCAGTGAGCCTGTTTGTGCTGGGCTTGCAGGCAGTGTTGGTAGGATTGCCCCGCAAACAGATGGAGCAACGCTCATTGGAAGGTGAGCAGCCATTCATCTCCATCCATGTGCCGGCTCACAATGAACCGCCGGAGATGCTCAAGGAAACGCTGCGGGCCCTGAGCGAATTGGATTGGGATAACTATGAGGTTCTCCTCATCGACAACAATACGACGGACAAATCCCTCTGGGAACCCATCGCCGAGTATTGCGAAGAGCTGGGACCAAAGTTCCGTTTCTTCCACTTGGAAAATCTGAAAGGGTTCAAGGCAGGGGCCATGAACTATATCCGTGAACACATGGACAAGCGCACGGAGTTCATCTTCGTCATTGATGCGGATTACGTGGTGCAACCGAACGCGATAAAACGCGGTCTGGCTTACTTCACGGATGCGCAAGTGGGCATGGTGCAGTTCCCGCAAGATTACCGGAACCAGTGTGCAGGCAACCGGGGCATCACCCTGGACTTCAAACATTTCTTCGCGGCCTACATGACGATGGCCAATCGGCTGAACTGTGTGCCCTCCACGGGCACACTGAGTTTCCTGCGCATCGAAGCGTTGCGCGCAGTGAAGGGCTTCGGCACCGAAGTCATCACGGAAGATGCGGACTTGGGTCTGCGACTGGGCATGAAAGGTTTTCGCTCGGTCTATGCTCATGAGACCATCGGTCGCGGGGTGATGCCGCATGATCTGCCGAGCTTGAAGAAGCAGCGCTGGCGCTGGGCTTTCGGCAATGCGCAGATACTCAAGCTGAATGGGCGCATGCTGCTCGGCAACCCGAAGATGACCGTAGTGCAGAAACTCGGTTACTTCTCGCATCTCACGGCATGGTTCAACTTCAACCTGGTGCCGACATTTGCCCTCATCCTCTTGGTGCCGCTGTTCTTGCTGGGCAAGGATGTGCCGGTGCATTCACAAGTCGCCACGCTCTCCGGGGCCACCTTGGTGTTCTGGCTCTTGCTGCGGTTCTCCGTTTTCCACAGCGGTCTGAGCCGGGACAAGCATTCCTTGAAGGACATCATGGCGGCGTTCATCACGCACATCGGTTTGGGCTGGGTTTACAGCTCGAGCTGGCTGAAGTGTCTGGTGGATCATCGTTCGGCCTTTGTCCGCACGAACAAGTTCCTCTCCAAGAAAGTGCCTGATGCATTGCGCGCTACTCTGACTGAGACGTTTTTGGGGCTGGCGCTCGCGGCTGCGTTTGTCGTGGCTGTGACGCAAGGACTGGTCATCGCGGCGATCGCGGCCTTCCTGCTGGGCTTCGCCCGCTTGTCCATCCACTGGGTGGATCTGCAGATGCGCCGGACGTACGAGCTCTCTTTGGCCATTGAGGCGAAAGAGGCGAAGGCCCGTGCGGCCAGCAGCGATGAAGCCAGTGTCTTTGCACTGGAGTCCCGTACCACGGGCTGAGATGTTCCTGCATGGCCTTAGCGCCCAACTCTGCCGTCCTGCGGCATCGGGACAGGCTGCGCTCACTGAAGTACTCGACCATCGAGGCGAGCTTCAGTGTGCCCATGCTGAATCTCACGATGCCCAACCTGCCCTTCGTCATCGCCTTTGTGCTGATGGCGTTGGGCTGGTCGCCGTCCTGGGTGGGTTTGCTGGCGGCGATGCCGCAGATCGGCAACGCCATCCAACCTTGGCTCAGCGGTTTTCTTCAGAAGCGGCACTCTGCACGGACCATCATGTACCGGTCCTTCGTGTTCAGTGCGGTGCCGTGGATGCTGATGCCTTTGCTGCGCTGGCTGCCGGAATGGCGTGATGGCTTGGTCATCCTGCTGGTGTCCGTCTCGACGCTCGCGAATAGCGTGGCGAGTGTGGCGTGGTCTGCCTCCATCGCGGACTTGGTGCCTGCCCGTATCAGCGGAAAATTCTTTGCACGGCGTAATCTCATCTTCGGCTTCTGGACCTTGGTCGCCGTGTTGGTTTCCGGCTATGTCGTAGATGCGGGGAAGAACAGTTTCGATGTTTTTGCCGGCATCTTCTTTGTGGCGGGGCTGGCGCGACTGTTGGGGCTCTTATACCTGAGCCGCATGATCTTTCCACCGAGCGTGGATGAAGTGCAGAAAGATGGTGCGAGCTGGCAACAGGCACTAGCGGTTCTTAAAGATACCAACTACCTGCGCTTCACTTTTTTTATCGGCTTCTGGGGTTTTTTTCTGGGTATGGGGCTGCCGTTCCAGACGGTCTTCCTGATCGATGTGTTGCATCTGCCCATGAGTGAAGTGGTGGTGTTTGGTACTCTGGCGGGCATCGGTGGATTACTGACGTTGCAAGGGTGGGGGAGTTTGTGCGACCGGTTTGGTAACAAGCCGGTGCTCTACGTGTGCTCGGTCATCTGGGGGCTGGTCGGGTTGATCACCTGGACGGTCACTGGCCCGCAATTTCAAGCACATCTTACGGTAGCCTTCATCGTCATCGGCGGTTTGACGGCCGGTTTTCAACTGTGCCAGTTCAACCTGATGCTGAAGCTCATCACGGGCAACCGACGGGCAGGGCATATCGCGGTGTTCCTGGCGGTTACCAGTGTGTTAATGGCCTTGGGGCCATTGGTGGGCGGCGCCTTATTGGCGGCTTTTCCGGACAAGGCAGGCGAACTATTCGGGCGACCGGTCCTGAATTACCACCTGCTGTTTGGTCTTTCGATGATAGGCTGTCTGTTCCTGCCAGTTGTCTTGCGAGCGGTGAAAGAAGATGCGGAGGCGCAAGCCAGCGAGGTCTGGCGGGCGATGCGGGGCATGCGCTCATTCAATCCATTGGTCGGTGTGGCCACGACGGCAGAATTTCTTTTCACCCCGCGCGGCTTGACGGGTCTGGCCCGTCAAAGCTGGCGTTCCCTGCGGCGCAATGTCCGTGAGGTCAGCGAAGTCGGTGAGGATATCGTAGAGGCGAGCAAGAGCGTGGCGCGAGAGGCGGTGGATAAAGTGGAGAAACTTTGAGCCCGCGCTCAAGGTGCGGTGACTTGCGTGGTCGCCGCTTTGAACAAATGATCGGCGAGGCGGTGGATCTGTTTGCGCCAAGCCAGTTTTTCCAACCAGTCTTCGGGCAAACCACCGAGACCGTAATACGCCCCGGCGAGCTGGCCGTAGATGGCTCCGGTGGTATCGGCATCATCACCCAAGTTCACGGCGAACAGGGCTCCATCGCGAAAGTTATTTGTTTTGTAGAACGCCCACAATGCGGCCTCCAAAGAATCCACCACATAACCAGTGCCACGAATGGCGGGCGGCTCCTTCGCCTTGAACGAACCTTGGGCGACGGCTTGGATTTCGGGACAGTAGGAAGTAGCTGCATTTAATGGAGTGAAACCGGGGCTCAGCAATTCTTCTTTAGAGCGTTCTTGTAACGCGCCGATGATCAGGCCACCGAAATAGGAGCAGGCATCAAGACATGCACTCGCTTGGTGGGTGGGGCGGGAACTTTCAGCAGACATCGCGAGTGCTTTTGCCGGATCATTCGCGTAATAGAGCGGCACGGGAGCCAGTCGCATGAGCGAGCCGTTGCCCGCAGTGTGGAGATCGGTGGAGCCCGCAAGTGGTTCGCCGGTGCGCTCAAAGCTTTCGATGGCGGCCAGGATGGTGTTGCCGATGTCAAAGCAGTTATCGCGGCAGGACCAATAGCCGGCGCGATACCATTGGCGATAGCGGTCGATCTGGTCGCGGGCATCGAAGCCGCTTTGGGACAGGAGGCTTTCTGCGAGACACATCGCCATGGCGGTGTCGTCTGTCCATTCACCGGGTTTCAAGCCGAAGGGGCCGCCGCCGATCATGTCTGCGATGGGCGCGAAAGAGCCGGGTGGTTTGAACTCCAGCGTCGTCCCCAAGGCATCACCCAGAGCGAGCCCGAATAGGGCGCCCAGATGCCGGTCATAACGGTTGGGCATGTTGGTCACGGGGAGAGTGTCGGTCAAAACGGGTGATTTTCAACTGCCAGAAAAGTTTGGACAAATGGACGCCGGACTCCAAAGTGTCTGCCAGTTCCTTGAACAACCAGCGCCATTTAGGCGTCTTTATTCTAGAACATTACATGAAAATGAACAAAACCTATGCGTCGTGGCTGGCAGCTATCGCCATGCTCGGCGGCGGTGCGCTTACGGCGCACGCAGCAGAATGGATCTCACTTTTTGACGGCAAAACGCTCACCGGCTGGGTGCAACGCGGTGGCGAGGCGAAATACCGGGTGGAAGATGGCCAGATCATCGGTACCACGGTGCCCAAGACGCCGAACAGCTTCTTGTGCACGGACAAGACCTACGGAGATTTTATCTTGGAACTGGAATTCAAAGTGGATCCGAAAATGAATTCCGGCATCCAGTTCCGCAGTAATGTATTTGGTGAAGACACCACCTTGGATGATGTGAAGAACGCCCAGGGCAAGCCCATCAAGATCGCCGCCGGCCGGGTGCATGGTTACCAGTGCGAGATCGATCCCTCGGCGCGTGCCTGGACGGCGGGCATCTATGATGAGGGACGGCGCGGCTGGCTGAACGATCTTAAGGACAATCCGAAGGCGCAGAAAGCCTTCAAGCAAAACGAGTGGAACAAGGTCCGCATCGAGGCGATCGGTGATTCGCTGAAGACGTATCTGAACGGTGTGCCGGCGGCTGATCTCAAAGACAGCCTGACTCCGGAAGGTTTCATCTCGCTGCAGGTGCATGGCATCGGTAACAAGACCGAGACCATGGAAGTGGCCTGGCGCAATATCCGCATCCAAGATTTGGATGCCGCCAAGCGCACCAAAATCTTCAACGGCAAAAACCTGGAAGGCTGGACGCTGGCTGACGGTAAGCCGGTGACGGCAGGTTGGCAGGTGGAAGACGGCGTGCTGTATCGTGCGGCGAAGGGTGGCGATATCTACACCGCCAAGGAATACGGCGATTTCGATTTCCGTTTTGAATGGAAGGTCGCGGAAGGCAGCAACAGCGGCGTGAAATACCGCATGGCGCAATACGGCAAGAGCTGGCTCGGACCGGAATACCAAGTGCTGGATGATGAGAAACATCCGGATGCGAAGTTGCGCGAGGGACGTCGCAAATCTGGCGGCCTGTATGATCTTTACGTGCCGAACTCCAGCAAGATCCTGAAGCCGGTTGGTGAATGGAACTGCTCCCGCATCGTGGCCAAGGGTTCGAAGATTGAGCACTGGCTGAACGGTGCGCTGGTGGTGTCCTATGATACCGCTTCGGATGACTTCAAAGAGCGCGTGATGGGCAGCAAGTTCGCAAAAACACCGACGTTCAATCAGAATGCTTCGGGTCGCATCCAGCTGCAGGATCACGGCGATCCGGTCTGGTATCGTAATCTGACGGTCCAGTAAGTTCTTTTTTTGAACTGATAGTTACTTCAACAACCCCGACATCTTCATGGTGTCGGGGTTGTTTTGCTTGGGAGGTTGTTCATTAAAAGAATCGTGGGGAATTGTAATGGGCGGGAGAGCGGGTTTCTTTAAGGATAGGAGGTGGAGAAGGCCATGTTCTATTGTCCTAACTGTCAGGGAGAGATCGATCGCGAGCGTCATGAAGATGGATTGCATTGGGTGTGTAATACTTGTGGCGGGCGCACGGTGAACCTGAGCGTCTTGCGCAAGTCACGGACGGCAGAATTTGTCACCTCGCTTTGGTCCAAGGTACGCAACGGGGATGGAGTGTTTGGCCGGGCTTGTCCGGCCTGTGAGCGGCCGATGCTGACCGTGCGGCTCTCGAGCCGGGAAGGCGGGGAAGAGCTGGATGCCTGCAAGGTGTGCCAGTTCGTCTGGTTTGATCCAGAGGAGTTCGAGCGTGCGCCGAAAGCGGTGCCGGTGAAGCCGAAGATACTGGAGCGGGAACTGCCTCAAAAGGCGAAGGAGGCGCTAGCTTTGTATGAGGTGAAACGGCTCGCGGAGGAAAGCGGGCCGGAGCCATCGGCAGATTGGAAGACCATTCCGGCCATGCTTGGATTGCCCGTCGAACGCGATGGCGATACGCATAAGATACCGACTTGGGCGACGTGGGGATTGTGCGCTGCGGTGCTGATGGTGAGCGCGCTAGCGTTTCGCAATCTCAGTGCCTATGTGGATGCGTTCGGCATGGTGCCCAACGAATTTTTCCGGCTGGCCGGTCTTACTTCGATCACCTCGTTCTTCCTGCACGGGAGCTGGGTGCACCTGTTGGGAAATCTCTATTTCCTGTTTGTCTTCGGGGACAATGTGGAGAGCCGGATTGGCTGGCGGCGGATGTTGCTGCTGGTTCTGGTGGCGACCTTTGCGGGGGATCTGCTGCACGCCATCGCCGACCCGCGCTCATCCGTGCCTTGCATCGGGGCGAGTGGTGGTATCTCGGGCGTGCTGGCGTTCTATGCGCTGGCGTTTCCGGAGCAGAAGATCAGCATCCTCTGGCATTACCATTTCCGGGGAGTGCGCTGGATCGAGATGTCCGCCTGGACGGCGTTCGGTCTGTGGTGCGGGATGCAATTGCTCATCGTGGTGCAGCAGCTGGCCGGATGGGGACATGTTTCGGCGCTGGCGCATCTGGGCGGTGTTTTAGGCGGCGGTGTGCTTTGGTTTGTGTGGAGGGAATCGTTGCCCAAGGAGAGATGGGATCGCGTGTCTGGAAACGATTAGAAGTTGAGCAGCGTACGAAGGTTTATGTTTGATTAACGCGGCGTAATGTTGCTTAGTTGAGCCCGTGGAGCTGTTGCGAAAATCAAACGACTGGTTCGCCAATATAACGCCAAAAATAGCTATCACATTAGGGGTGATTGCCTTGGCTGTGGCTCTATTCGGTCAGTATATTTATTATCGGGGAGAGTCTAGGCTCTACTTTTTCAACAACGGCATTCCGATGGCTGGAGCAGAAATGACACTCAAATACCTCGATCATTACAATGATGAGGAAGTTTATGAGCTGGATGCTCAGGGAGGCCATTATTTTGGGTGGTCCTTGAGCTGGTTTCAGAAGAAAGAAAAATGGGTGTCCGTGACAATCAAGGATAAGATAAACGGAACTCAGACTTGCGTCATGAGAGTTCCATCGGGCAGCAGTAAATCGCTAGATTTTTTGCCCGGGAGCATGCTGAGAAGCACCAATGTAGCCCGAAGCCTTTCCTTCATCACGACGACGGAAATCTCAGAAAATTTGCCTACTTCGACAAACGCTTCTTCTGTTTCGTCGCCAGTCAAAGGCTCACCTTAAACTGCTTCAACGAGGACATTCCCCGTTGCTCAAGTGTGGATTGGTGAATATGCTCGCGCCATCATCCTATGAATATCCGGACTGCACTTTGTTTGTTGGCGTTCATCGCTTCGATTGTTTCCACCCAAGCACAACGTCTCCCGCGTGAGCCGTTCCCGCTCTGGCCTGATGGGGCACCGGGTGCTTTGGGTAAGGAGGACAAGGACATCCCGACGTTGTGGCCGTATTTCGCTAACCCGGAGAAGGCGACTGGTGCAGTGATGGTGATCTGCCCGGGCGGTGGTTATGGCGGCTTGGCGCCCCATGAAGGGCGCGATTATGCGATGTGGCTAAACGAGCAGGGCGTCACGGCGTTTGTGCTGAAGTATCGTTTGGGCTCGGCAGGTTACCGGCATCCGGTGATGCTGTGGGATGTGTCGCGGGCGGTGCGTTATGTGCGGTCCAAGGCGGCCGAGTGGAAGCTCGACCCGAAGCGCGTCGGCATCATGGGTTCCTCTGCGGGCGGGCATCTGGCCTCTACCATCCTGACACATTTCGACGCGGGTGATGCCAATGCGAAAGACCCGATTGACAAGGAAAGTTCCCGGCCGGACCTCGGCATCCTGTGCTATCCGGTCATCAGCATGGGGCCGTTGACGCATGGTGGCTCGAAGAAAAATCTTTTGGGCGACAAACCTTCAGATGAATTGGTGGAGCTGCTCTCCAACGAGAAACAAGTGACGAAAGACACGCCGCCGACCTTTATCTTCCACACGTTTGAAGACTCGGCGGTGAAGGTGGAGAACTCCTTGGAATTCGCGGCGGCCTTGCGGAAGAACGGGGTGCCGTTCTCCATGCATATCTATCCTAAGGGACCGCACGGGATTGGGCTGGGCAAGAGCCAGTGGGATCCGGCGTCGCGTCATCCGTGGACGGGTGAGTGCATCGGCTGGCTGAAGGAGCAGGGGTTCATTAATAAATGACCAATGACGAAATCCGAATGACGAAGGAATGACCAATTCCCAAGTCTAGATTTGGCACCCGTCGGGCTGAAAAGTTCGGCGGGTATTTTGTTTTTAGGTTTTTGGTTTGGCGAAGGCTTTTACGAGCAGAGCATCGGAGCGGTGCGAGTCACCCAAGTGGAAGAGGCGGTCAGCGAGATTGTTCAAGGCCTGACGGGTCTCGTGGAAGCATTCGCTCAAGGTGGAGAAGACCGGGGCCAGCTCGTAGCGTTGCGCCAACCGGTGATCGCTGGCGACGCGGTAGCTGGAGCGGCCCAAGCCTTCGTAGTAGCTCAGGTCTGGAAAACCTTTCATCTCGGCGCGATGGCGGATGCGCTCCGGGAAAACGCCGGAGAGGAATAGAGAATGATTGCCGATGTGTGCGCGGATGAGGAAACACGTGCGTTCATCGGCTTGTTGCAGCGCCGCGAGCATCTCGAAGAGATATTCGAGCGGATTAAAATCGGCAGTGAGTTGCAGATGGATGCGTTCCAGCCGGGAAAATTCTGCGAGCAATTCCGCTACGTAATCCGCCACGCGCCGATCTTCGATG
>JAURFH010000139.1:297-11663 GCA_030834415.1 Verrucomicrobiota bacterium | reverse complement strand
AGCGGAGCTTTGCCACGCTATGAGCTGAAGGCGAAGCGGTGGGTGGTGGGGTAATCGTTATCCTACCACCCGGGCATCGACCATCACTTGCATGCCGCGGTAGTGCATGGGGAAGCCGGTGAAGTTACCACCGACCGGCACTGCTTGCGAAGGAGTGCGGGTAACGGCCACGCGGACATGGGAATCCGCCGCAAGAATACCACATGTGGGATCAAAACCACGCCAGCCGGCGCCCGGCAGATAGATCTCCGTCCATGCGTGAGTGGCTCCCATCGCGGCCTGATACACGCTTCCGGCCGTTTGACAGAGATAACCACTGACGAAACGGGAAGCCAAGCCCAGTGCGCGGGCGGCTTCCATCAGCAGGAAGGCGAAATCGCGGCAAGAGCCGGAACGGTAACTCAAGGTTTGCCCCGGCGTTTGCACGCCCGGCTCCTCGCGCCGCCGGTAGGTGAAGAACATGGGCACGGATTTGTTCAGTGCGATGAGAAAATCGAGCGTCTTCCCCCGGCCCTGGATATTCAAGAAGGGGCGTAGCCAATGGCGGATGGCCTGATCATCTTCAGGATGCTGCCGCTGGAGATAGGGTGAGAGGTCAGGCATCTCATCCGGTTGATAGTAAAACGGCAGTTCCTGCGCACTGGGGTCCAATACGAAATCGAACGGGTTCGTATTGAACTGCTCCAAGGTGACCGTGCTTTCCACCCGCATCTCGGTAGCTTTCTCCAGGAAATCGACGAGGGCGATGGAATTGCCAAAGACGTCGTGGATCCAGCGGATGTTATGCTTGGGCGTAATCAACAGGGAGGACTTCCGGATCTGCACGTCATGCGCCTCCAGCGGGCGCACCATGAGGCGGTGCGGCCCCAGCAAGACAGGCTCACTGTAGCGATAGACGGTGATATGCGAGATGCTCAACAGCATGACAGGACACAGGTTCCATCATATTTCAGGGGATGCCAACAACGGATTGGGGAAAGTATCAGGAGCGGGCGAGAATGACCGTCCCAACCCTTCCCCATTGCGGGCGGACCGTTTGCATGGCACTTTTCCGTAGTGGCTCAAGCCAAACTTCAGGCCTTACGCGCGTTATTGCGCGGTTATGGTTCCTGCCTCGTCGCCTATTCGGGCGGGGTGGATTCCGTATTCCTCGCCATGGTCGCGCATCAGGAGCTGGGGGACGGGATGCTCGCGGTCATCGCGGATTCAGCAAGTCTGCCGCGCGAAGAGCTGGCCGAAGCGAAGGAGCTGGCGGAGCGTTTTCAATTTCCCGTGCGCGTCATCGCCACGGATGAATTCAATAATCCCGAGTATCTGGCGAACCCGGTGAACCGTTGCTACTTCTGCAAGCACGAGTTGTTCACCGAGCTTGAGCCACTGGCGGTAAAGGAAAAATTCGCCGTCATCGCCTACGGAGAGAATGCGAGCGACATCGGTGACTTCCGCCCCGGCGCCCAAGCGGCGAAGGAATTTCAAGTGCGCGCCCCTTTGAAAGAAGCCGGGCTCACGAAGGCCGAGATCCGTGCGCTCTCCGCTGAGCTGGGTCTGCCCACGGCGGACAAACCGCAGATGGCCTGCCTGAGCTCACGCATCCCTTACGGCGAACCAGTCACCCGGGTAAAACTCGGGATGATCGAGCAGGCGGAGAAAGTGCTGCGGGATTTGGGCTTTTACGATGTGCGGGTAAGACATCATGAACTGGGGACAAAAGCAGTAGGGCAAAGTGCGAAACATCTCGCGCGTATCGAAGTCGGGCCCAGTGAGATTCCACGCCTGCTGGCGGGTGAGACGTATGCGCAGGTAGCTGGCCGGCTAAAAGATATCGGCTATGCGCACGTCACGCTGGATCTGGAGGGATACCGACGGGGGAGTTTGAATGAGAAGGTCGTTTCCGCGGTAGCTAGCAGCACTTGATAAGCAAGGCGGACTTGGGCCGGCGGCACCTATCGATTAGTCGTCTTTATGAGCGGGGGCAAAAACACCTGTTTATTATGTCAGGAAAGTGTTAAATCTCCCCGTCTTCCACCTGCCTGCTTGCCAGCCGGGCGAGTCGGTGGGATAGGAAGTGGACACCGGAATGACAACTTTTTGCCCCGGCTGGTTTTGAACTTAGTGCACTAGAGACTTATATGGCGCAGTTTGCATATCGTGCGCGCAAGCGCACCGGCGAGATAGTGGAGGGCATGCTGGACGTGGTGGATCGCCCGGCCGCATTGCTCCAGATCCAGAAGCTGGGATTGTTCCCGGTGGCTGTCACCGCCACCAAGGGCGGAGCTGCCGTGGCCGTGCGCAAGGAGAACGGGCAAGGCCAGGCCATCGTCCTGCCACCCGCCCTGCAAAAGATTTTCCAGCGTAAGCCCAAGCCGAAGATGGAGGAGCTCGCCCGCTTCACCCAGCAGCTTGCCAACTTGCTCCATTGCGGCATGCCTTTGGTCTCCGCCTTGAACAGCATGTCCAGCATCAGCACCAAGGGCATCCCCTCCTCCGTGGCCAAACAACTCCGGCAGGATGTGGTGGAGGGCAAAAGCCTCTCGGCCGCGATGGCCAAGCAACCGGAAATCTTCACCGATCTGTATATCAACATGGTCCGGGCTGGTGAACAGTCTGGCGCTCTGGAAGAAGTATTGCGCCGTCTCTCCGCCCATTATGAGCGCTTCGCCGAAGTGCGCACGAAATTCATCTCCGCCTTGATCTATCCCGCCATGGTGATGGGCGTGGGTGTCGTCATCATCTTTTTCTTCATGACCTTCATGCTGCCGAAGTTCATGGAGATCTTCACGGGCATGAATGTGGAACTGCCGGCCGCCACGCAATTCCTTGTGAAGTCCAGTAACTTCTTCAGCAGCTGGTGGTGGTTGATGCTGCTCGGTGCCTTCACCCTGATCCTGCTATTCAATCGTTACAAGGCTTCCGTATCCGGTCGTCGCACGCTGGACCGCGTGAGCCTGAAGGCTCCGGTTTTGGGCCCGGTGGTAAGACTCAATCTCTTCGGCCAGTTCTGCCGCACCCTCGCCACGCTCTTGCGCAATGGTGTGCCGGTACTCAACGCTTTGAAGATCACCGAACAGGTCATCCCCAACGTGATGATCAAGGAAGCCATCGCCATCACCCGTGAAGAGGTGACGGACGGCAAAACCATCGCCCAACCGCTCGCCAAGAGCGGGCTGTTCCCGCAATTGATGATCGATCTGCTGAAGATCGGTGAAGAGACGGGTGACGTCCCGGGCTCTTTGGAGAATCTCGCGGATACATATGAGAGCGAACTGGCCATTGGTCTGCGCGTGATGACCAACCTGATCGAGCCGGTGATGATCGTGTGTATCGCCATCTTCGTAGGCTTCCTCCTTTACTGCGTGCTGGGGGCGATGTTCGCCATCACGTCCAACATCGACATGCAGAAGTAAGCAAGCAGCACCCATGCGTATCCGCCCCCATAGACGCAGCGGTTTCACGCTCGTAGAGATCATCATCGTGGTGATGATCATGGGGCTGATCATGGCGTGGGGCATGCCGACGTTTGTGCAGACCTTCAAACGCCAGCCACTGCAACAGGCCGTGAATGACTTCATGGAAGGCTGCGCTGCTGCGCGGGCAGCAGCGATTCTCAGTGGTGCACCAGCGGAGCTGATTGTCTCCGCTGAGGGTAACAGCACTTCTTTCCGTGTGCAGAGCGGGGCCGCAAATACAGTCGATCCATTGAGCGGCCAGACCAGCAGTGGCGGCAGCACCACGTTTAATGAAAAGCTGCCGGACACCATCGCCTTCGAGATGCTGGCCGTGAACTTTCAAGATGCCGTGCAAGCGGGTCAATCCGAAGTGCATGTGCGCTTCTTCCCCAACGGCACCTGCGATGAATTCACCGCTATTTTGATCGAGCCCAGCACTGGCAAGCGGCGCATGATCCACCTGGATGTCATCACCGGTCATGCCGATCTGAAGACGGAAGACCAGATGGCCCAAATGAGGAGATGAAGATCGCTCTCAAAAAACATCGCTGCCGCGCGTTCTCCCTCATGGAGGTGATGATCGCCATCGCGGTGTTTTTCATGGCCATCTTCGCCATTCTCGAGTTGACCTCCCGCAATCTCAAGATGGCCCGGGCATTGCAACAGCCGCTCGCCGATCCAGGCGCCGTGGCTGCCCTAATCGCCTTGACGAACCAATTGGAAGACGCGACCTCGGAATCAGGAGATTTGGGCCCGGACCATCCTGAGATCCAATACACCTGGACGGCTACGGAAGTCGCCTCCAATGGGCTATTCAAAGTGGACATCGTGGTGAACCAACCACTCGGCGGCAAGATCGTGCAAACGCCATTGACCTTGCTGATGTTCCGGCCGCAAGGCGCTCCGCAAGCCGGTGCAGCCACCACCTCCGGCTCACGCACCACGACCACGCTGCCCACGAGTCTGAACGGCAACAACCGGCGCCCATGATCTTGACCCGTAATAGCATTGGACGAAGAGGCTTCACCCTGGTGGAGATCCTCATCGCCATGGCCATTTTCATGGTCATCATCGGTGCTATCTATGCCAGCTGGGCGGCCATCTTGCGCAGTTCCAAGGCAGGAGCCAAAGCGGCGGCAGAAGTGCAGCGCTCACGCATCACCGTGAAGTGCGTCGAGGATGCCATCTCTTCAACGGTCTTCTTCACAGAGAATGCCGCCTTTTACAGTTTTGAGGCAGATACGACCGCGGACTTCGCCTATCTGAGTTTGGTCTCACGGTTACCCTCCAGCTTTCCCGGGAGCGGTCTGTTCCCTGATCAACCGATCCGCCGGGTGGCCTTTGAAGTGATCCAAGGAACGGGCGGTAATAATGAACTGGTGATGTTGCAATCCTCCACCTTGCAAGTGCTGGAGGATACCGAGGCACCGTACACCATCACCCTGGCCACCAATATCAGCCACTTCACCATGGAGTTTTGGGATGATAGCCTGCAGGACTGGGCCTACGAGTGGCTGGAGACAAACTCCGTGCCCCGCATGGTCCGCGTCTCCATGGGTTTCGGTGGACAGAACAACTCCCCCTATGCCTCGCAACAGAGTTTGCAGACGAAGACGATTTATCTGGCGGGCACCGCCATCACCAAAGATTACCAGATGCCGGATGCGACGGGGGGTAGAGCGGGCGGCAATAATCAAGTAATCCGTGGACCCGATGGTCAGATCATCGTCAGGCCCGGAGGGGGTGGCGCTGGCGACGGGCAACGCCGGCGAGACAACGGGAATGGTCAAGGTCCGAATGGGGGTGGCGGCGGGCAGTACGGATTTGGACCGGGACAAGGGCAAGGCCCGCAAGGCGGTAATCGCCGCCAAGGCAACCAGCCTCCTACTGGAACACAACAAGGATCTCGGAGACCTGGAGGCCCACGATGAAATTGCACCCTCATCATAACGCAAATGCAAAGCGTTCCGGCATTGCGCTGATCATGGTGCTCATGGTCATCACGGTGCTGGGGGTGCTCGCGTTCGGTTTTGCCAAGTCCATGTCGGTGGAGGTGAAGCTGGCGCGGAATGCCAGTTTCGACACCGAGATGGAATGGCTGGGCCGCTCGGGGGTAGAAGCGGCCCGCTGGGTCTTGGCCGAACATCTCACGATACCAAATGAAGGCAATTACGATGCCTTGTATCAGTACTGGGCGGGCGGTCCCTATGCCACCAATGAAGTGCTGAACGCCATCAATTTTCCCCTGAAAGACATCCAGATCGGCGCCGGCAAAGTATCCCTTAAGATCATCGATCTCGAGCGCTTCTATAACATCAATCTAGCGGATGAAACCGCCTTGCGTCTGGCCATGGATGTAGCGGGCGTGGACCCCACTCTGGCTCCAGAAGTAGTCGACTGCATCATCGACTGGCGCGATACCGATGACGCCACGATGCTCAACGGTGCGGAATCGGATTACTACCTTTCTCTCTCGCCACCTTACATGGCCAAGGATGGCCCGATCGACGACATCGAAGAGCTGCTGCGCATCAAAGGGGTGACGCCCGAGATCTTCTACGGACCCGGCGCGACCAATGGCGGCGCCTTGCCCACGGGTGGACGCGTCGGTCCACCCGGCACACCACAGTCTGATGTCGTCTCGCTGGTCGGATTGAGAGACATGTTCACCCCCATTTCCGCCCGCGTCATCAATCCGCGAACCGCCCCTCGAGAAGTGCTGCTGTTGATCCCAGGAATAGATCCCAATAACGTCGATAACTTTCTTACCAGACGTAAAGGGGAGGATGGTCTCGATGGTACAGAGGATGATTTTTTATACCAATCACTGGCCGAAATCCTTGGTGACTTGGGGATCGTCGGCCAAGGTGCAGCCAATGCCTCGAGGTTGATGAGTCAGCGCAGCGCCACTTTTCAAGTGACTGTCACAGCTGAGCTGAACGGCAAACTGCGGGAAATGGTGGCGGTGCTTCGCCGGAATGATCAACGGGATGTGAAGGTGCTGATGCAGTATTGGAAGTAGTCGCAGTCCCCCCTCTTCGATGTCGTGCCTGAACTTTCCCCTTTTGACTCCTGAACGTGCCTGCTAGTTTATTGTAGATTCGCTTCGAGAGGGCACTGGTCGTAGAGTTATCAAACGTGATGAAGAAGTTGCACGTCCTGCATTTTGAAGACAGTTCAGTCGATGCCCTGCTGGTCCGTCGGGCCATGGAGCGGGGTGGTTTTCAATTGGACTGGCAGCAGGTGGATGAAGCGAAGGGATATCAGGCAGCTTTGGAAAAAGGCGGTCTGGATCTCATCCTCGCGGATAACGGTCTGCCCGGGTTCAGCGGCGAGGCAGCCTTGAAGCTCGCCCACGAATTATGTCCTTCCGTGCCTTTCATTTTTGTTTCCGGTGCCGCCAGTGAGACTTTGGTGAAGAACTGCCTGGCGGCGGGTGCCACGGATTTCGTTCTCAAAGATCATCTCTGGCAATTACTGGCCGCCGTGCGGCGACTGCAACAGGATCAACCAGCCGGCCCGACAACAGGCAGTGACGCGGCGCTGGCCAGGCATAATCAGGCCATGCGCCGGCTCGTCGCGGCCGTGCAAGAGCTATCACTGGCCCGCACGGTTGATGCCGTAGCGGCGGTGGTGCGGCGGGCCGCCCGCGAGCTGACCGGTGCCGATGGTGCCACTTTCGTCCTGCGCGAGGATGACAAATGCTGTTATGTGGATGAGGATGCCATCAGCCCGCTCTGGAAAGGTCAGCGTTTCCCCCTGAGCGCCTGCATCAGCGGTTGGGCCATGCTGAACCGCCAGTCCGCGGTTATCCCGGATATCTATGCCGATCCGCGCATTCCGGTGGATGCTTACCGTCCTACTTTCGTCAAAAGTCTGGTGATGGTGCCCATCCGCACCGCTTCCCCCATCGGGGCGATAGGCAACTACTGGGCGCAACCGCATGAAGCCACGCCAGCGGAAGTGGAACTGCTCCAGGCATTGGCCAACACCACTTCGGTGGCGATGGAGAATATCCAGCTCTATGCCGAGCTGGAACAGCGGGTGGAAGAACGCACCCGGCAATTAGCCATGGCCAATCAAGAGCTCGAAGCCTTCTCCGCCTCGGTTTCCCATGACTTGCGCACGCCGCTACGCAGCATCAATGTGCTGGCCGCTTTGATCCGGGAAAATCCCGATAACAAATTGGTGCCCGAAGGGCTCTCTTACCTGGAGCGGGTGCAGGATGAGACCAAGCTGATGTCCGAGCTCATCGATGACCTGCTCCGGCTGGCCCGGTTCACGCGGATCGAGCTGCATCAGGAGTCGACCTCACTGAGCGCGATCGCGGAACGCCAGGCCGCACGGCTGCAAGCCAGTGACACCAAACGCAAAGCAGAATTCAAGATCCAGCCTGGCCTCGAGGTCCGGGGTGATCCCGGCTTGTTGCAGATCGTGCTGGAGAACCTGCTGGGCAATGCATGGAAATACACCGCCCGGAAACCGCAGACCGTCATCGAGTTCGGCCGCCAGCAGCAGACGGATGGCTCGCTCGTCTATTTCGTGAAAGATAATGGGGCCGGCTTCAGCATGAGTTACACCGATAAACTCTTTCATCCCTTCCAACGGCTGCATCCGGTGGAGGAGTTCAGCGGCACCGGGATCGGGCTGGCCACGGTGCAGCGGATCATCCATCGCCATGGCGGCAAAGTCTGGGCGGTGGCCGAAGTGGGCCAAGGGGCGACCTTCTTTTTCACCCTGCCGACCGCTCCCGCTAAGCCATAAACATGTGGCCGGGGGATTCCCGTTGCTTTCGTTTCAGTGCACCGAATGCCGCAGTGATCCCTGATGTTCTCCGCTTTTTATTGAATATCCGACCCTTCCCACGTATCGAAAATAGGGTTATAACACACTTATGCACCGTCGTCTGAAGACATTACTGCTGACCGGACTCACCGGGCTTTTGCTCCCGGCCCTGAGTCACGCGGCGGAAGTGTCCTTCGAGCGGGATGTCATGGCGGCTATCACCAAGGCCGGGTGCAACATCGGCGGCTGCCATGGCAACCAGACGGGCAAGGCCAGCTTCAAGCTCTCCCTCTGGGGCAGTGATCCGGATTTCGATTACGATGCCCTCACGCGTGATTTCTTCGGACGCCGCATCGATACTTTCTCTCCTGATCAAAGTCTGATTTTGCTGAAAGGTTCCGCGGCGATCGCCCATGAAGGGGGACAGCGCTTTCCGAAAGATTCGTTGGAATACAAAGTCTTGCGGGACTGGATCGCAGCGGGGGCCAAGCGGGATGCGGCCGATGCACCCAAGCTGGTAAAACTGGAAGTGACGCCGATGGAGCGCGTCCTGATCGCACCGGCCAAGAATTTTGACATCAAGGCCATCGCCACGTTCTCAGACGGGACCAAGCGCGATGTCACGCGTATCGCTACTTATTCACCCGCTTCACCGAAAGCGGCGGTGAGCATCGATGGCAAAGTGGAGATGCAAAATGACGGGGAGACTTCGGTGCTGGTGCGTTACCTGAACCAGCATCAGTCCGTGCGGACGGCCAGCCTGCCGAACCGGCCGTTCAAGTGGCAGAATCCCAAGCCCAGCAAATACGTGGATGAGTTCGTCTTCGCCAAGCTCAAGAAGATGCGGCTCAATCCTTCGCCGGTCAGTGAGGACCACGAGTTCATCCGGCGCGCTTATCTGGATCTGCTGGGCATATTGCCCACAGCGGAGGAAGCCCGGCAATTCGTCGCAGACAAGGATTCCAAGAAACGCAGCAAGCTGATCGACCAGTTGTTGGAGCGCCCTGAATACGCGGATTACTGGGCGCTGAAATGGTCGGACTTGCTACGCAATGAGGAAAAGACGCTGGATCGCAAAGGCGTGCAGGCTTTTCACGATTGGATCCGGCAGAGCTTTGCGGATAACAAGCCGCTGGACCAATTCACACGGGAGCTCATCGCCGCGCGCGGCAGCACCTACGCGAACCCGCCGGCGAATTACTACCGCTCCACGCGGGATGCCGTCACTCGTGCCGAAAGCGCTGCCCAGCTATTCTTGGGCAGCCGCATCTCGTGCGCCAAATGCCACAATCATCCCTTCGAGCGTTGGACGCAGGATGATTACTATGACTGGGCCAGCCTCTTCGCGCGCATCGATTACAAGATCCTCGAGAACAAACGGCGCGACCGGAGTGACCTGAATGAATTCGTCGGCGAACAGATCGTGTTCATCGATGACAAGAGCGAGGTGAAGAATGCGCGCACGGGACAGAACGCTCATCCGCGTTTCCTCGGTGTGGAGAAATCCACCATCCGGGAAGATGAGGACCGGCTCATCGCCCTGGCGGCCTGGCTGGGCTCGGCGGATAACGAGATGTTCGTGCGCGCCCAGGTGAACCGCATCTGGTTCCATCTGCTGGGACGCGGCATTGTGGACCCGGTGGATGATTTCAGCGTGAACAACCTGCCGAGCCATCCGGAACTGCTCGATGCCTTGGCAGCAGATTTCGTGAAGCACAAGTTCGATGTGAAGTATCTCATCCGCACGATCATGAACTCGCGCGCTTATCAGGTATCTTCCACGCCGAACGAAGCGAATGCGGAGGATGAGATCAATTACTCCCGCACCATCCCGCGTCGGCTGCCAGCGGAATTGATCCTAGATGCGGCAGCCCAACTGACCGGCACCTCACTGAGCTTCAACGGATATCCGGATGGCTTACGCGCCACCCAATTGCCCGGCGTGGCTGCTGTCCGCCGTCGTGATGCCAAGGGCAATTCGGGCGAGGAGAACTTCCTCCAAGTCTTCGGCAAGCCGCCACGGCTCATCCCGACGGAGTGCGAGCGCTCGAACGACACGACGATGGGGCAGGCCTTCCAGCTCATCAGCGGACCGTTGCTGAACACACTTATCGGGCGGGAAAACAACCGCATCGATTCACTCATCAAAGCTGGCAAGACGGATGAGCAGATCATCAACGAACTTTTCTGGACCGCCACCAGCCGTGCGCCCACCAAGGAAGAGCTGGCCAGCACACTCGCTCACCTCAAAGAGAACCCTGACCGCCGCAAAGGCATCGAAGACGTCGTGTGGGCCTTGCTGAATGCGAAAGAGTTTGTGCTGCGGTATTGAGTAGTGGTACATAGAACATTCGCACATCTTCTTTATCGCCATGTCAGCTTGCTGGAGGGCAAATACGTTCAGGCTTAGTTAGGGCTCGACGGAGTCTCGCCCTACCAGAGTCAAGCTCTCATCGTCCCACCTTCGGCATTGCGCTTCGCTTCTGGTCGCCTAAGTTGGCCGAGCGTGAAATTGTTGTTCATCGGAGACATTGTGGGCGAGCCCGGACGGCGCGCGGTGGCGAAGCTGGTGCCGAAGCTGCGGGCGGAGCACCAGATCGACGTCGTGATCGCCAATGGCGAGAACTCGGCGGGCGGAGCGGGTATCACCCCGGGCACGGCGGAGGAGATTTTTGGTGGCGGTGTGGATATCATCACCTGTGGTGATCATCTGTGGGACCAGAAGGAAGTCACACAGCTGCTCTTGCAGGAACCGCGTTTTGTCCGTCCGTTGAATTATCCTCCCGGCACCATCGGTCAGGGAAGCACGCTGTTCCAAAAAGAAGGCCAGCCATTGCTCGGGGTCATCAATGTCCAGGGACGCACCTTCATGGCGCCGCTGGAGAATCCCTTCACCGCCATCCGCGCGGAGGTGAACAAGCTGCGCCAGAGCACGCACCTTATCTTTGTGGATTTCCATGCCGAAGCCACCTCGGAAAAGATCGCCTTGGGCCGTTATCTGGATGGCGATGTGAGCGCCGTGGTGGGCACACATACCCATGTGCAGACGGCGGATGATCAAATCTTCCCCAAGGGCACGGCTTACCTAAGCGATGCCGGATTTACTGGCCCGCATGAAAGCATCATCGGGCGCAA
>JAURFH010000139.1:0-288 GCA_030834415.1 Verrucomicrobiota bacterium | reverse complement strand
CCCGTGGTGCAACGTTTTCTTACGCTGACGCCGCAGCGGTTCGGCATCGCGTCCGAGCGGGTGACGCTGCAAGGCGTCGTGATCGACATCGACAACGATTCCGGTCACGCCAAGAGCATCCTGCGCATCTCTGAAGCCTTGCCGGAGCACGCTTAGCCGGTATAGTGGCGGCATCTCTATGCGAGGATGTTGTCTCCTGTTGCTGCTGTTCACGCTGCCGTTTCTTGGCTTCAGCCAGTTTGCTGCGCCTGCTCCGCGTGACCAAGTGCTGCAACATCTGGAAGACGT
>JAURFH010000138.1 GCA_030834415.1 Verrucomicrobiota bacterium | reverse complement strand
GGCAGCGACGGCGGCATCGAACCAGACACGGAACTGCGCGATGGGATCGGGCAGCAGGTCTTGGCGACGCAGGCTGCCGAGCGAATATTCGCGGCGCAGGTCAGAGATGGACATAGAAATAAAACAGCCGTCCCGCAGTCGCGGGACGGCTGGGCTGAAAAACTTAGGCCTTCGCTTCGATCATGCCGGCCTTGCGGGCATAATTGAAGAGACCGCCGGCATCCACCACGGGGCGGACATCGCCGAGCGGTTTGAAATGATAGGTCTTACCGCCTTCCACCGCCACGGTGCAGGCGTCGAGATCCACGGTCACCACGTCACCCGTCTTGAGCACATCGCAGAGGCGTTCGGTGGCTTCGCACGGATAAAGCTCACCGGTGGAGACGCAGTTGCGGAAGAAGATGCGCGCGAAGCTTTCCGCCAGCACGATGCGGCAGGCGGCCGAGCCGAGGGCGATCGGGGCGTGTTCACGGGAGCTGCCGCAGCCGAAATTACGACCAGCCACGATGATGGGATAGTCAGAGTCGAGCTGGCCTTCCTTTACGAAGCGGGTGGCATAAAGTGATTCGGGCAGGCCGCACATGGCGTAGCTGCCGAGTTTCTCGTATTCCTCGGCGATGGTGGGCACGAGGTTCAGATATTGCGCCGGAATGATTTGATCGGTGTCGATGTTATCGCGCACCACGTAGACCGGACCTTTAAAAACCGATTGCATTGGGGTGAAGATGTCGCGAAAGGGGGAGGTTTTCAACTGCGATTTGCGAGCAGGGCGGGGTTGATGGGCAGATGTGGCTTTAAATGGGGGATTTAGGAAGGGGGAGGCGGGCATTAAACCGCCGGTTTTGGCCGCTTGCAGTTGACATTTCACCGACTCGCAGCAACCTACACGGCATGAAACGTATCCATTTTTTGTCCCGTATGACGCTGGCTTTGGCCGGGCTGGGAATGTTCCTGCAAGTGAACACGGCCGCTGCGGCTGATACCTTTGACGTGGCAGGCTTGAAGTTCACGAAACCCGCCTCGTGGAAATCGATCACGCCGTCCTCCTCCATGCGCAAGGCGCAGCTTGAGGTGACGGATGAGAAGACGAAGGAAACGGGCGAGACGGTTTTATTCTTCTTCGGCGGTGACGGTGGCGGGACGGATGCCAATATCAAGCGTTGGTTGGGACAGTTCGTCGAGCCGCGGGATGAGAAGAACACCAAGGTGGAAAAAGTCACCGTGGGCTCCACAGCAGTGACTTATGTGCGCGCTGAAGGCACCTACCAGAGCGGCATGCCCGGTGGACCGAAGACGCCTTTGAAAGATCACGTGTTGCTCGGGGCGATCGTGGAGGCGAAGGAAGGTCACATCTTCATCCGCTACACTTCAGCGAAGTCGCTGGCCGCTACGGCGGAGAAGGACTTCAAGGCGATGGTCGAGAGTGCGCTGAAGTAACCGGTCACAGTTCAATCGATTTGCGAGCAGGCGAAGGGAAACCTTCGCCTGTTTTTGTTTTGTCCCAGAGGGACAATGTGATGGTAGACGTGGGTGAAACCCACGAAAAAAGCGTGAAATGGTGATGCGTCGCGTAGCGACGCGGTGAAGTTCAGCGAGGCTCCCATCAGGCGTCACTACGTGACGCAGATAAATCGTGGCGGTTGATTCCGTGGGTTTCACCCACGTTTACCATCGTGCTGTGCCTCTGGCACACAGGAAGTGTATCAATCGACCGCGCTAAATTAGCCAGAGCACTTTTTGAGTGGGTAGGCGAATACCTCAAGGTCTAGTTTGGGACGCGCGGCAACGCGTCCCTACCATTATGAGATGATCATTTCACCCCTTCAGCCAAGAGCGTCTGGAAGTGGGGGGGCTGGTCTTCGCGGGCGACGATGCTGACGTGGACTTTTTTGAAGCCGGCGGATTCGAGCCAGTGCTGGAGGTCGCTTTCGGCAAAGCCCAGCCAGCGGTCACCATAGAGTTCGGGGGCTTGTTCGAAGTTATGCTGGAGCAGGTCTAGGATGAGGATCTGGCCACCGGGCTTGAGAATCTTGTGGGCGGCGGCAATGGCCTGAGCGGGCTCGGCGGCGTGATGGAGAGCCTGGCTCAAAATGGCGAGATCGATGCTCTTAGGCTCGATGGGTGGATTTTCAAGATCCCCTTGGCGGAATTCGAGATTCTTCAGGCCATTCTTCTTCGCCTTCTCCGCACCGTAGGAGACGATCTTCTCCGAGTTGTCCACGGCGATGACTTTCTTGGCGCGGACGGCGAGGAGTTCGCTGAGCAGACCTTCACCGGAACCGAGGTCGGCGATAACGAGGGGGGGCAGCACATGCAGGAGCAGGTGACCGAAGGCTTGCCAAGAACGGCCTGGGCCGTAGACGCGGTCGAAGCGCCCGGCGATCTGGTTGAAGTAGAGACGGGCCTGCTCGCGGCGGAGATTCAGGACACGCCGGAGGTTGATCTGGTCCGAATCGTATTCGGGCAGCTCCTTCGCGGCACGGACAGCCATCTCCAAAAGCGTCCGGGTTTCCTCATCTTCCACGCCGTTCCATTTGTAGAAGGTGCGTTTGCCATCACGGCGGGACTGGAGCAGCCCGGCCTCCTGTAACTGGCCGAGGTGGGTGGAGATACGCGACTGACCCAGACGCGAGATGTCTTGTAACTCGTTGACCGACAACTCGTCCTGTTGGAGCAGGGCGATGATCCGGAGCCGGGTGGCATCGGACAAAGCGCGGAGGGATTTGAGTGTCTGGGCCATACAGTCTGGTGGTTTGCCGGGTTTTGCAAAAACCGTTTGACGAACTAACAGAAGGATATATCATCCTATCTTGATACGTCAATATGAACATCTTGACGGCAACACGTTAATCCATGAGCGATAAATATATCTTCTCCTCCGAGTCTGTCGGCGAGGGCCACCCAGACAAGGTTTGCGACACCATTTCTGATGCCATTTTGGACGCCTGTCTGACGGGTGACAAGCACAGCCGCGTGGCGTGTGAGACGTTCGTGAAGAGCAACATCGTGGTGGTGGGCGGTGAGATCACCACCAACTCCAAGTTCGACTACAACAACGTCATCCGGGCCGCCATCCGTGGTATCGGCTACGTGAACAATGATGATGTGTTCCATGCCGACAAGGTGTTCATCAACAATTACCTGACCCGCCAGAGCGCAGACATCGCGCAGGGCGTGGACGCGAAGAAGGCCAAGGGCAAGAAGCACGCGGAGCAGGGTGCCGGTGACCAAGGCATCATGTTCGGCTATGCGAGCAACGAGACGCCGGAGCTGATGCCCGCGCCGATCATGTTCGCGCATCGCCTGGGCCGCAAGCTGACGGAAGTGCGCAAGAGCGGCAAGGTTCCGTGGTTGCGTCCGGACGCGAAGAGCCAGGTCTCCGTGGAATACGTGAACGGCAAACCGACACGCATCACGAACGCCGTCATCTCTACGCAGCACACGGCGGATGTGGACCATGCGGAGATCGAGAAGTTCTGCATCGAGAAGATCATCAAGGCGGTGTTGCCGAAGTCGATGCTCACGAAGGACACCGAATATCTCATCAACCCGACGGGCCGTTTCGTGGTGGGTGGTCCGGAAGGTGACAGCGGTTTGACTGGTCGCAAAATCATCGTGGATACCTACGGTGGCATGGGCCGTCACGGTGGTGGTGCTTTCTCCGGCAAAGATCCGAGCAAGGTGGATCGCAGCGCTGCTTACATGGGCCGCTGGGTCGCGAAGAACGTGGTGGCCGCCGGATTGGCTGCGAAGTGCGAAGTGCAGTTCGCGTATGCCATCGGTCATCCGAAACCGGTCAGCGTGCATATCGACACGTTTGGCACCGGTTCCGTCAGCGATGCGGACATCTTGAAGGCCGTGTTGAAGGTGTTCAGCTTCAAGCCCGCGGATATCGTCGGCCAGCTCAACCTCCTGCGCCCTATCTACAGCAAGACGACCAACTACGGTCACTTCGGCAAGGACGACAAGGACATCACTTGGGAGTCCACCGATAAAGCGGCCGCACTCAAGAAGGCGGTCAAGTAAGCGGAAACGAACTTCGTGGGGGCGTTAAAGGAATTCACTTTTAACGCTCCCACTTTTTAACTCTTCAATCCTTTAGAAAACAAAATGGCTAAAACAAAATCCAAAGCAGTGGCCGCCGCCGTATTGGCGGAAGTGACCAAGGCAACGGCGAACCTCGCCAAATACTCCGCCCTGACGCCGGCGGGCAAAGATTACATCGTGCGTGACATGGCGCAGGCCGAGTGGGGCCGCATGGAGATCGCCGTGGCCGAGCACGAGATGCCGGGCTTGGTGTCCGTGCGCAAGAAGTATGCGAAGCAGAAGCCGTTAAAGGGGGTGCGCATCACGGGTTCCCTGCACATGACCATCCAGACGGCGGTGCTGATCGAGACGCTGGTGGCGCTTGGTGCTGATGTGCGCTGGGCTTCCTGCAACATCTTCTCCACGCAAGACCATGCCGCTGCGGCCATCGCCGCCACGGGCACGCCGGTCTTCGCCTGGAAGGGTGAGAGCCTGGAAGAGTATTGGGAACTGACGTTGAAGGCGGTCATCTTCCCCGGTGACAAAGGCCCGGAACTCGTCGTCGATGACGGTGGTGATGTGACCTTGCTCATCCACAAGGGCTATGAGCTTGAGAACGGTTCCAACTGGGTGAACACCAAGAGCGGTTCCCACGAAGAAGCGGTCATCAAGAACCTCCTCAAGCGCGTGGCGAAGGAGAAGCCGTGTATCTGGACGAAGATCGTGAAGGACTGGAAGGGTGTTTCCGAAGAGACGACCACGGGTGTGCATCGCCTCTATCAGCTCGCCGAACAGGGCAAGCTGCTGGTGCCGGCCATCAACGTGAACGACTCGGTGACGAAGTCCAAGTTCGACAATCTCTACGGCTGCCGCGAATCGCTGGCGGACGGCATCAAGCGCGCGACGGACGTGATGCTTGCCGGTAAAGTGGCCGTGGTCTGCGGTTACGGCGATGTGGGCAAGGGCTGTGCGCACTCGCTGCGTGCCTACGGTTCCCGCGTGATCGTGACGGAGATCGACCCGATCAATGCCTTGCAGGCGGCTATGGAAGGTTTCGAAGTGAACACGATCGAGAGCACGCTCGGCACGGGTGACATCTATGTGACCACCACGGGCAACTGCGACATCATCACGGTGGAACACATGCTCGCGATGAAGGACCAGGCGATCGTTTGCAACATCGGCCACTTCGACAACGAGATCCAAGTGGACGCGTTGAAGAAGACCAAAGGTGTGAAGATCGAAAACATCAAGCCGCAGTATGACCGCTACTTCCTGCCGGGCAACAAGAGCATCTACATGCTGGCTGAAGGCCGTTTGGTGAACCTCGGTTGCGCCACAGGCCATCCGAGCTTCGTGATGTCCAACTCATTCACGAACCAGACCCTCGCGCAGATCGACCTCTGGGCGAACAAAGACAAGTACGAGAAGACGGTCTATCGTCTGCCGAAGAAGCTGGACGAAGAAGTGGCCCGTCTGCACCTCGAGAAGATCGGCGTGAAGCTGACGAAGCTCTCCAGGAAACAGGCCGAATACCTCGGCGTGCCGCAAGACGGCCCTTACAAGCCGGAGCATTACCGCTACTAAGCGGTGATCCGGATATGGCGTCTTAAAGTCGCTGATTGAATTGCAAAGGCGGTCGAGTTTTTGACTCGGCCGCCTTTTTCTTTGGGCAAATCGAAGGGCTGTTTTTAATACTTGATGCCGATGATCTCCAGCACATCCTCGCCGGCGGGGAAACGGAACTTCACTTTCTCGCCCAGCTTGGCGTTGAGCAAAGTCTTGGCGATTGGAGAGATCCAGCTGACTTCATCGTTGTCCAGATCGGTTTCATCGACGCCTACGATACGATAGCGGGATTCTTCACCAAACTGGTCACGCACTGTGACCGTGGCACCAAACAGCACCTGCGTGTGGGGAGGAGTCGGGGGCGTGACGATCTCGGCGGTTTGCAGAGTGTTCTGCAATTGCACGATGCGTTGATCGAGCAGGTGCAGTTCGCGTTTTGATTCCTCCGCATCTTCAAAGGCAAGGGCAGCGGGGCGCTCCACTTCGATCAAGCGGGTAAGTTCCGTCCGCAAGGTCTGTTCGCCCTTCGGGGTCATGTAGTTTTTGGCCCCGCTGGGCAGCGGAGAGGCCGGGGTGAGAACCACGGGCGACTCGGCCACACTGTCATCTTCGCGAGTGAATGCTTTGCTCATGCGGGGGCGAACCATACAGAGGTATCGCGGAATGAACAGCCCTCAATGGAAAAATTTGCGTTAAATTTTTTGCATCGAAATCCGCATAACTATGAACGGATTTTTTCGACGTACTTCGCGAGCAGGTCTGCTTCGAGATTTACGCGGTCACCAACTTTTCTTTCGCGCAACGCAGTGACCGCACGGGTGTGGGGAATGATCCAGATGGTGAAGCTCTTCTTCTTCACTTTCGCAACGGTGAGACTGATGCCATCGACCGCGGTGGAGCCTTTGAAAACGGTGTAGCGCAGGATGTCTTTCGGCGCCTCGATCTCGAGCACGTAATCCTGGCCACTCTTTTCCCAGCGCTTGATGGTGCCGAGGCCATCGACGTGACCACTGACGAAATGGCCGCCGAGACGGCCGTTGGCAGCGAGGGCACGTTCGAGATTCACGGAGGCGCCGACTTGGGTGAATTGCAGATTGGTGCGCGTCCAGGTCTCTTGCAGAAGATCCATCTGCACAAGACGACGCGACTTGGGACCGCTGAGCTTCACGACGGTGAGGCAGCAGCCATTCACGGCGAGACTATCGCCAAGTTTGAGGTCTTGGCCGCAGATTTTCGTCTCGACGGTCAGGGCGATAGATCTTTTGCCAGGCTTGATCGCCTTCACCACACCCGTTTCTTCCACTATGCCGGTAAACATATTTCAGGCCTTAATCTGCCACATCTGCGGTCAGCAACAAGTCTGGCGGCAATTGGCGCCACTGGAGGTTTTTGAGTTTCAACACATCCGCCCATTTCTGTGCACCGATACCGGCCACACCCGTGCGGGCGGCCCGGCCACCCAGAATCTTCGGGGCGTAGAAGAAGGCGATACGATGGGCGAGGCGTTTCTCGACGAAGTGAGCGACAGTTTCGCCACCGCCTTCAACGAGAAGGGAGGTGACTTCTTCTTTGCCCAAGCGCTGCAGGAGTCCGCGCAGATTGAGACCACTGGAAGTGGACGGGACGGTGATGACGCGGACAAGTTTGGTCAAGGCGGCGACGCGTTTGGCTGGGGCAGTCTTGCTGACGACGATGGTGGTCAGGTGTTTTTGGTCATCGGTGACGACTTTTGCGGTCAGGGGAGTGCGCGCCTGTGGGTCGAGGATGAGGCGGCGGAATCCGTGGAGCTTATCCGGGGCTTTGCCTTTGGCGAAACGGATGGTGAGACTGGGATCATCATGGATCACGGTGTTCACGCCGACGAGGATGGCATCGTGGGCGGCGCGAAGTTTCATGGCGTAGGCGCGGGCGGCTTCGCTGGTGATCCACTTGGATTCGCCGCTGGCGGTGGCGGTTTTGCCGTCGAGAGTCATCGCGGCCTTGAGCGTGATGAGGGGCGTGCGATGCGTGATCCAGTGATTGAAGGCGCGATTCAGTTCGATGGCTTCGCTGGCGAGGACACCTTCAGTCACCTCGATGCCAGCGGCGCGCAACAGCTCAAAGGCGCGACCGGCGTGGGCGGGATTAGGATCAGTGGCTGCGACAACGACACACTTGATGCCAGCGGCGATGATGGCATCAGAGCAGGGCGGGGTGCGGCCATGGGTGCAGCAGGGTTCCAGCGTGACGTAAATGGTAGCACCTTTGGGATTTGCTCCGCGTTTCTGGGCATCGCGCAAGGCTTCGACTTCGGCGTGCGGTTGACCGGCGCGATGGTGATAGCCGCGACCGATGACTTTGCCGCGCTTCACGATGACGGCACCCACCATGGGATTGGGGGAAGTGGCACCAGTGGCCTTGCGCGCGAGGCGGAGGGCAAGAGCCATGTGTTTATTGGAGTCGGAACTCACGGACTGAAGATACTTTTCAGGAACTTGATTTGCCAGCTTTGCCAAACCAAACGCGACGTAAGTTATCCCAGACCCCTACTGGATTTGGTTTACCTACCAGACAAACGCTAAAATCCGCATCATCGATGCCGAATCGTATTCCGCAAACAGGGCAAGGAAGATGGCTGCCTGAGGCGTGAGATTTGGAAGCATTGTTGGCTGGTGACCAAGGCGGTATAGTTCCGCATTCCTCGAAGCAAACTGGACAAAGCCATTGCCCGGATAAAGTTTCGTAGAACCAAAATTTCTCAGCCAAGTTCTCTTCTGACATGGGAAACCGATACTCCCTGGTGTGACCTAGGACGGCCATCGGTGTCTCGCTGTAGTCCGACCTCAACTCGGTATAGAATGAGCCCAGTTCGGAATGCAATATCGGTAGCAATTCAACTGCAGCCTCTGCCGCAAGCATCCTTTCCTGATCTTCTTGCTTTGATATTGCTGAATCTGTTTCGAGTATTTCTGGTGCACGGAAGTAATAAGAGTCCTTGTGCGTGGCCAGCCAGAGCCGTGTCATGCAGTCAAGGTTGTGAGGAAATAATTGGAGTTGAAAAATGGTTGATTCTACTTCGCCGGTCAAAGAGTAGCCGACGGATATCATCGTCGGCAAGGAAGCCGCTTGAGCTAAAAAGGCTGCACGTTCTGCGGGCGGAATTTTTGGGTGGCCCGGTATTGAAACTGAAACTGTAACAGGAAGGTAGCCGATCCGGGCGAAAGCGCGATCCATCTTTGCCAGCATTTCCCCGTTGAACACTGTTGGCTTGAAATGAAAAAAAGCATCAACCCAGTCACCCATGATGGGGTGACTGTGACATGTCTTTATTCCCCGAACAAGGCTTTCGCAAATTCTTGCGGGTCGAAGGGCTGCAGGTCATCCGCCTGTTCGCCGACGCCGATGAATTTCACGGGGATGCCGAGCTCCTTCTGGATGGCGACGACCATGCCGCCTTTGCTGGTGCCATCGAGCTTGGTGATGACGAGGCCGGTGAGGTTCACGGCCTTGTGAAATTCCTTGGCCTGATTCAGCGCATTCATGCCGGTGGTGGCATCGAGCACGAGCAGGACTTCATGTGGCGCGCCGGGGAGTTGTTTGTCGATGACGCGATGGACCTTCTGGAGCTCCTTCATGAGGTTGCTCTTGGTGTGCAGACGACCGGCGGTATCCACGAGGAGATACTTGGCGTTGCGCGAGGTGGCGGAGGTCACGGCATCGTGAGCCACGGAGGCGGGATCGGAATTGTAAGCACCGGCGATGACGGGGGCGTTCAGGCGCGTGCCCCAAAGTTTCAACTGCTCGATCGCGGCGGCGCGGAAGGTATCGCAGGCGGCCATGACGACGGCGTGGCCTTCATCGTGGAAACGCTTGGCGAGCTTGGCGGTGGTGGTGGTCTTGCCGGTGCCGTTCACACCCACCACAGCGATGACGGTGAGACCGCTCGGCTGCGTCTTGATACCGCGCTGGCCGTCGCCGAGAGATTTCGCGACCTCTTGCGCGGCGATGTGCGAGACGTCCAAGGCCTGACCGCCTTGGGACTCGTAAGCCTTGCGGACGGCGGCGAGGATTTGGTTGGTCATCGGCACGCCGAAGTCCGCGCCGAGCAATGCGGCTTCCAGTTCTTCGACGGTGCTGGCGGTCAGTTTGGGCGAACCGGTGACGATCCGCTTGATCTCGTGCACCAGTTTGTCACTGGTCTTTTTGAGGCCCTCTTTGAGGCGTTGGAAGAATCCCATGCGAAAAAATTCTAATTGGCGGAAGGATCGGCCGGCGTGTGACCGTAGCGGACGCGGTTCTGTTCCGAGCGTTCGCGGAGCTTCTGCACATTACTATACGGCAGGCGGATGGAACCGATGAGCGGTTTGCCTTTGTTCATCCCGTGGCAATCGGAGCCGCCGGTGATGAGCAGGTTCTTCTGCTCGGCGATCATCAGGTAATGCTCGCTCACGGCGGTGGAATGCTTGGTGTGGAAGCACTCGATGCCGTCCATGCCTGCCTCGACGAGCTCGGGGATCATGTCATCGCTGCGGTTCAGGCCGGGATGGGCCATGACGGCGACGCCACCGGATTGGTGGATGAGCTGGATGGCATCCGGCGCGGAGATGCGGAACTTCGGCACCCAACCGGGGCGGTTCTTTTTCAAGAAACGCTCGAAGGCTTCGTCCAAGGTGCGGCAGATGCCGGCCTCCACCAAGGCGCGGCCGACATGGGGACGTCCCGGCGAGCGGCAACTGGCGATGCGGAACACCGATTCCGCCTCCAGGTTCACGCCAGCCTTGTTGATGCGCTCCACCATCTCGCGGATGCGGTCCTGGCGGGCGGTCTGGAATTCGGCGAGGGCCTTCGTCAATTTCTCGCAGGACGAGTCGAGGAAGTAGCCGAGGAGATGCAGTTCGTAATCATCCTGCTCGGCGGTCAATTCGCTGCCGGGGACGAACTCGATGCCTTCGGCGACACAGGCGGCGGCCATGCGCTCGCAGCCTTCCATGGTATCATGGTCGGTGAGGGCGAGGACGGCGAGGTTGTGGCGCTTGCCCTCTGAGGCCAGTTTCTCCGGCGAGTAAGTCCCATCGGAAAAGCTGGTGTGGAGGTGCAGGTCGGCAAACATCATTCTTTTATTACTTCACTTCCCGGGCAGGGCGCATCAAGTCCTGGCGCACCTTGTCCAATATTCCATTCACAAAACGGCCGCTGTCATCGGTGGAGAACAGTTTGGCGATCTCCACGGCTTCGTTGATGCTGACCACGGGCGGGATATCCTCGCGGAAATACATCTCGTAGATCGCCAGGCGCAAGATGTTACGATCCACGGCGGCCATGCGGTGCAGATCCCAGTTCTTGGCGTGTTTTTTGATCTCGGCGTCGATCTTCTCGCGGTTTTCCAGCACGCCCTTGATGAGCGGTTCGGCGAAGAGGCGGATGGCCGCATCATCGGTGCTCGCGGGCGGGAGTTGCACTTCCTCACCATAGCGGGCTATGCCGGACTTCTCCTCGAAGACGGCCTCGGCCTGCTGGCTGCTGAAGAGGAAGTCCAGCGCCGCCGCCATGTTCTCGGGCGGATTGATCTCGTGCTGGAACAGGAACTGGACGGCGCGCTGACGGGCTTGCCGCCGCACGCCCAGGTTCTGATTCCGCTTGGCTGGTTTGTCGCTCATTTAATATTTGGGGACGTTCGAATCGATCTCGTCCGACCAGGCGCCGATGCCGCCCTTCACACTCTTGAGATACTTGAAGCCCTGCTCGCGCAGGAAGTTCAGCGCCTTCATGGAACGGCCACCGGCCTTGCAATGGATGTAATACTGCTGGTTCGGGTCCAGCTCCGTGAAGCGCGACGGCAATTCGCCGAGCGGCAGCAACGGCACGCCCTTGATGTGGGCGATCTCGTATTCGTCCGGATCGCGGACGTCGATGACCTTGATGCCGAGCGCGGGATTATCCAGCACGCGCTTCAGCTCGTGCACATCCACCTCGTCCGGGTTCGCGGAGGGATTCTCCGGTTGCGTCGGGATGCCGCAGAACACCTCGTAATCGATCAATTCCTTGATCGTCGGATTGTCACCGCAGATGGGGCAGGCCGGGTCGCGGCGCAGTTTCAATTCCTTGAACTTCATGTCCAAAGCATTGAAGAGCAGCAAGCGGTTGATGAGCGGGTTGCCCTTGCCGAGCGCCAGCTTCAGGATTTCGTTCGTTTGGATGCAGCCGATGATGCCGGGCAACACACCCAGCACGCCACCCTCGGCGCAGCTCGGGACCATGCCCGGCGG
>JAURFH010000137.1 GCA_030834415.1 Verrucomicrobiota bacterium | reverse complement strand
TGCACCTGCTCTGCACGGACGGACGGGTTTTGCGCGGTGTGGAGGCGTATCTGGAATTCGCCCGGCACGGCTGGTTCACCCGCTGGCTGGTGCCGGTGGCGCGGCTGCCGTTCATCTATCGCGCCCTGGACCGCTACTATCGCTACACCGCAGCGCACCGGCATTGCGTGGGCGGCCACTGCAAGATCCACCGGAAAGCTCATCACCGCACGATACCCTTTATGGATTTGCCATGAATACGACCACTCACAAAACCTGCGCGATGATTCTACTCGTGTGCCTGACGGCCTTGCCGTTCGGCGTGCGGGAGCAGTTGCCCGCGTGGGTGTTCATGTGGGTACTGGCGTTCGCGCTGTTTGCGGGTTGCAAAGTTTTGACACTGGTGGAAGCCGGACCGGCCTTGGCCACGATGAATCGAAATCGAGCACTCGGATACTTGCTCCTGTGGCCGGGCATGGACCCGAAACCATTCGGACAACCAGCACTGGACTTCCCCGCACCGGCTAGAAAAGCATGGTTTCATGCGTTGTTCCGAACGTTCCACGGTGCGGCCCTGATCTGGGTCGTGGTGCCAAGGATTGGAGAAGAACATTGGGTCGCTCGCGCCATGGTCGGGATGTTGGGTGTCATTCTCCTCCTGCATTTCGGCCTGTTCCGGTTGCTGGCGTTGGGGTGGCAAACAAGGCGTATCGCAGTGAAGCCCTTGATGGACAATCCCACGCGGGCGACGAGTCTGACTGAATTCTGGGGATGGCGCTGGAACAGCGGCTTCCATGATCTCATGCACCGTTACCTCTTCCGTCCGGCAGCGAAGCGGTTCGGCGTTCGCGCGGCCATGATGTTGGTCTTCCTCGCATCGGGCTTGATCCATGAACTGGTCATCACGGTGCCGGCTGGCGGGGGATATGGTTTGCCGACGCTCTACTTTTTGTTGCAAGGGCTCGGGGTGGAATTCGAGCGTAGCACCTTGGGCCGGAGCTGGCGATTGGGTCACGGTTTCAAAGGCTGGTGCTTTGTGCTGCTCGTGACTGCAGGGCCCATCGCCCTGCTGTTTCCCCCGCCTTTTTTGCGGAACGTCATTTTACCGATGTTGGAAACCCTAAACTGAAATCATGGAGGCAATATGAATGCGGAACTTCTGGTCAACTTGTTGAAGGCGGCGGGGCTGATGCACCTCGGCATATTAAGCGCCGGGCTGCTCATGCCGCAGGTGGTAGGCATCAAGCGGCATCTCGCGCCATTGCCACCATTCATCAACAGCCTGTTCTGGGTTTACTATACTTTCATCGGCGCGTGCGTGATCGGCTTCGGCCTGTTCACGTATCTCATGGCGGGACAACTCGTCATGGGCACGACGATGGCGCGGGGCGTGCTGGTCTTTCTCGCGCTGTTCTGGCTGCTGCGCATCGTGGTGGCGGTGTTCATCTTTGACATGACGCCTTACCTGACGAGCAAGCTGATGCACTTGGGCTATTGGTGCACGAACGCGGTGTTTGTGTATTTCACCGTGGTGTATGCACTCGCCGCTTGGAAAGGAGGTTGCTTGTGAAAATCGCGATCACAGGGGGAACTGGTTTTGTGGGGAAACATCTGGCCCGGAAGCTGGTGGCGGAGGGACATGAGGTGGTGCTCATCGCACGTGGAATGGATAAACGCGATGAACGCACCAAGCAACTGCCGCACACCCGCTTCCGACCAGTTGGCACAAACGATATCGCCGCTTTGGCGGAAGCTTTCGTTGGGTGCGATGCGGTGGCGCATTGTGCGGGGATCAATCGTGAACTCGGCGAGCAGACGTATGCCAACGTGCATGTGCAAGGGACGAAGAATGTGGTAGTGGCGGCGCAGCGCGCGGGCGTGAAAAAGATCACGTTGATGAGTTTTCTGCGGGCGCGGCCAGATTGCGGCTCGGGTTATCATGAATCGAAGTGGGCGGCAGAGGAAATCGTCCGGGCGTCGGGGCTGGACTACACGATTCTCAAAGCGGGAGTCATCTACGGTGAGGGCGACCATATGCTGGATCACCTGAGCCATGCGTTTCATACATTTCCGCTGTTCGCATTTGTGGGGATGCGTGAGCAACTGGTGCGGCCCACAGCCGTGGAGGATATCGTGACCATTCTGCATGCGGCCTTAGTAGAGAAGCGGTTGACCAAGGCAACGGTGGCTGTAACCGGGCCGGACGAAATGATGCTCAGCACGGCAGTGCGTCGTGTGGCTGGAGTAGTTGGCAAGCGGCCGCTCTGGTTTCGTGCGCCTCTATGGTTTCATTATGCGTTTGGGTGGTTGCTGGAACGCATCATGACCATCCCTCTGGTCTCGACGGCCCAAGTGCGCATCCTTTCGGAAGGAGTCGTGGTTCCCCTGCCTTATGCGGAGGAATTGCCGGAAGATTTACGGCCGCGGATTCCTTTCACGGAGGCACAGATCAGGAAAGGATTACCACCGGCGAAAGGATTTGGGCGGGAAGATTGCCTTTGCTGGCAGGCGATGTTCGGGAAAGCGTAGAGGTTGAAGCTAATTTCGCGAATTGGCGCGAACGGGGCCGGGAAAAAGTAAGAGTCTCCTCACGTCGGCTGCTACGAGAAAGGATAGCGTTATGAGACAGAAGATTATCATTGCGGGTGGGAGTGGGTTTCTGGGGCGGGTGTTGGCGGAGTATTTTACGGCCAGGGAGGCGGAGGTGGTGATTCTTACGCGTCGTCCCAGCCCGACTTGTCCGCATGGGCGAGAAGTGGGTTGGGACGGGCGTACTTTGGGTGCTTGGGCCAAGGAGTTGGATGGCGCGACTGCACTGATCAATATGGCGGGCGTCTCGGTGGATTGCCGGTATACGGAGACCAATCGTCGGCTCATCATGGATTCGCGGATCGATTCTACGCGCGTGTTGGGTGAGGCGATGGCGCGTTGTCCGGAACCGCCGAAGGTGTGGCTGAACTCGAGCACGGCGACGATCTACAAGCATACATATGGTCCGGCTTGGGATGAGGACGGTGAGATCGGAGCGACGCCGGAGGCCAAGGATGCGTTCTCGATTGAAGTGGCTACGGCTTGGGAAAAGGTCTTCAATGAAGCCAAGACTCCCGGGATACGCAAGGTGGCTTTACGCTCCGCGATGGTGATGGGACACGGGCGCAACAGCGTCTTCCCGGTGATGCGGCGGATGATCCGTTTTGGCTTAGGCGGGCAGATGGGCGATGGGCGGCAGTATATGTCGTGGATACACGAGGTGGATTTCTGCCGGGCAATCGAATGGTTGATCGTGGGTGAGGAGTTGAGTGGGATCGTGAATCTGGCGGCACCGAATCCGGTGACGAACGCGGAGATGATGCGGACGTTTCGGGAGGTGTGTGGAGCGTGGTTTGGATTGCCCGCGACCAAGTGGACGCTGGAAATCGGCGCAGTATTTCTAAGGACGGAGACGGAGTTGATCATCAAGAGCCGACGGGTGGTGCCGGGAAGGTTGTTGCGGGAGGGGTTTCGATTTGAATTCAGCGAGGTGCGGAAAGCATTGGAAGATTTGAACAGAGGATAGCGGAGGGAGCGAAGGTATTGGCAAGGGCACGCGGGGCACCGCGTCCCTACCGGGATGGGGTTCGAGGACGAGAGCGAGGACGACGACGAGAACGATTGCTGCTTTATGAAAATGGTATGTGGGGAGCGGCGGGATGGGGTGAACCTGAGCCAGTTGGCGCGGGTGCGGATGCTGTCGCTGCCGGGGGAGCCGTTGTTCATCGCAGATTGGTGCGACTTGTTCTTTCTGCATTTCGCGGTGGATGCGGAGGTGTTGCAGCGCGAGGTCCCCTTCCCGCTGGATCTGTTTGAGGGGCGGGCGTTCGTGAGTCTGGTGTCGTTCGGGCTGGAGCGATTGCGGCTCTTTCAAGCACCGACGTTGACGGAGGGGGTGTTCGGGCCGTTCACGCGGAGCCATTTCCTGAATGTGCGGGCGTATGTGACGCATCGCGGCGAGCCGGGCATCTATTTCATGCAGGAATTTTTGTCGAACCGGTTGAGCATTCCGTTCGGGCGTCCGGTGTATGGATTGCCGTATCATCATGCAGCGGCGAGACGGGAGATTTATCGGGATGATGGCCGGATGGATTTGGAACTGAACGCTGCAGATAAACGGACTCTGACTCTACGGGCCACTTACGATGCGGCGGAGAGACCGGAGCCTTGTGCGGCCGTTTCACTCACGGAGTTTCTGTTGGAGCGGTATACAGCGTATACCTGCCACCGGGGTATCAAACGGCGGTTCCGCATATGGCATCCACCGTGGCAGCAACGGGCGGTGGCGTTCCAGGCGCGGGATGAGGGGTTGCTGGGCCGTAATAGCGGCTGGTTTGCGGAGGCGGAGGTGAAGGGTTGGAATTTTGCGGCCTTGGGGAAGGATGTTTGGATGGGAAGGCCATGCGTCCTAAAGGGTTAGAGCCTACCCAAGTTGGCTGTTGCCTTGCTGGACTAAATTTAACCTGTCCCTGAATTAGTGCCTGTGGTAGCAAAAGGTCTGGCGCCCATTTCCGGTGGTGCCTTAAATCCCCCAATTTTTAGGGATACATAGTTATTAGTCATGTTGACGATTCGTAATCTGAAGAAGGGTTTTGGCGGGCGCACTTTGTTCGAGGGTGCGTCGATGCAGATCAATTATGGTGACCGCGTGGTGCTCGTGGGCCCGAACGGGGCGGGCAAATCCACGTTGTTCTCCCTGATCCTCAAGACGGATGAGCCGGATGAGGGCGAGGTGATCCGGGATGAGTGGACGACGGTGGGCTTCCTGCCGCAGGAGAGTGAGCCGATCGGGAACGAGACGGTGATCGAGGTGGCGACGGGGCGCGCGGGCGAGCTGCAGAAGCTGGAGAAGTCGCTCCAGGAGATGGAGGCGGCGGGTACGGTGGATATCCCGGAGTATTACGAGGCGCAGTGCAAGTTCGATGCGTTGAACAATCCGGAGTTCGAGGCGAAGGCGAAGAAGATCTTGGCGGGGCTGGGTTACAAGCAGACGGATTTCGACCGGCCGGCCCGGGAGATGAGTGGTGGCTGGATCATGCGGGCGCATCTGGCGCGGTTGCTGGTGATGGAGCCGGACCTGCTGATGCTGGATGAGCCGACGAACCATCTGGACCTGGTGGCGCTATTGTGGTTGCAGGATTATCTGAAGGGTTTCTCGGGCGCGTTATTGATGATATCGCATGATCGCCAGTTCATGGATGAGTTGTGCAAGAATATCTATGAGATCAACGAGCAGAAGCTGACGGGTTACACGGGGAATTACACGGATTACCTGCGGCAGCGGGAGGAGAATTACGAGAACCAACTGGCGGCGTACAAGAACCAGCAGAAAGAGATCGCGGCGTTGCAGGAGTTCGTGAACCGGTTCCGGCAGGTGGCGTCGAAGGCGTCACAGGCGATGAGCAAGCTGAAGGCGATCGAGCGGATGGAGCTGATCGAGAAACCGAAGGCGCCGCGCAAGCCCTTCCGGTTCCAGTTCCCGGCACCGCCGCGGGGTGGTCAGCGGGCGATCTCGCTGGAGGGCATCCACATGGCGTATGGGGATCATAAGGTGTATCAGGGATTGGACCTGCAAGTGGAGCGTGGCGAGCAAACGGTGCTCGTGGGCCCGAACGGTGCGGGCAAATCGACGCTGTTGAAGATTCTGGCAGGCGAGGTGGAGTTCCAACAGGGCGTGCGCGACTTGGGGCACAACGCCAAGATCGGTTACTTCAGCCAGCATCGCTCGGCGACGTTGGACCCGAATAATTCCGTGCTGGAGGAGATCATGGCAGCGGCTCCGGCGTTGAGCGAAGAGGAGGCACGCGGTGTCTTGGGCTCGTTCATGTTCCGCAAGGAGGAGATCTTCAAGAAGACGACGGTGTTGAGCGGTGGCGAGAAGAGCCGCCTGAACCTTGTGAAGTTCCTGGTGGACCCGCCAAACCTGCTGCTGATGGATGAGCCGACGACGCACTTGGACATCCTAACGGTGGAATCGCTGATCTTGGCGCTAGAGAAGTTCGACGGCACGCTGGTGTTCATTTCCCACGACGTCCACTTCATTAAGAAGCTGGCGAAGAAGGTGTTGCACATCAACAACGGCCAAGTGACGAGTTACGTGGGCGGGTTCGACTACTTTCTGGAGAAAACGGGTGCGGAAGGAAACGCCCGTGCGGCCCTCACGGCCGGTTGATCCGAGGGGAGCGTCAAGCCGGGAGGTTGGCAAAAGAGAGCCATCGCACACTCCGCTAGGGGAGGTGCTGGCATTACGATCCAAACAGCTTAACCTATTCCAGTTGAAACAGTTAACCGGAAACCCTCCCTTGCGAGGTCATTAGATTTCCCTCTGAAAACGGCATGGAAAAATAATGATTGCCTTCCGATAGGAAAAACCACAGGCTATGATTCCGTTATGTTAGATTGCTCAACGGTTCGAGAGCTGGTGAATCTTCAGGTGAACGAGTTTTCAGTGATGATTTGAAACCCGGCGGTCGGGAACGGTCTGCGAAAGTGAGTATCTAATAACAAATCATCAATGAGTACTAAGTTGTTCGTAGGAAATCTTTCCTTCAACACGATCGAAAACGACCTGCACGACCTTTTCGCCGCTCACGGCGGGGTCATCGAGGTCAACCTGATGGTGGACAAGTTCACGGGTCGTCCTCGTGGTTTTGCCTTCGTCACCATGGAATCCCCTGAAGCGGCTGAATCCGCTATCCAGGCCCTGCACGGCAAGAATGTCGATGGTCGCGATCTGACTGTCAACATCGCCCGTCCTCGTGAAGAACGTCCTCCGGGCGGCGGTGGTGGTTTCCGCGGCGGTGGTGAGCGCCGTGGCGGTGGTGGCGGCGGTTACGGTGGTGGCGAACGCCGCGGCGGTGGCGGTGGTGGTTTCCGCGGTGGTGACCGTGGCGACCGTGGTGGTGACCGTGGTGGCCGCTACTAATTGACACACCCTGTTCGCGTTTTCACAGGTGTGGGGCGCTTTTTCAATGAAAGAGCCCCCACACCTAACTTTTTTCCATCCCGGAAGCTCGCTGGCGAATTATCCGGACAGGATTTATTGTTAAAGTGGAAGAGCACATCACAGTTGAAGGCAGGGTTGAGACGGTTTTGCCGGGCACTATGTTCCGCGTGAAACTGGACAATAATCACGAAGTCCTCGCCCATATCTCGGGCAAGATGCGGAAACATTTCGTACGTCTCACCGTAGGCGACCGCGTCCGCATGGAGATGTCCCCCTACGATCTGAGCAAAGGTCGCATCGTCTTCCGGCTCAGGACGTAGTCCGCTCCAAGCCCATCTCTTTACACTCCAACCTCCCCCGGGCGGTTGGAGTTTTTCTTTTGGGTCATTTGTCAGTTCCGCTCATTTTTCCCATTGCAATCTTTCCGGACTCCATGCAAGTTCCCAGCCTCTGGTTCGGGGCGTAGCGTAGCTTGGCTAGCGCGCTTGTTTCGGGTACAAGAGGTCGTGAGTTCAAATCTCACCGCCCCGACCATTTTCCCTTCATTAAACCGTGATCCAGTTCCTGAAAAGATCGGGTTGTCGCGTATTGCTCGTCTCGCTCGTACTGCTGACCTGTCATGCCGTCGCGCTCTCAGCGGCTGATTTCCTCCCTCCCGGTCATCGTCCCAAACCCTTGGGCGTGCATGCCTTGATCAAGGCCACCGTCGTTCCCCTGCCCGGCAAGACGTTAAAAAACGCCACCATCCTCATCCGCGATGGCAAGATCGAAGCCGTCGGCACGAATGTCCGCATCCCCGCTGATGCCCGGGTGCATGACCTGAGCGGTTGCACGGTGTATGCCGGGTTCATTGATCCCACCATCGTGTTGGGCACGAACACCGGCGCAGGCATCTCCACCAGTGGCACCGAACCGATCTCCGCCCTCACCTCGGGCAGTATCAATTTCTTGGGCGTGCCCGGTGGCGAGAAAGACCCCGGTCAACCCGGCCCCGGCTATGAGATTCGCCGCATCAATCCGGAGCATCGTGTCGCCACCAATTTCCGTCCCAGTGCAAAGACCTTTGAAATCTTGCGCGACCTCGGCTTCACCGCCGGCAACATCGTTCCTGAAGGCGGCATAATGCCAGGCACCAGTGCGTTTGTGCTGCTGACCGATGATGACCCCAATGACGCTATCGTGCGCACGGATGTGTTTCAGCACATCATCTTCGATGCCGAGACCAAGGATGACAGCTATCCGGGTTCTTTGATGGGCGTCATCGCCGCCATCCGGCAGACCTTCTTTGACGCGCAACATTACGCCTTGGTGAAAGGCCAGCCGCGCACGGAATACAACCCCGCACTCGAAGCCCTTCAACCGGTCCTGAAACAGGAAACAGCCGTGATGTTCGAGCCCGGCAGCGCCCTCATGGTGGATCGCGCAAGCATCGTCGCCCGGGAGTTGAAGCTCAAATATGTCATCTACGCCAGCGGCCAGGAATGGCGCCGACCGGAACTCGCTGGAGCCACGGACGCGACCTTCATCGTGCCCCTGAATCTCCCCTCCGCACCCAAGCTCGCCACCAATGATGACTGGATGGACGTGAGTCTCGATCTATTGCGGATGTGGGATTGGGCTCCGGAAAATGCGATTGTCTTGCGCAAGCAAGGCCGTGAAGTGGCCCTCACCACCCGTGAACTGGCGGACAAGAAAACCTTTCGCAAGAACGCACAATTCGCCATCAAGCGCGGCCTATCAGAAGTCGATGCACTTGCGGCGATAACCACGGTCCCGGCGAAGATTTGTGGTGTGTCCACTCTGCTTGGCAGCATTGAACCGGGCAAGCTCGCCAGCCTCACCGTGGTCAAAGGCACGAACTATTTCACGCCGAACAATCCCGTCCAGGAAGTCTGGATCGAAGGCGTGCGTTTCCCGGCATCCGAACCGCCTAAAGATTCCAAGAAAGCTGCCGAGACCAAAGCTAAGGACAAAGAAAAGGAGAAGAAGGATTCTGAACCCAAACTGGAAGACCTGAAACGTGTCGCGCGCCCCCCCCAAGATGACCGGATGATCTTGGCTTCACCAAAATCAATCCACATCAAGAACGCGACGATTTGGACCTGTGGATCACAAGGGATTCTAACGAACGCATCTTTGCTCATCAGCGATGGCAAGATTCAGCAAGTGGGCTTCTTCAAAGCGGAGCTCACGGCGGACACTTTGGTCATCGATGCACAAGGCCAGCATCTCACTCCCGGCCTCATTGATGCCCATAGTCACAGCATGATTCTCGGGGGCGTGAATGAAAGCACCGTCCCCTCCTCTGCCATGGTTCGCATCGGCGATGTGGTGAACTCCGAGACGGAGAATATTTACAAGCAACTCGCCGGTGGCCTCACCGTGGCGAACCTGCTCCACGGCTCGGCCAATCCCATCGGCGGACAAAACCAGATCATCAAGCTGAAGCTCGGCGGCTCACCTGAGGAATTGAAATTCCCGGATGCACCGCAAGGCATCAAGTTCGCGCTTGGCGAAAATGTGAAGCAATCGAATTGGGGCGAGAAACTCACCAAACGTTTCCCGCAATCCCGCATGGGTGTGCCCACCTTCATGGCCAACCGCTTCACGGCCGCGCAGCAGTATCTGGCCGAGTGGGAAAGCTATCGCAAGACCGGCGGCATCCCACCCAAGCGCAATCTGGAATTGGAAGCCATTGGTGAGATACTCGAAGGTAAACGTTGGATCCATTGCCATTCCTATCGTGGTGATGAGATCCTCGCCTTCCTGCGTTTGATGGAGTCCTACAAGGTGCAGGTCGGCACGCTTCAGCATGTGCTGGAGGGTTACAAAGTAGCGGACGAGATCGCCAAGCACGGTGCGGGCGGTTCCGCCTTTTCCGACTGGTGGGCCTACAAGTTCGAGGTGTATGACGCCATCCCTTACGCTGGCAGTCTGATGCGCGAGCGTGGTGTGTTGGTCTCATTTAATTCCGATTCCTCCGACCTCGCCCGCCGCATGAACTTGGAAGCCGCGAAGGCAGTGAAGTATGGCGGCACACCTGAAGAAGCCGCCTTGGATTTCGTCACCATCAATCCGGCCAAACAGTTGCGAATCGATAAACGCGTAGGCTCGTTGGAGGTCGGTAAAGACGCGGATTTTGCGCTGTGGAGCAAATCGCCTTTGGACAACACCACCGTCTGCCAGCAGACCTGGATCGAGGGTAAAAAGTATTTCGACCGCTCGCTGGATGCTGTCCGTCATGAGAAACTGGTCTCCGAGCGCGAAGCCCTGATCGCTAAGGTTAAGAAAGCCTCTGGCGAGAAAGGCGGATCAGATGCAGCCCGCGCGGCGTTCTTCAAGCGCGTGTTGGAAACGGCGAACGACCTGCAACCGGTGCACTGCCAGGATTGCGAGAAGCTGGGAGGTCAACCATGAGAAATCATGTGACCATCAAGCACAACGGGATGATGACCTTGGTGACTACTCTGCTAGTCGCTTTGTTCAACACGTCCCCTCTTCTGGCCGAGACGCTCGTCTTGAAGAATGCCACCGTCCACACCGTAAGCGGTGAAACCCTCTCGCCCGGCAATGTGGTGGTGAAGGACGGCAAGATTGCCGCCGTGGGCAAGAATGCGTCAGCCAAAGGCGCGAAGGAGATCGATCTATCGGGTCAGCATCTCTATCCCGGCCTCATCCTTTCAGCCAGCTCGCTGGGTTTGACCGAGATCAATGCCGTGCGCGCCAGTCAGGACACCACCGAAGTGGGCGCTTACACCCCAGATGTGAAAGCGTGGCTGTCCGTGAATCCTGATTCAGAACTCTTGCCCGTGGCCCGGGCGAACGGCATCACGCATTTCAACGTCGCCCCGATCGGTGGCGTGGTGGCCGGTTATTCCGGAGTAATGCAGATGCGCGGCTGGACGATGGAGGAGATGACCATCAAGGCCCCTGCTGCCCTGCACCTCTACTGGCCGCAGATGGAATTGAAGACCGGCCCGAAGGAACTTGCCGCTGACCGTTCCAAATGGAAATCACCCGAGGATCAGGCCAAGGCGCGTGATAAAAAACTGCGCGAGATCGACGAGTTCTTCGACGATGCTGAGGCCTATCGCAAAGCACGCATGGCCAAATCGGCCAAGCCACAGTTGCCGGTGCCCGCTTGGGAAGCGATGTTGCCGATGCTGGAAGGCAAGGCTCCCATCTTCGTGCATGCAGATGAGACCCGCCAGATCAAGGCCGCCATCGCGTGGGCGCAGAAGCGCAAGTATTCCATCGTCATCTCCGGTGGACGGGACGCTTGGCGGGTGGCGGATTCATTGGCCAAAGCCAAGATTCCCGTCATCTACGAACGGTTGAACGATCAACCGCCTACCGATACGGACACTTACGACGTGCAGTTCAAGGCGGCCGCTGTGCTGCACAAAGCGGGAGTGAAAGTGATCTTCAATGAGGGCATGGATTCAGGCAATGCCACCTTTGCGCGCAATCTCCCCCATACGGCCGGCACCGCCATCGCCTATGGACTGCCGGAGGAAGAAGCCTTGAAGAGCATCACGCTCTATCCGGCGCAGGTGCTGGGCGTGGCGGACAAACTGGGCTCTATTGAGAAAGGCAAAGAGGCGACTTTGTTTGTCGCCAACGGTTCGATCCTCGATATCCGTACGACAGTGACGCGGATGTGGATCGCCGGTGAGGAGATGAGTTTGGAAAGCCGGCACACGCGGCTGTATGAGAAGTATAAGAGCCGGCCTAAGCCGTAAGCATCGCGAGCTAAGGAGCTGGCACGATCTTCAGCCAGTTGATGCAAGTGTTCTTGCCCTCGATCCCGGAACCGATCTCCAGCGTCAGCCATTCGTCTTTCACTTCGATGGTCACGGTCTTCTCGAAATACTTCCCCTTCTCGGTGCTGATATTATCCGCCACGACCATGCCTTCGATCGTCGCACTCTGGCCGGGTTGTTC
>JAURFH010000136.1 GCA_030834415.1 Verrucomicrobiota bacterium | reverse complement strand
GTCGGCCATTGATTGGCGGCCGGATTGCAGCAGGCCGATAACTGGAAGCAGTGTTGTCAGAAACGCCAGTAACCCAAATAAAAGATAAGGTTTTTGCGTTCTTTCCCGCCAAGCATAATTGATAGCCAGACTAAAGAAGGCGACTGAAACCAAGGCCATAAATGCGGGCGCTTGTGCTTTCTGAGGATAGAAGACGGCTAAATTTATCGGGCAGATGATTTTTCCCACATAGCTCAAGTAAGCTGTCCAGGCATTTGCTATGCGTGGAATGAATGGCAGTTCGTCCAGTTTGACTATGGTCTCGGTTTGCGCTTGGAAATAAATGGTCGCAACCGCCAGCAGAAAAGAGCCTGCAAAAAATCCGACCTTCTCGTGGGCTAGTTTTTTGTTTTGCTCCCAGATGCTGGTGAGTGATCCGGTGTTCAAACGCTTAAGCGGCCAAAAGTCTAATAACAGCAGCGTCACGGGCAGAGTGATGGCGATGGGTTTGCTCATCATGGCCAAGATGGCAGCTATATAGGTGAGCCCTTGGTAGTGCTTTGAAGTTTGCCGGTGCCAAGCCAGATAGCAGTGCAGTGTCAGCAGCCAAAAGAAGGTGGAGAGCACGTCTTTGCGCTCTGCGGCCCAAACCACCGATTCCACTCGCAACGGGTGCCAGGCAAAGAACGCGGCGATGAAAAACGCCAACGGCATGCTGCTACCTAGTCGATAGGCTAATAGGAATGCCAAGCAGCCGCTCAGGCTGTGGAAAATGATGTTCATCAGGTGATACCCGGCAGGCTCCAGCCCGAACAGGCTGTAGTCCAGTTGCAGGGACCAGGTCGTGACCGGATGCCACATGTAAGCGTGATGCTCCATCAATGCGCTTACTGCAGAAGCAGGGGTAAAGCCCTGCTTCACCAAATCACTCTCCGTGATGTAGTGGTCATCATCATAGTTCAGAAATTCATGCTGAACCGCCGGCAGAAAGAGGAGGAACGTGGAGATGAACAGCAGGAGGCAGCAAACCAGCAGTTTTGATCGGTTTGTTGTCAGGTTCATGGGTGAAACTAGGAGTTTTTGGCTGGTTAGGCGCTCAAGGTAAAGGATGGATTGTGGGGAGGTATGAGCTTGTGAAAAAAATCACAAACTGCTTGCGTCCATGCCTTCTGACGGCATAGTTGGAAATCTGTCGCGGATGCGGCATGTGTTATGCAAACGCACACTGAAATTGGCTACAACTCTAAGGTCGAAGGCGAAGTGATTGTCACGCGCGTTGACGCGGCACTGAACTGGTTTCGTAAGAATTCAGTCTGGCCTATGCCAATGGGCTTGGCCTGTTGCGCCATCGAATTGATGGCTGCCGGGGCAAGCCGGTATGATATTTCACGCTTTGGCTCGGAAGTGATGCGTTTTTCTCCCCGTCAGGCGGATGTCATGGTGGTCGCGGGAACTGTCACCTACAAGATGGCCATGGCGGTTCGGCGTATATACGACCAGATGCCGGAGCCGAAGTGGGTCATCGCCATGGGCGCTTGTGCTTCTACTGGCGGCATGTATCGTAGCTATGCGGTACTGCAAGGGGTGGACAACATCGTGCCCGTGGATGTTTATGTGGCCGGTTGCCCGCCGCGTCCGGAAGCTTTGCTCGATGCTCTGATGAAGCTGCAAAAGAAGATCGAGACCCAGCCTGTTGTCAAGGACTTGGTCATCTCAACATCCGGTAAACAGGCTGCATAAGCACCTGGTAATCAATAAGTTTTCTCTACCATGTCCGCATTAGATCTGGCACAAAAATTAACCGCTCATTTTGGCGATCTGCTGACTATAGCACCTGAATTTCGTTCCGAAATCACGGTGCAAGTGGCTGATGCCCAAAAGATTGCTGAAGTCTGCGCCTTCGCCAAGAAGGAGCTGGGCTGCGATTACCTTATCGATATCAGCAGCCTTGACCACTACGGTGATGATCCGCGGTTTACCGTCGTGTATGAACTTTCAGGCATTGGGCATAATACCCATATCCGTCTGAAAACCAATGTCTCGGAGGAAAAAGCGGAACTTCCTACCGTTACTTCAGTGTGGCGCACGGCTAATTGGCACGAGCGTGAGATTTACGACATGATGGGTATTCGCTTCACCGGCCATCCCGATTTGCGTCGTATTCTGATGTGGGATGGATATCCGTATTTCCCTCTGCGCAAAGACTTTCCGCTGTCTGGCAAGCCGAGCGATTTGCCGGAAGTCGCCTTTACCAAGCCCGCTCCATTAGAGGGTGGCCCGTTTGTGACAGTGGCTGGGGGTAAGGATTCCATTGCCCGAGAGCCTCGCGCCCGGATTCCCGAACAGGATTAGCCGTTTTTTTCTGAACCGAATGAGTACGGTCCAAGATATAGAATTTAAAGATGCCGCCGCCCGCGCCGCTGATGCGTTTGCGGGCAATCCCCAGCTCCCTGAAGACGGTGAGATGGTGGGTGAGAAGATGGTCTTGAACATGGGGCCTTCCCATCCGGCCACTCACGGTGTGCTGCGCATCATCCTGGAGTTGGATGGTGAGATCATTTCCAAGGCCGTTCCTGACGTCGGTTACCTGCATCGCGGTGATGAGAAGATCGCGGAGAATATGACGTATAACCAGTTCATCCCGTACACGGATCGACTGGACTACCTCGCTCCGCTGGCAAACAACGTTGCCTATGTGATGGCGGTAGAGAAGTTGCTGGGCATCGAGAAACAGATTCCGGAGCGTTGCCAATACATCCGCGTGATCTGCTGCGAATTGGGTCGTATCCAGGCGCACCTGTTGGGCTTGGGTGCTTTCGCGATGGATGTCGGTGCGCTGACCGTCTTCCTGCACACGTTCACTGAGCGTGAAAAAATTTATAACCTCTGTGAATCCCTGACGGGTGCCCGTTTCACGACGAGCTACACCCGTGTTGGCGGCCTTTCCCGTGATATCCCCCCGGGTTGGGTGGAGCAGTTGCGTCAGTTCTGCGATGAAGTAGTCGTGAACTTTGACGAGAGCGAGCAGTTGCTCACGCGTAATCCTATCTTCGTGGATCGCACGAAAGGTTTGGGTGTTATCTCGAAGGAGATGGCTATCGATTACGGTCTGTCCGGTCCGAACTTGCGCGGCAGCGGCGTGGACCATGATCTGCGCAAGAAATCGCCTTATCTGGTATACGACCGTATGGAATTCGATGTTCCCATCGGTTCCGTGGGCGATTGCTATGACCGTTATCTCGTTCGCATGGAAGAGATGCGCCAGAGTGTACGCATCATCCGCCAGTGCCTCGACCAGTTGCCCGGTGGTCCGATCAATGTTTCGGATGGCAAGATCGTTTTGCCGCCGAAGGACAAGGTGCTCACCAAGATGGAAGAGTTGATCCATCAGTTCATGCTGGTGACCCAAGGGCAGAATGCCCCGGCTGGTGAAGTCTATTTCGGGGCGGAAAATCCGAAGGGCGAACTGGGCTTTTATATTTGCAGTAAGGGCGGCGGGACGCCGTTCCGGATGAAGATACGCTCGCCATCGTTTGTGAACCTGAGTGTTCTGGCCGAGCTATTGCCCGGCCATATGATGAGTGACACCGTGGCGGTCTTGGGATCGCTCGATTTCGTGATGGGTGAGTGTGACCGCTAGTCTTGTAGAGGAAACAGAACATGAGTTTTACGGTTACAGCCAGTTTTGAGGCAGAGATTGATGAGTTAATCTCGCACTATCCGGTGAACAAGCGGAGTGCGTCACTCATGCTCCTGCACGCCACTCAGGAAGAGTTCGGCTATATCTCGAAAGAGGCCATTGAGTGGATCGCCAAGAAGCTCGAGCTTCAGCCCATCAATGTCTATGAACTGGTGACCTTCTACCCGATGTTCCGTCAGGAACCGGCAGGCAAGTATGTTCTGAAGGTATGCCGCACCTTGAGCTGTGCGCTCGGTGGTTCGCACAAGTTGCACGACCATCTTTGCACGAAATTCGGTATGGACCCGCACAAGCACGGCCTGCAGACGTCAAAGGACGGCAAATTTTCGGTCGAGTTCGTGGAGTGCTTGGCCAGTTGCGGGACGGCTCCCGTGATGATGTGCAATGACGACTTCTATGAAGGCGTCAGCAACGATAAGGCTGAGGAAATCTTGAAGAAGTGCTCATGAAGTGGCTGCCCGACATGGATTCGAACCATGACAAACAGATTCAGAATCTGTTGTGCTACCGTTACACCATCGGGCAATCCAGAGCGCGGAGAAAAGTAGTGGTTTTCGATTTTTAGTCAAGCTGTTGATATGCCGCAGGAATTTAAATTGATTTTGAAGAACGCCGACTCGCCGGGTTACACCCCGGATATCGAGTGCTACCTGCGTCACGGCGGCTATGAAGAACTGAAGAAAGCGCTCGCCCTGCAGGTCAAGGAACTGGCCGAAGGCAAGAAGCAGACTCCTCAGGAGCAGATCCGCGATGAAGTGCTCAAGTCGGGGCTTCGCGGTCGTGGTGGTGCCGGTTTTTCGGCGGGGCTTAAGTGGTCCTTCGTGGATCGCCGCAGCGGCAAACCTATCTATTTGATTTGCAACGCTGACGAATCGGAACCGGGCACCTTCAAGGATCGCCAGATCCTGCATAAAGACCCGCATCAGTTGATCGAGGGCATGGTCATCTCCTGCTTCGCCAACGATGTTAAGCTGGCCTACATCTATATCCGTGGGGAGTTTCCGCAGGGAGCCCGGATTCTGAATCAGGCCCTCAAGGAAGCCCGGGAAAAAGGTTTCCTGGGTAAGAACATCCTCGGCACGGGCGTGGAGTGCGAGATTTACGTCCACCGCGGTGCCGGTGCTTACATTTGCGGTGAGGAGACGGGTTTGATCGAGTCGCTGGAAGGCAAGCGCGCCTATCCGCGTATCAAGCCGCCTTACTTCCCGGCCGTTCTTGGTCTCTACATGTGCCCGACCATCGTGAACAACGTGGAGACGTTGTGCAATGTGAAGCACATCATGAACATGGGCGCGGTGGAGTATTCCAAGCTCGGCACGCCGAACAACACCGGCACGCGCATCGTGAGCTTGAGCGGGCTTGTGAAGAAGCCGGGTTATTACGAAGTGGAAGTCGGCAAGGTCACCATCGGTGAACTTATTTTTGATCCGCAGTTCGGTAACGGCCTGCGTGATGGTCGCAAACTCAAGGCCATCATCCCCGGTGGTTCTTCCTCCAAAATTTTGAAGGCGGGCGAGAAGTACAAGCTTAAGAAAAAGGGTGCTGATGGGCAGATGGTGACGGTTGATACCGATTTGCTGGACCTGCCTTACGATTTCGATTCGCTCATGCAGGCCGGTACGATGTCCGGTTCCGGTGCCATCATCGTGATGGATGATTCCGTGGACATCGTGGAGGCACTCGCCAATCTCTCCGAGTTCTACGCCCATGAGAGCTGCGGCCAATGCACGCCTTGCCGTGAAGGTTCCCTTTGGATGAGCAAAGCCTTGCACCGCATGACTCATGGTCATGGCCGCAAGCAGGATGCCGATTACCTCTTGAATATCGCCCAAAACATCCAGGGCCGCACCATCTGTGCGTTTGGTGAAGCCTGCGCCTGGCCGGTGCTGAGCTTCGTGAAGAAGTTCAAAGAAGATTTTGAAGCAAAGGGTGCGGCGGATGAGGCGAAAAACGGTGGCGCCGGTCCGTCCAAGGACATGAAAATCGCCGCCAGCCCGAATCACTGACCATGTCTAACGCTGCGACAACGGAAACGAAGCCCGCCGTCGAGACTATCCGCATCAAAGTGGATGGGCGCGAGATCGATGTGCCCAAGATGATGCCCGACTGGCAGGGCAAGATGGTGCCTACGACCATGCTCCAAGCCTGCCAGATCGCTGGAGGCGAGGTGCCGCATTATTGCTATCATCCGAAACTGCCGATCGCCGGTAACTGCCGCATGTGCCTCGTCGAGTTTGGCACCCCGGCGATGGGACCGGACCGCAAGCCCGTGATGAATGAGGACGGCACGCCGAAGATCGCGAAGTCAGTGCTGCCTTACGAGCCCACCACGCCGCGTGGTGCGATCGCCTGTGCGACGCCCATCTCGCCGGGCATGGAGATTTATCCGAATTCCGCCGCCACGAAGCAGATGCGCGAGGCGGTCTTGGAATCGCTGCTCATCAACCACCCGCTGGACTGCCCGATCTGTGACCAAGCAGGTGAGTGCAAGCTGCAGGAATATTCCGTCGAGCACGGTCAAGCTGAGAGCAAGTTTGTGGAACCAAAGGTACACAAGCCGAAGGCCGTGGACCTCGGGCCGCGGATCATGCTGGATGATGAGCGTTGTGTCTTGTGCACCCGTTGCATCCGTTTCACCAAAGATATCGCTGGTGATGACAAGCTCGGTATCGTGAACCGTGGCAGCTACAACACGATTGCCACTTATCCGGGCACTAAGTTCGATAACAACTACACCCTGAACACCGTGGATATCTGCCCGGTGGGTGCGTTGACCTCGAAAGATTTCCGCTTCCAGATGCGCGTCTGGTTCCTCAAGGAAGCCAAGAGCCTCTGCACGAGCTGCGGCACGGGTTGCAATATCGTGGTCGGCCAGCGCGAGAATAAGGTCTATCGCTACGAACCGCGTGATAACGATGCGGTCAATGGTCCGTGGATGTGCGACAGCGGTCGCTTGAATTACAAGTGGATCGGCCGCGCCGACCGCCTCTCCCAGCTTATCAAGAAGCAGGGTGACAAGGCGGAACGCATCTCTTGGACGGCTGCAACCAAAGAGATTTCCGACAAGCTGCGCGCGGCTGCCGCTGGCTCCGTGGCCATCATCGCCTCGGCCCGCCAGACGAACGAAGAGCTTTACCTGCTGAAGAAGGTCGCCACCAAGACCGGTGCGTTGACGGACTCCGTCGCCCGCAATGGGGCAGGGGACAAGCTGCTCGTCAATGCCGACAAAAACCCGAATAGCAACGGCGCCCGCCTCACAGGCATCGCTGGTGCGGAACTTGGCGCGAACATCGCGAAGATCGCGGAAGGCATCAAGGGCGGCACCATCAAGACGCTCATCGTCTTCGGTGAAGATGTGACCAAACACGGCATCGGCATTGACTTGCTAGGCAAGCTCGAGTTGCTGGTCGTGAGCGACATCCTGCCTAGCAAGACGACTGAGGCCGCGCATTACCTGCTGCCAGGTTGCGCGCATGTCGAGAAGCGCGGTTCCTTCACCAATGTGAAAGGTCGCGTGCAGAAATTTATGAAGGCGGTGGAAGCTCCCGGCGACGCGCGTGCGGAATGGGAATTCCTCCATGACCTCGTCCACAATGTCACGGGCCAAAACGGTTTCGTGAGCATCGAAGGGCTTTTCAATCAGATGGCCACGGAAGTCCCCGCGTTCAATGGGGTCACATGGGCATCACTCGGTGACAAGGGCGTCACTGTGCAAATCTAGACGGAGCGAGACACATGTTCGATTGGATCAATAATTTGTCTCCGGGTATGCAGACTGCGGTCTGGGCGACCATCAAGATTCTTGGGGTCCTCTTCCTCGCGGTGTTGCCGATGGTTTCTTACTACGTGATGGCCGAACGCCGCATCTCGGCGTGGATCCAGGACCGCGTGGGTCCGAACCGTGTCGGTATCCCTCTCACCAAGATCAAGCTCTTTGGTTTGGGCCAGCCAGCAGCTGACGCCGTGAAGGCCATCCTCAAGGAAGACTTCATGCCTGCCCATGTGCGGAAGGTTTACTTCTGGCTCGCCCCGATGCTGACGCTCATCCCGGCCTTCATGGTGCTGGCGGTGATTCCGTTCGGCTCGACGCTGGGCGCACAGAAGATGGTCATTGCCGACCTTAATGTCGGTATCCTCTACACCTTCGGCATCGTGTCGCTCGGTGTGTATGGTATCGTGCTCGCGGGTTACGCGGCCAATTCCAAGTATCCGTTCCTCGGTGGTATCCGTTCCAGCGCGCAGTTGGTTTCTTACGAACTGGCGATGGGTATGAGCGTGGTGCCGGTATTTATGTTGGTGGGTGATTTGAACCTCAGCTCCATCATCGGTTATCAACAAGGGACCTTGTTGGGATTCCTGCCGAACTGGCTCATATTCAAGCTGCCGTTCTGCTTCATCATTTTCCTCATCTCGGCCTTTGCGGAAACGAACCGTCTGCCGTTCGACTTGCCGGAATCGGAAACGGAACTCGTGGCCGGTTACAACACAGAATACAGCTCCATGAAGTTCGCGATGTTCTTCATGGGGGAGTACACGAACATGATCGCGGCATCCGCGATGATGGTGACGCTGTTTTTCGGTGGGTGGACGCTGCCTTTCGCCGGGCTGGACCAGCCCGCTACCACCATCATGGGGGGCTTCCTCCATATCGGAATTTTTATCGGCAAGATGTTGTTCTTCATGGTGCTGTTCATCTGGGTGCGCTGGATGCTTCCACGCTTCCGTTATGACCAGCTCATGGACTTGGGCTGGCGCCGGTTTGTGCCATTCGCCCTCGCCAACATCCTGTTTTACGCCGTCTATATTTGGGCAACCACCTCGGGGGCTGCGAACTAACCATCGAGAATTGCTATGCCTATGATCGTTAAACGCCCAGAATTAAGTTGGTGGGAGCGGATTTACCTTCCGGCCATCCTTGGCGGCTTCAAGGTGACGGGCAAACATTTCTATCGCACGGTCTTCCAGCGGAAGTCCGTGACGATGCAGTATCCCGAGCAAAAGTGGACCGTGCCGGAGGGCTATCGCGGTGCGCCGTATCTGGTGAAAGATCCGGATGGTAACACCAAGTGTGTTTCCTGCCAGTTGTGCGAATTCGTCTGCCCGCCGAAGGCCATCAAGATCACGCCTCCGGGACCGGATGGACAGGTGGCTGACCGTGTGAACGCGGAGAAGATGCCGAAAGAGTTCGAGATCAATATGCTCCGGTGCATCTTCTGCGGCTTCTGTCAGGAAGTCTGCCCGGAAGAGGCCATCTTCCTGCAAAAGGATTACTCGCTCACCGGCTTGAGCCGTGGCGAAATGATTTACAACAAAGAGAAGCTCCTTAACTTGGGTGGCGTGCATAACGGCCCCATCAAGAAATGGGAGCACAAGCTCAAGGAAGCCGAGGAACAGGAATCCTTCCCGGTTAAGCAAAATTAGGGCGAACCAGATCCATGCAAGATATCTTCTTTTACATCTTCGCCTTCCTGACGCTGCTGTGCGGTGTCATGGTGGTGGCGAATCCGTTCAGCCGGAATCCGGTGACGAGCGCCATGTTTCTGGTGCTGACCATCGCTTCGATGGCTGGTCTGTTCGTGTTGTTGCACGCGTTCTTCCTCGCGGCAGTCCAGGTGTTGGTTTACGCGGGCGCCGTGATGGTGCTCTTCCTGTTCGTCATCATGTTGCTGGACTTGAAGGAGGAGGAACGGCGCAAGCTGAACACCTACGGCATCGCGGCTGCGGTGATCGGTGTCGGTTCCATCGCGGCGATTCTGGTCAAGACCTTGGCGGAGTCGAAAGTGGGCGAGGGGTTGGCCATGCCGGTCAAGCAGGGGCAGGTGAAGGAATTGGGAAATATCCTTTTCACCCAATACCTGCTGCCGTTCGAGATTTTGTCGGTCTTGCTGCTGGTCGCCATGGTGGGCGCTATTTTGCTGAGCAAAAAGGATCTGAAATAACATGCAAGTCGGTCTGGAACATTATCTGGTGGTCAGTGCGCTCCTGTTCTGTCTGGGGCTGCTGGGCGTCATTCTGCGGCGCAACGTGCTGATCATGTATATGTCGCTGGAATTGATGCTGAACGCGGCGAACCTGGCGCTCGTGGCCATGTCCCGCTTCAACGACAACCTGAACGGGCAGGTGATGGTGTTCTTCATCATCACGGTGGCGGCGGCGGAAGTGGCGGTGGGCCTGGCTTTGATCGTGGCGCTGTATCGCCGAAAACAGAGCGCACATGTCGAGGATCTGACCTCGATGAAACTTTAAGATTTTTTGGAACATGTCGGACTTTAAGATAGAAGATTTAGCATGGTTGATTCTGCTGTTGCCTCTGGCTTCTGCAGCAATCACCGGCTTGTTCACTCAAAAGAACAAGGTGCTCAGTGCCAAACTTTCGATTGGCGCTTCCCTGAGTGCGTTCATCGTCAGCGGACTTTTGTTCGTGATGGTGCCGGAACTTGGTAAATACGGCCTGACCGTTTCCTTGAAGTGGATTTCGGTGGCTGACTTCAATGTCGATATCGGTCTGCGGATCGATGCCCTGAGCAAGTTGATGTTGCTCATCGTGACCGGCGTCGGCACGGCCATCCATGTCTTTTCCTATTCTTACATGCACGAAGATCGCTGCTTCTCGCGGTTTTTCTCGCATCTCAGCCTGTTCATGTTCTCCATGCTCGGCATCGTGCTGGCGGATAATCTCCTGATGATGTTCATCTTCTGGGAGTTGGTGGGTGTATCCAGCTATCTGCTTATCGGTTTCTGGTATGAGAAGGCTTCGGCTGGTGATGCCGCCAAGAAAGCCTTTTTAACCAACCGCATCGGCGACTTCGGCTTCATCCTCGGCATCCTGCTTGTTTGGGCGACCTTGGGTTCTTTGAATTTTGAGTATCTGGAAAAGGCAGTGCTGAATAACCCGACCGCTTTCGGCACTTTAGCTACGGCTGCTGGTTTACTGCTCTTCTGCGGTGCGATGGGTAAGTCTGCCCAGTTCCCGCTGCATGTGTGGTTGCCGGACGCGATGGAAGGTCCGACACCTGTGTCAGCCCTCATCCATGCGGCGACAATGGTGGCCGCTGGTGTTTACATGCTGTGCCGTATCTTCTTTCTGCTGGATATCCCCGGCTCGGAAGCCCTGCATATCATTTCTTGGATCGGTGCGATCACGGCCTTGCTGGCGGCGTTGATCGCGGTGCAGCAGAGCGACATCAAGCGCATCCTCGCTTATTCCACGCTCTCGCAGCTCGGCTATATGGTGATGGCGGTGGGCTTGCATGCGCCGGAGGCGGCGATGTTCCACCTCACTACCCATGCTTTCTTCAAGGCGATGCTGTTCCTCGGGGCAGCCTCAGTCATCCACTCGCTGCATCACCAACAGGACATCTGGAAGATGGGTGGTTTGCAGAAAAAGATGCCGGTCACTTTCTGGACGTTTGCCATCGGCACTCTCGCCCTCTGCGGTGTGCCGCCTTTCAGCGGTTTCTACAGTAAGGACTCAATCCTTTCGGCAGCCAATCATCATAGCTTGCCGTTGTTCCTCATCGGAACCTTTGTGGCGGTGTTGACTACTTTCTACATGGGCCGTTTGTTCTTTGTGGCTTTCTTAGGCAAGCCCAAGTCGGACGCTGCAAGCCATGCTCATGAATCGCCAGCGCTCATGACGGTGCCTTTGCAGTTCTTGGCCGTGCTTAGCGTTGTTGGTGGCTTGATCGGCATCAATACGATGTATGGTCATTTCTTCGGCTCGGAAGAGCATGCAGCCATCTTCCCGGAGAGCATCTTCGCCCCGATTGGTCACGATCCTTTGGCGGCTATTCTGGGTTTGCTCGCTGTGGGCATCGGTGGTTTGGGAGCGTATCTCCTCTATTACAACGCGACGTCTGACAAGTTCACCAGCTCATTCAAGCTGCTCTCCAAGGCCATGAGCGGCCGGTTCTATTTCGACGAACTTTACGCAAAACTGATTAAGGTCACCCAGGAAGCATTGGCCCGCTTTGCCGATGCGGTGGACCGTTGGATCATCGGGGGATTGCTGGTGCGTGGTGTGCATGGCTCGGTCGAGTTGACCGGTCGTGTGCTTCGACTGGTGCAGTCCGGCAACCTCCAAACCTACGCGTTCCTCTTTGCGCTCGGGGCCGCGATCGTCATGTTCCTCACTTTGGTACGCTAGACCATGTCTCCCCTAACTTTCATACTCGGTGTTCCGTTGCTGGCGGCAGTAGTGATGCTGTTTCTGCCGCGCAACCTGCGGTTCCTCGCGCGCCTGATCGCGTTGGCGGCCACGGGGCT
>JAURFH010000135.1 GCA_030834415.1 Verrucomicrobiota bacterium | reverse complement strand
GGCGGACATTCCTGCCTTTCCCGCAACGCGGTGATTTCCCAAATCACCCCGGCCACTGCACCACCGAATACCAAAGGAACTCCTGCGCTCCGCAAAGAGCTTTCTTCCGGCAAGAGCCAATGCCCTAATCCAACTATGATCAGGCCGAGCAGAAATCCGACAGTGAACCGCCAGTAATTCCCAGCTTCCCAGATTGCGCCTAAGCACCGCAAAATTAGTTCGAGCATGAAATACATGGTCAGTGTCCTTAAGATGGCAGCTTCGACCGATTGAGGCAATTACACGAACTCTACATCCTTTGGAATTGCATGTGATATGGTAAGGACCGGTTTCACCCGGTCCCAAACTCTTTTGGCAAGCTGCTGCCCTTAATTCCAAGGCATCTCTCGTGAGCTTGGAGATAATCGTGTGGCTTCTGTTTATCGAGTGCCCTCTGCCGAAACCAGCAAGGGACCGGGTGGAACTCCGACAACTGTCACGAGCAGGCCGGTCCTTGCCATGCGGTGTTAAAGCTCCCGAAACTCCAGCCGCGTCTTCCCATCCTCCACATGCAGGATCGCCACCGAACGTTCCTGTTTGAAACGCGGCTTGCCCGCGTAACCGGGATTGATGAAGTGCACGCCATCAATGGTCTCGTTGAAGGCCGTATGCGTGTGGCCGAAGACGAGCACTTGAGGGTCATCATGGATGACCCGTCGCTTGAGCGATTCGGTGAGATAGCGCGGCGTCACGATGTGATGCACCATGAATTTAATCCCCTCCAGCGTCACCACCTCCGTCTCCCGATACTCCATCCCGAAATCATTATTCCCCAAGACCGCCGTCGTGGGCGCGATATCCTCCAGTTCGAGGATGATGGACGCATACCCGATATCCCCCGCGTGCAGGATATGCTCGACGCCATCAAACAGCTCCCGGACTTTCGGGTCCAGATACCCATGCGTGTCTGATATGAGGCCGATCTTCATGAGCTGGCTAAAGATTTAAACCGATGATCTGCAAATTTGCTTTATGCACCTGACAAAGGCACTCGCCCGGAAGTACTGTTTTTCCTTCTCCTCTCGGAGGGGAGAAGGATTGAGGATGAGGGGTGGCGGTCTTTCGAGGTTGGACGTTGGGAGTTCGATGTTTTCCCAATAATCTACGCCTTCGCTTCCTCACCCTCGGGCTTCTCCGCTTCTTCCGACTCTTCCTTTTCCTGAGGCTCCGGTTCTTTCGCCTCGGCTTCTGACTCCGCCAGCTTCATCGCGCCTACAAACAAACCGGTGAACAGGCCGCCACTCAACAGCGTATTCTTCAAAAAGATCAACGTTGGCGGAAACCCGTCCATGCCCGTGGTCAATGCCTTGACCCATCCGGCGAAAGTTTTCAGGTAAGCCGGGTTGCCGATCCACGCGAACGTGTTCGAGATTAGGTAGAACAGGAATGCTCCGAGGATGCCGCCGCTCAGCAACTTCACGAAACTCGCCTTCGGGCCGAACTGCCGTCCCAACAGGATGAGCAGGGCATACAGCGAATAGCTCACCAGCATGTAGCTGCCCAATGGTGCCACCTTATAATAGAAAAGATTGATGATGATGTCGCTCGCCAGCATCACCACAAACGGCACCCACCAGACCAGCTTCTTGGGAATGAACGCCCCCGCGCAGAACGCCAGCGCATAGGCCGCGCTGAAGTTCACCGGCATCAGGCTGGGCCACCGCGTGGCCGCAAACGCGACCAGCAGCAAGACCGGCAAAATGACATTCCACTTTTCTTTCACTCGCGCGGATGATACGCACATCCGCCCTTGTGACAAGTCGCCGTCCAGAAAACCTTTAGTGAGCGACTAAGCGGACCATATATGCTGCAAAATCCGACATCATCTGCCCTGAGCCGGCACTTAGCGGTTCTCGCGCAAGGGCTTGCAGCGCAAAGGGGAGGGGCCTGATGAGCGTTTCTCCGCCGGACAAACTCTTCGAGATTATCCACGAGGACGACGAATTCCTCATCGTCAACAAGCCTGCCGACCTCGTCTGCCACCCTACGAAAGGGGACATCTACTCCAGCCTCATCAGCCGCGTGCGCCTGCATCTGGGGGAGAGCATCCACCCGCATCTCATCAACCGCCTCGACCGCGAGACCAGCGGCCTCGTTCTCGTGGCCAAAACTGACGAAGCCGCCAAGCAGCTCCGCAAACAATGGGAAAGCCGCGAAGTGCGGAAGATTTACCAGGCCATCGTGCGCGGCTATGTGCCCGATGACGAAGGACTCATCGACGCCCCCCTCGGCAAAGACGAGCAGAGTATCGTCGCCATCAAAGACTGCGTGCGCCCGGATGGTGCTGCCTCGCAAACCGCTTACAAAGTCCTGAAACGTTTCACCCGCGCGGAAGGCGATTTTACCCTGTTGCAAATCGAGTTGCTGACCGGTCGCAAACATCAAATACGCATCCACCTCGCACACCTCGGCCACCCCATTGTGGGCGACAAGATCTACGGTGGCGATGAGTCCCTTTACCTCGCACTCGTAGAGAGCCGTCTGACCGAGGAACAACGCCAGCGTCTCATTCTCCACTGCCAGGCTTTGCATGCTGGTGAAGTGCGTTTCCAATGGAATGGCGAAGAACGCATCTACCACGCCGAACCGGAATTGTGGTTTCGGGAGTTTATTGTGTAGCAGCCGACGTTGGGAGGCTTGACGAAGAATTGAAAAGCACACTGCTTTCGAGTATCTCCATCCCGTGACCGACAAATTGCCGAAGACGATGCGTGCCGTGGTATATCGTGGGGTGAAAGACCTGCGCGTGGAAGAAGTCCCCGTGCCCCGCATCGGCGCAAATGAGATCCTCGTGAAGGTGGCTGTGTGTGGCGTGTGCCCTACGGACATCAAGAAGATCCATTACGGCACCGTGCCGCCCCCGCGCATCTTCGGTCATGAGACGGCGGGTACCATCGTGAAGACGGGTGCGAAGGTGAGCGGCCTGAAGGTCGGTGACCGCGTGGCGTTACACCATCACGTGCCCTGCCTGAATTGCCATGCCTGCCGTCACCAGGCCTTCGCGCAATGCCCGCAATACAAACGCACCGGTATCACCGCCGGGTTTGAGCCTGCGGGTGGCGGTTATGCGGAATACGTTCGCGTGATGTCTTTTTGTCTGCCCGGCGTCGTGAAGATTCCCAAGCAGAACACCTTCGAAGAAGGTGCCATGCTGGAGCCGGCGAACACAGTGCTGAAAGGCGTGAAACGCCTGAATCTTCTGAAGGGTGATACCGTGCTCGTCGCCGGACAAGGCCCCATCGGCCTGATGTTCACGCGCCTGCTGGCTTTGCGTGGTATCAATGTCGTCACGACAGATTTGCTTGATACCCGATTGAAGCTCGCGAAGAAACTCGGTGCGAAACTGGCAATCCGGGGCGATGCCGCCGATCTGCCGGAGCGAGTCACCAAACTCACGAAGGGGCGAGGCCTTGATGCCGCTGTCATAGCTACGCCGGTGGATGCTGTGCTTAAGCAAGCCATGGGGCTGCTTCGCGGAGCCGGGCAGGTGTTGCTCTTCGCCCATACGAAGCGCGGGGCGTTGACCGATATCGACCTCTCGACCGTTTGTGTTGATGAGAAGGACCTGATGGGCAGCTATTCCTCGGATGTCACCTTGCAACCGGAAGTCGCCAAGCTCGTCTTCTCCCGCAAGCTCGATGTGCGCGGCCTCATCACGCACCGCTATCCACTCGCGCAGACAGCGGATGCGGTGGAGTTGGCGGCCAAGCCCACACCCGAGTCACTGAAGGTAGTGGTCACCCAGATTTGACCCGAAAAAGGCACCAAATCGGCGTTACAAAGAATTCCCTAGCGGGGGAATCGCGGCCCTGCTACCAATCGGTAAATGAAACATTCTCTCCCCCGCATCGCCGCTGTGCTGGCGTTTGCAGCTTCCAGTTTTCTTCTCCAAGCCGCTTCACCGGATGTCGTGGTCATGGATGATTTTGAGTCCACTGCCGTCGGCCAGATCCCGAAAGGCTTCACCAAGACCGGTGCCATCAGCGTCGCCGAGGGCGTCGCCCATAGCGGCCATCATGCCCTAAAGGTTGAACCCGCTGTGAAAGGTGGTCGCTACATCAGCCTCGCGCCGGACAAGGTCGCGGCCTTGGGCGGCGAACACTGGGGCCGCATGTATATCAAGGTCCAGACACCCACGCCGCTGCCGCTGATTCCTGAGGGCAAGAAATCGGCCTCCATCCACACGACCCTCGTGGCCGGTAAGACGACCAGCCCGCTCGCCAACGATCCGATCGAAGTGCGCCTCGCCGGCTTTTCTCTGAACGGCAATGGCGATTTCCGCTACATGTACAATGTCCAGCCCAAGCAACGGAAAGAGTTCGGCGTCAGCTCCAAGACCATGCACAAGTTCAATGATGAATGGACGCTGCTCGAGTGGCACGCGGACTACGCCACGCAGTCCTACCAGTTCTTTTTGAATGGCAAGGAAGTCACCGACATCGCCGTGCATAAGGGTGCGGGCAAATTTGAAGGCGCGGAGCTTCCCTCGGAATTCAAGACGCTGTCCATCGGTTGGACGAACTACCAGCCCGCCACCGGCGAAGGCTTCACGGTGTGGATCGATGACATCGCCGTGGGTAAGAAACGCCTCGGTCCCATAGCGGCGACCACCGCTTCGCGCAAGTAAGCGCATTAGCTTTTAGTTTTCCATTCGACGCTTCAAACCTGACTGGTTTGAAGCGTTTTTCTTTTCTGTTCCTAGAATCGTGCGACTTACAAATGCAGGGCTGCTTTGTAGGTTGAATACCCTTTCGCAAAACAACTGCTGCGGGTAGGTTGAGCGTAATACCACCCGGAAGATGCTATGTTTTGGAAACGCAAAACGGATGAGGAGTTTGTCGAATCTCAGCGAAAATGGCTGCTGCGAAGCCGCTGGGTTGCGTTTGGTGCGCTTGTGGCAGCAATATGCACGGTCGTCATTTACATGAATCTTTTCGTCAGATTGTTGGAGGTCTTGATTGACAAAGACAAAGTAGGGGTGGAATTTGCGAAGGGCATAGTGGTTGGAATTGTTATCACGAAGATGATGCTTGTTGTCGGCGGACTTGTTGGCGTTGCGATGGTGTGGCTTTGGAAACCCCGTGTTCTGCGGCTCTTGGTTGCTTACCACGACCGTTTGCAAGCCTTGGAAAAACAATCAGCCTCGGCAGGCACTTTACTTAAGGCTGACTAAACTTCCGTCTCCCGTTTCACCAGTTCCCAATAAGCAGCCCGCAGTCTTTCAAATATGGGCGATGAGCGGTTGATAGTGTTCCGATCAATCTCTGTTACTTCCACGATGCCGAGTGAGCTCAGGGTAGCGAAGACTCCCTGCGATTGCTGCAAGTCTTGCACGGTGATCGGCCGTTCCGTCGCATTGATCCCTAAGCCCTGGCACAATTCAAAGATCATCGAACGGGTCACGCCATCCAGCGCACCGGTATTGAGCGGCGGAGTGAAGATACCCAGACCATCGGTCCAAAAGATATTCGCGCTGGAGGTTTCTACTACGGAGTTCTCGCTGGAGAGGAGCAGGGCGTCATCCGCTTTCAGCGCCTCGACTTCCGCTTTCGCAAGGACTTGCAGGAGACGGTTCGCATGCTTGGAGCGGTTCAAGGGGCTGTCCGCTTGGATTCGCAGCGAGCTGGTCGCCAGTTTCCAGCTCGGCGGATTCTGGGGATCGATAACCGGTGCGGGATGGGTGCTCATGATGAGCACGGGTGTGTCTGCCCCCTTCGGCGAATAGCCCCGTGTGCCGACCCCGCGTGAGAGATGCAGGCGTAGCAAGCAATCGGGCTGCTCATTCTGGGTGATGAGTTCTTGCGCGCGCGCCAGTAATTCTTCCTCTGCAAACGGAATGGTGATCTTTAAGAAATCCGCCCCTTTCTCCAAGCGCGACCAATGCTTGCGCCAGCGGAACACTTTGCCGTTTTGCACGAGCATTGTTTCGAACAACGCATCGCCATAGAGAAAGCTGCGGTCGAAGACGGAGACCTTCGCCTCGGCTTCAGTCACAAACTCGCCGTTGAGAAAAACCATCATGTGGAGGTGGAATCGGCCGGACGATACTCCGGCTGCGGTTGAAGTTGCAGGGCGGCGAGAAAGCCTCGTGCCTTGGCCAGCGTCTCATCATACTCCGCCGCCGAGGAAGAATCGGCGACGATGCCCGCCCCGACGTGAAAGTAAACCTTGTCTCCCTGGCATACGGCAGTGCGGATGGTGATGTTCAACTGGCTCTCGCGATTGAAACCGAGGTAGCCGATGCAGCCGGTGTAAGGTCCGCGCGCGACGTGCTCCAGTTCATCGATAATCTCCATCGCGCGGATCTTCGGCGCACCCGTGATGCTGCCGCCGGGGAAACAGGAGGCGAAGGCGGCGAAATGCGTGACGTCCGGGCGGAGCCGGCCTTCGACCGTTGAGACGAGGTGTTGCACTTGCGCGTAGCGTTCCAGTCGCACCAGCTCGGGCACTTGCACCGAGCCGTATTCGCAGACACGGCCAAGGTCATTGCGCAAGAGATCGGTGATCATCACCAGCTCCGCCATCTCTTTGGGGCTGGTCTGCAGCTCGTAAGTGAGCTGGGCATCGCGCACGGGATCGTGGGCGCGCGGGCGCGTGCCTTTGATCGGACGGGTCGTGATGTGCGAACCGCTCAAGCGGAGGAAAAGTTCGGGCGAAGAGGAAGCGAGGGCGAAATCGCCGCAATCCTGATAGGCCGCGAAGGGAGCAGGGGAGACTTCAGCCAGTCGCTCGAAGAAATTCCAAGGTGTGGTGGTGAGCGGCGCGGTGAGGCGTTGCGCGAGGTTCACCTGATAGATGTCACCTGCGCGGATGTAGCTCTGGGCGCGTTCCACGCCAGCAATGAATTGCTCGCGCGTGAAGGTGGAGGTGACGTTGCTGGATGCCGGATGCTGGCGGCCTGATGCTGGATGAGCTTGGTCTTCGGGAGCGGTTTCCAGTTTTTCCTGCCACCAGATGGCGGATTGATTGGCGGTCTCTTCACTACGGGAGCCATCTACGTCTAGACCAGTCACGATGAGCCAAGTCTTGCCGAGGCGATGATCGAAGACGACGAGGCTGTCGTAGAAACCCACGTGGCAATCGGGCAGTTCCAGATCGTTGACGGCGTTCCGGGTGAGTTTGGGCTCCACGAAGTTCTTCAAATCGTAACCCCAGTAGCCGAAACAGCCGCCGACCGGGAAGGGGAGGTCCAACTCATCGAGCAGCTCGTAGCGCGACATGAGCGAATCCAACGTGTGCCAAGGATTCCCGAAGACTTCCTGCAGGCCGTTCACCGAACGTAACTCACAGCGTGAACCGTAGGAGCGAAAGGTCAGGAAGGGTCGCGCGGTGACAAAAGAGTAGCGCGACTGGGAAGAATCCGGCATCCCGCTTCGCAACACCACCACGCCGGGCTCAGCGTTCATCGCCGCCGCGAGACTGGCGGGCGTGTGCTGGGTCGTGATTTCAGTGATGAGCGGGCGCATAATTGCGACTGGGCAATCATGCTGCCAAAAGTTCCTTCAAACCGCGATCATTTTTCAGTGGGCTCACCAAGGCGAGGCTCATGCGTTCTGGCGTGAGGAATTCGCGGGCGACGGCACGGATATCCGAGGGTTTTACTTCGGTCAGGCGACGTTTGGATTCAGCGGGTTTTTGGACGCGACCGTAGCCGAGCAGGTTTTCCCCGAGCCACATCATCTGGTTCTCGGTGCTTTCGAGGGTCAGGTCCATCTGGCCGATGAGATAGTCGCGGGCCTCGCGCAGTTCCGTGTTGCTCGGCAGGGTTTCGCGCATGCGCTTCAATTCCTGTACGATGAGCTTGAGCGCGGGCTTCGTCTTCTTCGTGTCCACACCGGCACTGATGACGAGCGCACCGGTCTCGTCGAAAGAGTTTTGGCCGCTCTGGATAGAGTAGGCGAGGCCATGCTCCTCACGGACGACCTGAAAGAGGCGCGAACTCATGTTCTCGCCGAGAATGATATTCAACAGGCGAAGGGCGAACCGGCGGTCGTCGTGACGCGAGCACGAACGCATGCCGAGCGCGAGATGCGTCTGTTCGATATCTTTCGTGAAGAGGCGCACCCGCGGTTCCGTTTGCGTGGAAGCGGTGGGCAGATAGGTCGGCCGTTTGCCTTTGGCGAAAGGCTTGGCGAGCTTGCGGGCCAGCGAGACCACTTCGCGATGGTTCACCCGACCCGCCACGGTCAGCACAGCGCCAGCCGCGACGTAATGGGACTTAAGATAAGCGACCAGTTCATCACGGCGCAGGCCATCGAGGGTTTCCAGCGTTCCGGTGAGCGGACGGCCCAAGGGGTGGTCGGGCCAAAGCGTCTCGTTCAGCAGCTCCATCACGTGAGAAGCGGGCTGGTCGAGATACATGGCGACCTCCTCCTTGATGACATTGCGCTCCTTGTCGATCTCCACAGAATCGAACTGCGAATGCAGCACCATGTCGAAGAGGACATCGAGAAGATTGCCGAGTTTGTCGCGCGGGGCACGGGCGTAGAAACAGGTGTGTTCCTCGCCGGTGAAGGCGTTGAGGTAACCGCCCACGCCTTCCACCGCTTGCGAAATCTGCTTGGCGTTCCGGCGCTTGGTGCCCTTGAAGAGCATGTGCTCGATGTAATGGCAGACGCCATTCAGCGGCGCATTTTCATAGCGTCCACCCACGCCCACCCACAATCCGGCACTAACACCAGCCATATGCGGCATGGTGGCCGTGGCGACGGTGAAGCCGTTCTCCAACTTGGTGACCTGATACATCGGTGATTATTTGAATGCGGGCGGAACGTCTTCGGGCGGGCCCACACGGCGACGGTAGTCGAGGATGATGCCTACCGCTTCATCCACATCGTCCGTAAGGTTCATCAGGTCGATGTCTCCCGGGCTGATCAGTTTCTTGCCTTCCAGCGTGGTCTTCATCCACTTGATGAGGCCGCTCCAGTAATCCGTGCCAAAGAGGATAAGCGGGAAGCGGGAAATCTTCTGGGTCTGCACGAGCGTGGCGACTTCAAAGAACTCGTCGAGCGTGCCGAAACCGCCGGGCATATAGACGAAGCCCATGCTGTATTTCACGAAGCAGACTTTGCGCGCGAAGAAGTAATGGAAATCGATGGGAATATTGGAGTAAGGATTGCCACATTGCTCATGCGGCAGCTTGATGTTCAGCCCTACCGATTTGCCCTTGGCCTGCGCAGCACCTTTGTTCGCCGCCTCCATGATGCCAGGGCCGCCGCCCGTGATGACGGCGATATGATGTTTGGCCAATGATTTGGCGAGGGCCACGGACTGTTTGTAATATGGGTCACTCGGTTTCGTGCGCGCCGAACCGAAAACCGTCACGGCCGGGCCGACCTTTGACATGGTGTCGAAAGAATCGACGAACTCCGCCATGATACGGAAGACGCGCCATGGGTCTTCCTGCAAATGTGATCCGGGAGCATGTGAATGGTGCATGGCGGTGAAGATAGTTGGAGGAAGAGGGGATGTCTAATGCCAACTATTTGTTAAGACAAAGAATTGACAGGCTTAGGTTGCTTCTCCCGAAGTACTATGGATTGGGCAACGGCCACTGGTCGGAATCGGTGCGGGACTCGGCCATGAGGTCGGAGATCTGCTTCACCTTGTCCGGATGCTGTTTGGTGACATTCGATTTCTCCTGCGGGTCTGCTTTCAGATTGTATAGTTCCATCGGCTTGCCGTGGGGGCGGATGCCTTTCCAATCTCCCACGCGGAGTGCCTGCGTGAAACCGTCGTTATGCAGTTCCCAATAGAGGTGTTCGGCAGGCTTGATGGCCTTGCCTTTCAAGGCACCGACAAGGGAGCGTCCATCGATATTCGTGGGGATGGATGCGCCGGTGAGTTCGCTTATGGTGGGCAGGATATCCCACATGGCGCAGGGAGTGTCCACGACGTTGCTGGCGGCAATCTGGCCGGGCCACCAAGCGATGAGTGGTACGCGAAGCCCACCTTCATACAGTTCGCCACGCTGACCGCGTAGTCCGCCAGTGGCATTGAAAAATGCCGGGTTGGAGCCACCTGCACGCCAAGGTCCATTATCACTGGTGAAGAAGACGACGGTGTTGCTACTGACCTTGGATTTTTCCAGTTGGGCCATTAGTTTGCCGATGTCCGCATCCAGTCTGGTAATCATTGCGGCGCGATTTTTTTCAGTTTGCGGCCAGCGTTCATCGGTATAGGGAGCATCGCTGGGTATCTCCATGCCATTACCAGTGACGCGACCGAGATCGGCATTGGGATGAGGCAATTGCGGGGCGTAGTAGACAAAGAAACGGCGGCCCGGATCGGTTGGGGTGGGGCTACCTAAGCGGATGAGGGACACGGCGCTCTTCGTGATGAGGTCCGGCGCGTAGAGGTCTTTTTTACCGTCCTGGTTTTCAGCGATGAGGATGGCGCTCTGGTTTTTGAAAATGACCGGCGGATAATACATCTGGGAGAGCGCGTTATTCAGGAAGCCATACCAATGATCGAAGCCCTGGTTGTTTGGCGTGCCAGAGGAACCGGCATCGCCCATAGCCCATTTACCGGTGGCCGCTGTGCGGTAAGCAGCTGGCTGCAGTACCTCCGCGATGGTCACATCACTGTTGTAAAGCGAGCTGGCGATGGGAGAGAGCCCGCGGATATTGGCATGCCCGGAATGGCGACCTGTCATGAGGGTGGCCCGGGAGGAGCTACCCATGGAGTTGCCCGCATAGAACTGGGTGAAGCGCGTGCCCTCGGAGGCCAAGCGGTCCAAGTTCGGGGTTTTGACCAATTTTTGCCCGTAACATCCGAGATCACCATAGCCCAGATCATCCGCGACGATGAGCAGGATGTTGGGGCGGTTACCAGCATCCAGAGTCACTTGGGCATGGGCTGGGGTAAGGGCCAGGCCCCCCAGCAAAGCACCGAGCAAAACCAAACGTATGGTCTGAAACGACAAGAGCATGGGCCTAATCTCACGCAAGCGGGGCAGTTCGTCCAGTCCCCTTGTAGCCGGAACATTGCTTGAAAATTCTTTTAGGGCGGGGCAAAAGTGTTCTGGTCGTGAATGTAACTTTCTTGGCGGACTACCTGAATAGGGTGCCAAAACGGTTTCGGGTAGTCCTGCAAACTTGTGTCTATGGTTTGGTTGCCGGTCTTTCTGCGGTAGCTTTTAACTTGGGCATCCATTGGTTTTACCGGTTCACTTTTGTCGAGCTGGCTGAGCGCTCCAAAGGGGAATTCCTGCTGGGCAGCCTCGCGATCATCCTTTCTACCTCTCTGCTGACCGGCTGGTTGCTCAACCGGCTTTGCAAAGAGGCCGCAGGCAGCGGTATACCCCAAGTGAAGCTCGCGTTCTGGAAGGAATTCGGCTTCATCTCCTGGCGGGTGGTCTGGGTGAAGTTCGTCGCGGGTATCTTGAGTGTGGGCGGTGGCTCCAGTTTGGGGCGTGAAGGTCCGAGTGTGCAGATTGCCGGTGGTCTGGCTGCCAATGCGGCCGGGCTTATGGGGGAGCCCAAGCAGAAACGGCGACAGGCCTGTGTGGCTGGTGCAGCGGCCGGTCTCGCGGCTGCCTTCAACACTCCGCTCGCGGCCATCACCTTCGTGTTGGAGGAAATTATCGCCGATCTGAACAGCCGTTACTTGGGTGCTGTGTTGATGGCCTCGGTCATCGGGGCGCTCGTGGTGCATGGACTGATAGGCAAGCAACCGGCTTTTGAACTGGGCGATGTGGCGGCACCACACTGGCCGGTTTATCTGTTGATCCCGGTGGTTTCGGCCTTGGCAGCCTTGATCGGCGTCGTGTTCCAGAAGTCTTCGCTGAACCTGCGGGCCCGCTCCAGGAAATGGAATTTTCCCCTCTGGCTCTTGCCGGCAGTGGGGGCCTTGATCACTTGGTGCATCGGCAGCGCGATCTGGTGGCACACCGGACTCTTGGGCGTTTTCAGTGTGGGCTATGATGATCTTTCCGCCGCACTCAATCATCAGCTCGAATGGAAACTCGCGGCTCTGTTGCTCGC